>NZ_AP023356.1:6077500-6387500 GCF_018324205.1 Actinoplanes ianthinogenes
AAACGTCGAACCGGGGTGCTCATAGGCGGAGACACTGGCCAGTCAGAGCCGGCAACGGCTTCATAGACGAGTACAGCCCTTTGGGCAGGGAAAATCTTGAAGTGCGGCTGGAATTTGGCGATAAGCACCCTGTTGGGTATCTGAAAGAACAACCATGCTGGCTGAGGCCGGCGAGCTCCGCGAGGCGGGGTGGTTGTTTTTCAATGCCAGGCACGGCCTGGCCCTTCATACCGTCGGCGGTTGCCGGGCTGGTGTTGGGCTGATCGGGTTGTGGGTTGGTCGTTGGTTGAGAATTGCACAGTGGACGCGAGCATCTTGTTTTCTGTGGTTAAGTTGTCAAGGGCGAACGGTGGATGCCTTGGCACCAGGAGCCGATGAAGGACGTGGGAGGCCGCGATAGGCCTGGGGGAGCTGTCAACCTAGCTGTGATCCCAGGGTGTCCGAATGGGGAAACCTGGCACGAGTCATGTCGTGTCATCCGCACCTGAATTCATAGGGTGTGTGAGGGGAACGCGGGGAAGTGAAACATCTCAGTACCCGTAGGAAGAGAAAACAACCGTGATTCCGTGAGTAGTGGCGAGCGAAAGCGGATCTAGCCTAAACCGGGTATGTGTGATAGCTGTCAGGCGTTGCATATCCGGGGTCGTGGGACCTGCTGGAGGTTACTGACATTGCCTCAAGAAGTTACAAAGTCACTCGTTAGTCGAATGGTGTGGGAAAGCCAGCCGTAGACGGTGAGAGCCCGGTAGACGAAAGCGTGTGACCTTCTTGCAGTGTTCCCGAGTAGCAGCGGACTCCTAGAATCTGCTGTGAATTTGCCAGGACCACCTGGTAAGGCTGAATACTTCCTGGTGACCGATAGCGGACTAGTACCGTGAGGGAATGGTGAAAAGTACCCCGGGAGGGGAGTGAAATAGTACCTGAAACCGTTCGCCTACAATCCGTCGGAGCCTTTAGGGGTGACGGCGTGCCTTTTGAAGAATGAGCCTGCGAGTTAGTGGCATGTGGCGAGGTTAACCCGTGTGGGGTAGCCGTAGCGAAAGCGAGTCTGAATAGGGCGTTTTAGTCGCATGTTCTAGACCCGAAGCGGGGTGATCTAGCCATGGGCAGGTTGAAGCGTGGGTAAGACTGCGTGGAGGACCGAACCCACCAACGTTGAAAAGTTGGGGGATGACCTGTGGTTAGGGGTGAAAGGCCAATCAAACTCCGTGATAGCTGGTTCTCCCCGAAATGCATTTAGGTGCAGCGTCGTGTGTTTCTTGCCGGAGGTAGAGCACTGGATGGTCTAGGGGGCCCACAAGCTTACTGAAATCAGCCAAACTCCGAATGCCGGTAAGTGAGAGCGCGGCAGTGAGACTGCGGGGGATAAGCTTCGTAGTCGAGAGGGAAACAGCCCAGATCGCCAGCTAAGGCCCCTAAGCGTGTGCTAAGTGGAAAAGGATGTGGGATCGCATGGACAACCAGGAGGTTGGCTTAGAAGCAGCCACCCTTTAAAGAGTGCGTAATAGCTCACTGGTCAAGTGGTTCCGCGCCGACAATGTAGCGGGGCTCAAGCACACCGCCGAAGCTGTGGCATTCACACTTTGTGTGTGGATGGGTAGGGGAGCGTCGTGCAGCGGGTGAAGCGGCGGAGTGATCCAGTCGTGGACGCTGTACGAGTGAGAATGCAGGCATGAGTAGCGAATGAAGGGTGAGAACCCCTTCCGCCGGATGACCAAGGGTTCCAGGGCCAGGCTAATCCGCCCTGGGTGAGTCGGGGCCTAAGGCGAGGCCGAGAGGCGTAGTCGATGGATAACGGGTTGATATTCCCGTACCCGCAAAGAAACGCCCAAGACGAACCTCGTGGTACTAACTGCCCAAAACTGGTGAGGACTTCGGTCTGAGCCGGCGGCGGCCAGGACCTTCACGGGTAGTAGTTTAGTGATGGGGTGACGCAGGAAGGTAGATGATCCCGGCCGGTGGTTGTGCCGGGGTAAGCGTGTAGGCCGTGTCATAGGCAAATCCGTGACACATATAGGTTGAGACGTGATGCCGAGCCGTTCTGGTGAAGTCATTGATCCTATGCTGCCGAGAAAAGCCTCTAGCGATGTTTCGAGCGGCCCGTACCCTAAACCGACACAGGTGGTCAGGTAGAGAATACCGAGGCGACGGGTGAACTGTGGTTAAGGAACTCGGCAAATTGCCCCCGTAACTTAGGGAGAAGGGGGGCCGGACGCGTGAAGCCCCTTTGCGGGTGGAGCGTGGTATGGCCGCAGAGAGCAGGGGGAAGCGACTGTTTACTAAAAACACAGGTCCATGCCAAGTCGTAAGACGATGTATATGGACTGACGCCTGCCCGGTGCTGGAACGTTAAGGGGACCTGTTAGCTCTTCGGGGCGAAGCGGAGAACTTAAGCGCCAGTAAACGGCGGTGGTAACTATAACCATCCTAAGGTAGCGAAATTCCTTGTCGGGTAAGTTCCGACCTGCACGAATGGCGTAACGACTTCCCCACTGTCTCAACCACAGGCCCGGCGAAATTGCAGTACGAGTAAAGATGCTCGTTACGCGCGGCAGGACGGAAAGACCCCGGGACCTTTACTATAGCTTGACATTGGTATCTGAATTCGATTGTGTAGGATAGGTGGGAGACTGTGAAGCTCGGACGCCAGTTCGGGTGGAGTCGTTGTTGAAATACCACTCTGTTGGGTTTGGGTATCTAACTTGCGGCCCTGATCGGGTCGAGGGACAGTGTCTGGTGGGTAGTTTAACTGGGGCGGTTGCCTCCTAAAGGGTAACGGAGGCGCCCAAAGGTTCCCTCAGCCTGGTTGGCAATCAGGTGTTGAGTGTAAGTGCACAAGGGAGCTTGACTGTGAGACTGACGGGTCGAGCAGGGACGAAAGTCGGGACTAGTGATCCGGCACTTGCGTGTGGAAGCGGTGTCGCTCAACGGATAAAAGGTACCCCGGGGATAACAGGCTGATCTTCCCCAAGAGTCCATATCGACGGGATGGTTTGGCACCTCGATGTCGGCTCGTCGCATCCTGGGGCTGTAGCAGGTCCCAAGGGTTGGGCTGTTCGCCCATTAAAGCGGTACGCGAGCTGGGTTTAGAACGTCGTGAGACAGTTCGGTCCCTATCCGCCGTGCGCGTTGGATACTTGAGAAGGGCTGTCCCTAGTACGAGAGGACCGGGACGGACGAACCTCTGGTGTGCCAGTTGTTCTGCCAAGGGCACGGCTGGTTGGCTACGTTCGGAAGGGATAACCGCTGAAAGCATCTAAGCGGGAAGCTCGCTTCGAGATGAGGTATCCCACCACCTTTGAGTGGGTAAGGCCCCCAAGAGACTATTGGGTTGATAGGCCGGAGATGTAAGCACGGTAACGTGTTGAGTTGACCGGTACTAATAGGCCGAGGGCTTAACCACCCTAAATTTTATGCTTAGCGTCCACTGTGTGATTCACAGCAAACGAACAACCACCCCGACCATGTGGTTCGGGTTGCTGGTTGGTTCTGCTGATGGCTGTTTCGGTGGTCATAGCGGAGGGGAAACGCCCGGTTACATTCCGAACCCGGTAGCTAAGCCCTCCAGCGCCGATGGTACTGCACTCGGGAGGGTGTGGGAGAGTAGGACGCCGCCGGACTCAACGTGAATGGAACGCCCACCCCGGAGACGGGGTGGGCGTTCCTTTTTATGCCCGGAAAAGGAAGAACGCCCCACCACCGTGATCGGTGGCGGGGCGTTTTGCGTTTGGGTGGGTGCTGTGGGCGTACGTTAATTGCGGGTTTGGATTGCTTCTCGCATTTGGCGCATCAAGGGGGCGGCTTCGGATTCGGGGCGGTCGGGGAACATGGCCAGGGCCAGGCTTCCGTGGTCGGCCCAGCCGCAGACGGAGAGGTCGCCGTTCTCGGTTTTGGTGGTTCCGCATTTCATGGTGCCGCCCAGGGCGCCGGCGTCGACTTCGTGGAGGCCGGTAACGGCGCCCTGTTCGTCGGAGATCAGGTCGAACGAGGTGTCCAGATCCTTGTCCGGGGACCAGAACAGGGTGGTGCCGCCGAAGAACAGGACGTTCTTCCCAGCGGTGGCGGTGTAGACGGCGCCGACCGTCTTGTCCAGGTCGACCTCGGCGGACAGGGCGGTTTGCAGGTAGTCCGCGGTTTCCTGAGCGTTCGCACCGGTGTCGAGGGTCAGCTCGCCGATCTGCGCGGGCAGGTTCAGCGTGGTGTCGCGCTGGCTGCTGATCTGCCAGTAGAACGCGCCCAGCGCGCCGACGCCGGCCAGGCCGACGGCGAGCAGCGAGGCGAGGACGATGGTGCGGGTCCGCTTGCGGCGGGAACCGGGCGGGGCGGCCTCGGAATCCGTCGACTCCTCGGGTGCGTCGTCGCCCAGAAGACTGAACGGCGCTTCCTGGATCTCGATCGGCGCGACCGGGGCCGGCTCCGCAGCGGAGGCGCTGGGAGAACCGGCGGTGCTGGGATCGGGATCGGGGGTGGGAGCGGCGGGAGGGGGCGTTGGCTGGCCGCGGTCCGACATCCCGCGAGCCTACCGTTATCCACAGGTGGCAGTGCGAATACCGGGTCGCGCTGGGGAATCCGTAGACTTGCCGGGTGACCGATGCAACCGATACCCGCACTCCCGACAGCCGGCCCACCGGTGGCCTCTCCGCTCAGTACCAGCCGGGCGACGTAGAGCAGTCGCGGTACGAGCGGTGGGTATCGCAGGGCTACTTCACCGCGGATCCGAAGAGTGACAAGCCGCCGTTCTCCATCGTCATCCCGCCGCCGAACGTGACCGGTTCGCTGCACGTCGGCCACGCCCTCGACCACACGATCCAGGACACCCTGGTGCGGCTCAAGCGCATGCAGGGCTACGAGGTGCTGTGGCTGCCCGGCATGGACCACGCCGGCATCGCCACGCAGAACGTGGTCGAGCGCAAGCTCGCCGAGCAGCAGCTCTCCCGGCACGACCTGGGCCGGGAGAAGTTCGTGGCGAAGGTCTGGGAGTGGAAGGCCGAGTCCGGCGGCGCGATCCTCGGGCAGATGCGGCGGCTGGGTGACTCCGTCGACTGGTCCCGGGAGCGCTTCACCATGGACGAGGGGCTCTCCCGCGCCGTCCAGACGATCTTCAAGCGGCTGTACGAGGACGAGCTGATCTACCGGGCCAACCGGATCATCAACTGGTGCCCGCGCTGTCTCACCGCGCTCAGCGACATCGAGGTGGAGCACACCAACGACGAGGGTGAGCTGGTCTCGATCCGCTACGGCGAGGGGGAGAACGCGATCGTCGTCGCCACCACCCGGGCCGAGACGATGCTCGGCGACACCGCGGTGGCCGTGCACCCCGACGACGAGCGGTACAAGCACCTGGTCGGCACCGAGGTGGAGCTGCCGCTGACCGGCCGCCGGATCCCGATCGTGGCGGACGAGCACGTCGACCCGGCGTTCGGCACCGGTGCGGTCAAGGTGACCCCGGCGCACGACCCGAACGACTTCGAGATCGGCCAGCGGCACAACCTGCCGAGCCTGACCGTGATGGACGAGCGCGCGGTGATCACCGTGCCCGGCCCGTTCCAGGGGCTGGACCGTTACGAGGCCCGGCCGGCCGTGGTCGCCGCGCTGCGCGAGCAGGGGCGGATCGTCGCCGAGAAGCGGCCGTACGAGCACTCGGTCGGGCACTGCTCGCGGTGCAAGACCACGGTCGAGCCGCGGCTGTCGCTGCAGTGGTTCGTCAACACCACGCCGCTGGCGAAAGCGGCCGGCGACGCGGTCCGGGACGGCCGGGTCACGATCGAGCCGGAGGAGCTGTCGAAGCGGTACTTCGCCTGGGTCGACAACATGCACGACTGGTGCATCTCCCGCCAGCTGTGGTGGGGCCACCGGATCCCGGTCTGGTACGGGCCGGACGGCGAGGTCGTCTGCGTCGGGCCGGACGAGCAGCCGCCTACCGGTGACGGCTGGACGCAGGACACCGACGTGCTGGACACCTGGTTCTCGTCGGGACTGTGGCCGTTCTCCACGCTGGGCTGGCCGGAGCGCACGCCCGAGCTGGAGAAGTTCTATCCGACCAGCGTGCTGGTCACCGGCTACGACATCCTGTTCTTCTGGGTCGCCCGGATGATGATGTTCGGGCTCTACGCGATGGACGGCGTGCAGCCGTTCAACGTGGTCAACCTGCACGGCATCGTCCGGGACCAGTTCGGCAAGAAGATGTCGAAGTCGTTCGGCAACGTGGTGGACCCGCTGGAGTGGATCGACAAGTACGGTGCCGACGCCACCCGGTTCACCCTGATGCGCGGGGCCAACCCGGGCTCCGACGTGGCCACCAGCGAGGAGTGGTGCCAGGGCTCCCGCAACTTCTGCAACAAGCTGTGGAATGCCACGCGCTTCGCGCTGATGAATGGCGCGACGGTGACGGGTGACCTGCCCGCCGCGAGCGAGCTGAGCACGATCGACAAGTGGATCCTGTCCCGCCTGCAGCACACCATCGCCGAGGTCAACGAGCAGTTCGACTCGTACGAGTACGCGAAGGTCTGCGACACGCTGTATCACTTCGCCTGGGACGACGTCTGCGACTGGTACGTCGAGCTGAGCAAGCCGGTGCTGGCGCAGGACACCGCCGAGGCGGCGCGCAGCCGGCGGGTGCTCGGGCACGTGCTCGACCAGCTGCTGCGGCTGCTGCACCCGGTCATCCCGTTCGTCACCGAGGAGCTGTGGATCGCGCTCACCGGCGGCGAGACCGTGATGACTTCGGCCTGGCCGGCCGTCGACCACGCGCTGGTCGACGACGCCGCCGAGGAGGAGCTGGCCGCCCTGCAGAAGGTGGTCACCGAGGTCCGCCGGTTCCGGTCCGACCAGGGCCTCAAGCCCAGCCAGCGGGTCTCGGCCGCGCTGACCGGGCTGGGCAACGTCGGGATCGACACGCACGAGGCGCTGATCCGGTCGCTGGTCCGGCTCGACGCCCCGGCGGCCGACTTCACCGCGACCGCCACCCTGGCGGTCACCGGTGGGATCACCGTCGACCTGGACACCCGCGGGGCGATCGACGTCGCCGCCGAGCGTGCCCGGCTGGAGAAGGACCGGGCGGCCGCCGAGAAGGAGGCCGCGCAGTGCCGGGGCAAGCTGGGTAACGAGGCGTTCGTCGGCAAGGCGCCGGAGGCCGTGGTCGCCAAGATCAAGGACCGGCTCGCGGCCGCCGAGGCCGACCTGGTCCGGATCGCCGCCGCGCTCGAGGCGTTGCCGGCGGCATGACTCGCTTGCGGGATCCACGTGGTCCCGCCTGAAGGAAGCTGGACATGAGCGAGTACACCGAGGTCGAGGCCGCGCTCAACGAGCGCGGCTTCACCCGCATGGTTTTCGACATGCAGAAGATCCGGGACCTGATGGACGTGCTGGGCAGCCCGCAGCGGGCGTACCCGGCCATCCACCTGACCGGCACCAACGGCAAGACCAGTACGGCTCGCATGATCGACTCGCTGCTACGGGCGTGCGGGCTGCACACCGGGCGATACACCAGCCCGCACCTGGAGACCGTCCGGGAGCGGATCAGCCTGGACGGCGAGCCGGTCTCCGAGGAGCGGCTGGTCGGGACGTACCGGGAGATCGCGCCGCTGGCCGAGCTGATCGACGCGCGCAACACCGAGCCGCTGACCTACTTCGACATGACCACGGCCATGGCGTACGCGGCGTTCGCGGACGCGCCGGTGGACATCGCGGTCGTCGAGGTGGGGCTGGGCGGCGAGGAGGACGCCACCAACGTCATCGAGGCGGGCGTCTGTGTGCTGACCCCGATCGGGCTCGACCACACCGAGTGGCTCGGCGACACCATCGAGGACATCGCCTGGGCCAAGGCCGGGATCATCCACAAGGGCGCCACCGTGATCACCGCGCTCCAGGACGAGGAGGCCATGCGGCCGATCCTGGAGCGCTGCGCCGAGATGGGCGCCACCCTGGCCCGGGAGGGCAGCGAGTTCGGAGTGGTCCAGCGGACGCAGGCCGTCGGCGGGCAGGTGCTCGTCCTGCAGGGCCTGGGCGGCGTCTACGAGGAGATCTTCCTGCCGCTGTTCGGCGCGCACCAGGCGCAGAACGCCGCGCTCGCGCTGGCCGCGGTCGAGGCGTTCCTGGGTGCGGGGCCGAACAAGCAGATCGACATCGACCTGATCCGCGAGGGTTTCGCCCAGGTCGACTCGCCGGGCCGGCTGGAGCGGGTGCGCAGCGCGCCGGCGATCCTGCTGGACGGGGCGCACAACCCGCACGGGATGGCCGCCACGGTGACCGCGCTGGAGGAGGAGTTCAGCTTCCGGCACCTGGTCGCGGTGCTCGCGGTGCTCGGCGACAAGGACGTGACCGGGCTGCTCGACCTGCTCGAGCCGGTCGTCGCCCGGATCGTCGTGACGCAGAACAGCTCGCCGCGCTCGATGCCGGTGGCCGAGCTCGCGCAGCTCGCGGCCAACGTGTTCGGTGAGGACCGGGTGACGGTCGCGGAAACCATGCCGGACGCCATCGAGGAGGCCGTGGTGCTCGCCGAGGAGGACGCGTCCGGCGAGCTCAGCGGGGTCGGTGTGCTGATCACCGGCTCGGTGGTGACCGTCGCGGACGCGCGGAAACTGCTCAAGCGATGACCGCGCCGGGACCTGAGGAGGACGCGATGCCCGCTGAGGGCCAGGCAGGCGCCGCGCCGCGGCGTTCCGGTCTGAAGAATCCCGAAGCTGCCGTACGCGGTTTGGGCGCGGGCACGCTGGCTCTCGAGGCGATCGTGCTGCTCCTGGCGATCCAGCCGATCCGGATCCTCGGCGGTGACCTGAGGGGCTGGCAGATCGGGCTGGTGATCGGTCTGGCGGTGGTGGCGGCGCTGCTCGCCGGGTGCATGCGGCGGCCGTGGGGTTGGGGTACCGGGACGGCGCTGCAAGTGGCGCTGCTCGCCGGCGGGCTGGTGGTGCACTGGTCGATCACCGCGCTCGGGGTGATGTTCGGGCTGGCCTGGGCCTATGCAACGTATGTCCGGCGGTCGATCCTCGGCTGAGCCGGTCGAGACCAACGAGAAAGGGGAGCCACCGAGGTGGCTCCCCTTTCTTCGTTCAGGACTCGGGGTTGGGGCGGATGGCTCGCCACTGGGTGATGGCGATGTTGTGGTTGTCCGGGTCGCGGAAGGTGGCGGACCAGAGTTCCAGCTTGTCGCCGCGGTTGACCGGGCGCGGGGAGTGGACGAACTTGACGCCCTTGGCCTTCAACTCGTCGTGCACCGCCTCGATGTCGCCGACCTCCAGGTTGAGGTAGATCTGGCGGCCCGCTTCGGAGGACAGGTTGGGTACGGCTCGGAGCACCACCCGGGTGTCGCCGGAGGCCAGCACGGAGGAGCCCTCGCCAGCGTCGATCTCGAAGAAGCCGAGGGTGTCCCGGTAGAAGACGATCGAGCGGGCCAGTTCGGTGACCAGGATGGTGATGCCGACCCCGTGGATGGCGCCGGCCGGGCCGGGGCGGGCGCTCGGATAGGCGGTGATCACCTCGGCGGCGTGCTCGTCGGGCTCGGAACGGCCGGAGAAGTCGCCCCATGGGCTCCCGGTGGGTTTGGCGGGGGCCAGGGGGACCGTGGGAGCGTCATCGATCACCGGGGTCTCGGCGGTCGGCGATTTCTCGGCCACGGATTCGTCGGTGGCGGGTCCGCCGGCCACCGGTCCGCTCGTGGCCGGTTCGTTGCCTGCGGGATAGGCAGCTATCGGTCCGGTCGCGGCCGGTTCGTTGCCTGCGGGATAGGCAGCTATCGGTCCGCTCGCGGCCGGTTCGTTGTCCGCGGGATCGGCAGCTACCGGTCGGCTCGCGGCCGGTTCATTGCCCGCGGAATCGCCGGTCACCGGACCGCTTCCTGCCGGTTCGGTGCCTGCGGGATCGTCGGTCGCCGGACCGCTCGGTGCCGATTCGCCGGTCGGAGGCTCGCTGTCGGTGGGCCTGGTGGGCGCCGGCTTCTCGGCGGTCGGGTCGTCGGCAGGGGGCGCGACGACGCCGGTGGCTACCGCGGTAGCGGCGGCCGGGGTGAGCTCCGGAGGGGTGTCCGGGTTGTCGTCGAGGGGGATGTCGATGTCGTCCGGGGGGAGGGTAGGGCCGGACGGGCGCGGGGTGGCCGGTGGCGGCGCGGTGGGGAACGGCCGGTCCGGCGCCGGAGCTGTCGGCGGGGGTGCCAGCGGGGTCGGGGCGGCGGAGGCCGACGACGTGGTGGGCTCCGGGTGCGGCTCGGACCGGTAGGCGGCCGGGGTTGGCTCGGGCCGGGTTGCGCCCGCCGGGCTGGGGCCGGCGGCGGCTGACGCTGCCGACACGTCCGGGGCGCTGGTGGCGGAGTCGGACAGGTCCGAGGTGCCGGTGGCGGAGCTGGGCAGGTTCGAGGTGCCGGTGGCGGAGCCGGTGCCGGAGTCGGACAGGTCCGCCCGGGGAACAGCCGAGGCGGCTACGTCCCGGCCGGGTGCGGCGGAGGCCGACATGTCCGGGGCGCCGGTCGCGGAGGTGGGCGCGTTCGGTGCGGGATCTGGGTGGTCGGTGTCGGCTGAGGGGTACGCGCTGGTGGGGAACTCGATCGTCGGGTGGTCGGCGTCGTCGTCCTCGTCGGGCTGTGCCGTCGGCGCGGGCTTGCCGGCAGGGTCGGTGGGTGTGGATTCGTCGGCCTGGGCCGTGGGCGCGGGCTTGTCGGCAGGGTCCGTGGGTGTGGACTTGTCGGCCTGGGCCGGGGGCGTGGATTCGGCTGGTTCGCCGGGCTGGGTGACGAAGCGGGTGCGGCCGGAATGGGTCGACGCCGGTGTGGGGGCGTGGGTTTCCGGCTCGGTGGTCGCGGCGGTGGGCTCCGGGGTGGAGGTGGCCGGCTCGTCCGGGGCGGTCCGGCCCTTCGTCGCCGCCACAGCGGCGGCGCCTGCCACCGCAGCCCCGGCGGCAGCGGCGGCCGCGGTGGACTTCGATGCAGTGGACTTCGGTGGGGTGGGCTCGGCCGGGTCGTCGAGGGGGATGTCGATCAGCGGGTCGATGTCCTGGTCGTCGAGCGGGACTCGCTGGGTGGGCGGGCGGCCGTAGTTTGCCGGGGCCTCCGTGGCCGGTGGCTGCGGGTTGCCGGCGCTCGCCGGGGCTTCCGTGGCGGAGGGCTGCGGTTGGCGGTAACCGGCGGGGGCCTCTGTCGCCGTGGATCCGGCCGGGGTCTCCGTCGCCGTGGATCCGGCGAGGGGCGTGATGGTTTCCGGCTCGGCCGTTGCGGTTGCGGCTGTTGCGGTGGTGCGTCGCTTGGGGCTCGGGCGGGAGCCGGGCGGGCGTGTGGTGCTGGTGCGGGAGGCAGAGGCGGCCGCGCCGGCGGCGGCGAAGGCCGCCGCACCGGCGGCAGCGCCCGAGGCCGCCTCGTAGCGGGACGTTTCAGCGGTGTCGGGCCCCGAATAGGCCGAAGGGGCGTCGGACCGGGAGTAGTCGGTGGGCGCCTCGGACCGTGAGTAACTGGCGGGAGCGTCGGACCGCGAGTAGCCGGCGGACGCGTCGGACCGTGAGTAGCCGGTGGGAGCCTCGGACGACGAATAGTCGGCGGAAGCTTCGGACCGTGAGTAACTGGCGGGAGCCCCGGTCCGGGAGGAGCCGGCGGGTGTCTCGGACCGTGAGTAGCCGGTGGGAGCCTCGGATGACGAGTAGTCGGCGGAAGGTTCTGTCCGTGAGTAACCGGCGGGGGCTTCGGTTCGGGCGGAGTCGGCGGGAGCTTCGGAGCGGGAGTAGGCGGCGGGGGGTTCGGACCGTAGGTAGCCGCTGGGGGTGGCGGACTGGGTGTGGGCCGGTGAGGTGGGGGGTGGTGGGTAGTCCGCGCCGCTGGGGGTGGCGGCGGCGTAGGAGGCCGGGGCTGGGGGTGGCGGGTAGTCGAAGCCGGCGGCGTAGCTGCTCGTCGACGGGGGAGGCGGTGGGGGGAAGTCGGACGAGGCCGCGTAGGTGGCGGCGGAGGGCGCTGGGGGTGGCGGGAAGTCGAAGGAGTCTGATCCGCCGGACGGGTAGTTGGCCGAGGACGGGCCCGGAGGTGGCGGGTAGCTGGCGGAGGGCCAGGCCTCGGAGGAAGCGCCCGAACCGGGGCGGTCAGTGGCGGTGCCCACGGTGGTGCCGCCGGTTGCGGCTGTGGCCTGACCGGCGGACGTGCCTGCGGCCGGCCGGGCGCTGGTGGTGGCTGAGGAAGAGTCGGTAGAGGTGCGGCTGCCTGCGGACGAGTCGGCGGCGAAGGACCCGGCGGTGGGGTCGGCAGCGGAACCGGTGGCTGAGGTGGCGTGGGGAGGGCCCGAGGGTGAGCCGGTGGCTGAGGTGGCGTCGGCCGGGCCAGCGGGTGAGCCGGTGGCTGAGGTGGCATCGGGAGGGCCAGCGGGTGAGCCGGTGGCTGGGGCGGTCGCGGGTGAGCCGGTGGCTGAGGGGGCCCCGGGTGGAGCGGTGGTCGGGCCGGCGGCGGCTCGGCGGGGGAGGGGGGTGGCCTGGTCGTCGGTGGTGACCAGTTGGCCCTCGACCACCTTGCCGTGCGGGGTGTCCCGGACCACGACCGGAGTGGTCACCCGGTCGTCCGGGAAGGTCGTGGCCGGCTCGGCGTCGTCGGGCGAGGTGAAGCCGGACTCCTCGCGGCCCTCCCACGGGCTGGGGGCGACGGCGCCCAGGACGTCGTCGTCCGTTTCCTCCTCCGGGTCCTCGCCCAGGTCGGGTTGTGCCGGCGGGGGCGGGTCGCCGGCCGGGCCGACGTCTGCCGCCTCCTTCCAGTTGATCCGGACGCGGCGGGTGTCGTCGACGTCGACGGTGATCGGCACGGTCGAGTTGATCGCCGGCCACTTGGCGACCGGCACCCGGCCGTCGCGGATCACCTTGTCGAACGTGCCCAGGCCGGGCGCGACCACGATGGCCTTGATCTCGGCGCGGCCGTAGGCGCCGGCGAGCGGTGGCGGGGTGATGTCGACGATCTCGGCGGTGCCGGCCACGGTGGCCCGGCCACTACGGCGTACATTGCTCAGCATCGCGAGCGCGATGGCTATCGCCAGCAGGACGAAGCCGAGGATCGCCACGGACCAGCTCAAGAGCCCGAGTCCGTAAACGATCATAAAGACCGCGATCGTGCCCATGACCACCGCCATCAACTTGCGTGCCGGTGCGATGGGTCGGCCGGTCTGGTTCGCCACTGTGGACCTCCCGTTGTTCCCGTCAGGTTATGACCCGCCGGTCACTGAGCGAAAGTGCGGTAGTACCGACATCGTCGCTCGCCGTGTCGGAGGTACCGATAGGCTGAACCTCAGGCGTTTCGGCCTGTCGTCTTCCGGAGGAATCACGTGTCCAGCACCACCGAACGTTCGCTCGTGCTCATCAAGCCTGACGCGGTTCGCCGCGGTCTGCTCGGCGAGATTCTGTCGCGTTTCGAGCGTAAGGGGCTGGTCGTCGAGGCGCTGGAACTGCGCACGATGGATGCCGAGTTGGCTGATCAGCACTACGCCGAGCACGTTGACAAGGCGTTCTACCCCCCGCTGAAGGGGTTCATGACCAGCGGCCCGCTCGCCGCCCTGGTGCTCTCCGGTGACTCGGCGATCGAGGTGATCCGCGCCATGATCGGCGCGACCGACGGGCGCAAGGCGGCGGCCGGCACGATCCGTGGCGACCTGGCCCTGTCCAACCGGGAGAACCTGGTGCACGCCTCGGACTCGCCGGACAGCGCCAAGCGCGAGCTGGCGCTCTGGTTCCCCCACCTCTGATCCCGTCGTGGCTGTCCGCCGCTGATCATCCACAGCGGCGGGACGGCCGGATGTTCAGGGCGTGGCCACCTCGGGGTCACGTGGGATCGATAGGCATCAGGGCATGACTTCGATCTCACGACGGAACCTGCTGCGGGCCGGGGTGGCCGGTGGCGTTGCCGGGGCGCTCTTCGAGGCGCCGGCGTTCTCCAGCGCGGGCAGCCGGCCGGTGCTCACCCACGGGGTGCAGAGCGGCGACGCCACCGCGGACTCGGCGGTGGTCTGGACCCGGGCGGACCGGCCCGGCCGGCTCTGGGTGCAGGCCAGCCGGCGGCCCGACTTCCGCGGATCGCGGGTGGTCCGGGGGCCACTGGTCTCGCCGGACACCGACTTCACCGGCAAGGTGCGGCTGCGCGGCCTGCCGGCCGGCGCGAAGGTGTACTACCGGGCCCGGGTGGAGAGCCTGGAGCGGCCGGGACTGTTCAGCCTGCCGGTGGACGGCACGTTCCGGACCGCGCCCACCCGGCGGGCCGACATCCGGTTCGTCTGGACCGGGGACGTGGCCGGGCAGGGCTGGGGGATCGACCCGAACTTCGGCGGGATGAAGCTGTTCGACGCGGCGCGGCTGCGGGAGCCGGACTTCCTCCTGCACAGCGGCGACACCGTGTACGCCGACGGCCCGCTGGCGGAGACCGTCACGCTGCCGGACGGCCGGATCTGGCGCAACCGGCTCACCGAGGCGAAGCTGAAGGTCGCCGAGACCCTCGACGAGTACCGTGGGCAGTACGCGTACAACCTGCTGGACGACGCGTACAAGCGGTTCGCGGCGGCGGTGCCGCAGATCAACCAGTGGGACGACCACGAGGTCGTGAACAACTGGTACCCCGGGGAGATCCTGGAGGACGCGCGGTACACCGAGAAGCGGGTGGACGTGCTGGCGGCCCGGGCGCACCAGGCCTATCACGAGTGGGTGCCCATCCCGGCGCGGAGCGGGCCGGTCCACCGGAAGATCTCCTACGGGCCGCTGCTCGACATCTTCGTGCTGGACATGCGCACCTTCAAGGACCCGAACACCGACGACACGTACGCCGACCCGCAGCGCGGGCTGCTCGGGCGGGAGCAGCGGCAGTGGCTGATCGACGGGCTCCGGCACAGCCGGGCGACCTGGAAGGTGATCGCCAACGACCTGCCGCTCGGCCTGATCGTGCCGGACTCACCGGTCGGGCAGGAGGGGGTGGCGCAGGGCGACGGGGGTGCTCCGCGGGGCCGGGAGCTGGAGTTCGCCGAGGTGCTCCGGGCGGCGCACCGGCACGGCGTGACCGGCATCGTGTTCCTGACCGCGGACGTGCACTACACCGCGGCGCACCACTACGACCCGAAGCGGGCCGCGGTGCAGGACTTCTCGCCGTTCTGGGAGTTCGTCTCCGGGCCGGCGCACGCGGGCGCGTTCGGGCCGAACACGCTGGACGCGACGTTCGGGCCGGAGGCGGTGTTCGTGCACGCGCCGCCGGCCGCGAACACCTCGCCGGCGCTGGGCTATCAGCACTTCGGCGAGGTGCAGATCGACGGGCACTCCGGGGCGCTCACCGTCCACCTGCGCGACCGTGACGGCGGCTCGCTCTGGTCGACCACGCTGCATCCCTGACCGGGTGCGGGGTCCGGGCGCCCGGCGCTCGGACCCCACTGAAGCGGCCTGTACCGCCCGCGATGGGCGGCGGCCCGGAGCCGGGATTCAGCCCGGATGCCCGCCGGGCGGCCTGGGGCGCCCGCGGACCTCGCGGGCAGCCACGGGACTTCGCGTCGCCGTACCGAATCAGGTCTTTGATCTGGATCTTCCGGTGGCGGGGAATGCGGATGAGGGAATCCTTGCGTGGCCGGTATCGTTGTCGGAACGCAGGCGACGAACCGGCCATCACCGGGGAGCCTCCGGAAGAACGGGGTCGACCCCCTAGTAGAACCGGGCGGATCGGCACGCGCGACAGCCGGCGAATGAGCGGGCGGGTGACAACCCGTCAAGCGAGGTGGTACCGCGGGCAATCGCTCGTCCTCGCAGTCAGGTCATGACTGTTTGAGGAGCACCATGTATCCGAAGCACACCGACGCGTCGGGCGTCCCGGCCTCGCCGGATCTGCCCGCGGTGGAGCGCGCCGTCCTGTCGCACTGGGAGCAGGACAAGACCTTCGAGGCGTCCGTCGAGCGGCGGCCGGCCGGGGAGAACGGCAGCAACGAATACGTCTTCTACGACGGGCCGCCGTTCGCGAACGGGCTGCCGCATTACGGGCACCTGTTCACCGGGTATGTGAAGGACGTCGTTCCGCGCTATCAGACGATGCGCGGAAAGCACGTGGAACGCCGTTTCGGCTGGGACACGCACGGCATGCCGGCCGAGATCGAGGCGGAGAAGCAGCTCGGCATCACCACCAAGGCGCAGATCGTCGAACTCGGCATCGACAAGTTCAACGAGGCCTGCCGCACGTCCGTGCTCGCCTACACCAAGGACTGGCAGGGATATGTCACCCGCCAGGCGCGCTGGGTGGATTTCGAGAACGACTACAAGACGCTCGACCCCAGTTACATGGAGTCGGTCATGTGGGCGTTCAAGACGCTGCACGACAAGGGCCTGGTTTACGAGGGCTTCCGGGTGCTCGCCTATTGCTACCGGTGTGAGACGCCGCTGTCGAACACCGAGACGCGGATGGACGACGTCTATCGCGACCGGACGGACCCGGCGCTCACGGTCAAGTTCCGTCTGGAAACCGGCGAGGACATCGCGGTCTGGACGACCACGCCGTGGACGCTGCCGTCGAACTTGGCGCTCGCCGTCGGGCCGGACATCGAGTACGCGGTTCTGTCGGATGACAACGGGCAGAAGCTCATCGTCGGTGCCGGGCGAGTGGCGGCTTACGCCAAGGAGCTCGACGGCTTCGAGCAGGTCGGCACGGTGCTGGGCAGCGAGCTGGTCGGACGCCGGTACACGCCGCTGTTCGACTACCTGGTCGAGCCGGGCGGGGAGAACGCCTTCCAGGTGCTCGGCGCCGACTTCGTCACCACCGAGGACGGCACCGGGGTGGTGCACATGGCGCCGGCGTTCGGTGAGGACGACCAGAACGCCTGCAACGCGGCCGGCATCCCGACCGTGGTCACCGTGGACGAGCAGACCCGGTTCACCTCGCTGGTCCCGGACTTCCAGGGCGTGCAGGTCTTCGACGCGAACAAGCCGGTGATCGCCCGGCTCAAGGAGCGCGGCGTCGTCGTCCGGCACGACGGCTACACGCACTCCTACCCGCACTGCTGGCGCTGCGACACCCCGCTGGTCTACAAGGCGGTGTCGTCGTGGTTCGTCGCGGTGACCAAGTTCCGGGACCGGATGGTCGAGCTGAACCAGGAGATCACCTGGACGCCCTCGCACATCAAGGACGGTTCGTTCGGCAAGTGGCTGGCGAACGCGCGGGACTGGTCGATCTCCCGGAACCGGTTCTGGGGCTCGCCGATCCCGGTGTGGAAGTCGGACGACCCGGCCTTCCCCCGCGTCGACGTCTACGGGTCCTACGAGGAGCTGGAACGCGACTTCGGGGTCACGATCAGTGACCTGCACCGGCCGTTCATCGACGAGCTGACCCGGCCGAACCCGGACGACCCGACCGGGAAGTCGGTCATGCGCCGGGTTCCCGAGGTGCTGGACTGCTGGTTCGAGTCCGGGTCGATGCCGTTCGCGCAGGTGCACTACCCGTTCGAGAACAAGGACTGGTTCGAGCACCACTACCCGGGTGACTTCATCGTGGAGTACATCGGGCAGACGCGGGGCTGGTTCTACACGATGCACGTGCTGGCCACGGCGCTGTTCGACCGGCCGGCGTTCCGGAACTGCCTGAGCCACGGCATCCTGCTCGGCGAGGACGGGCGCAAGATGTCGAAGTCGCTGCGCAACTATCCGGACGTGTACCGGGTGTTCGACACCTACGGGTCGGACGCGATGCGCTGGATGCTGATGTCGTCGCCGGTGCTGCGGGGCGGGGACATGCCGGTCACCGAGACGGCGATCCGGGACTCGGTGCGGCAGGTGTTGTTGCCGCTCTGGAACGTCTGGTACTTCTTCAGCCTTTATGCGAATGCTTCGGGATACGAGGCGAAATTCCGGACTTCGTCGGAGCACCTGCTCGACCGGTACATCCTCGCGAAGACCGGTGAGCTGGCCAGCGCCGTGCAGCAGCAGATGGACGAATACGATATCTCCGGTGCGGCCGGAACTGTCCGTTCTTATCTGGATGCGCTGACCAACTGGTACGTCCGCCGGTCGCGGGACCGTTTCTGGGAGGGTGACGCCGACGCGTTCGACACTCTGGCCACCGTGCTGGAGACGCTCTGCCGGGTGGTGGCGCCGCTCGCGCCGCTCACCGCGGAGGAGGTCTGGCGCGGGCTGACCGGCGGGCGCTCGGTGCACCTGACCGACTGGCCCGCCGCCGGCGCGTTCCCGGCCGACCACGAGCTGGTCGCCTCGATGGACGCGATCCGGGACGTGGCCTCGGCGGCGCTCTCGCTGCGCAAGGCGAAGGCGCTGCGGGTCCGGCTGCCGCTGGCCAAGCTGACCGTGGCGTCCTCCGCCGGATCGTTGGAGGGGCTGAAAGACCTGCTCAAGGACGAGGTGAACGTCAAGGACGTGGTCTTCACCGACGACGTCGCGGCGTACTGCCAGCAGGTGCTCACGGTCGTGCCCCGGGCGCTCGGCCCGCGCGTCGGCAAGCAGGTCCAGCAGGTGATCAAGGCGGTCAAGTCGGGTGACTGGGAGCTGGTCGACGGCGCCCCGGTCGCGGCCGGCGTGACCCTGGCCGAGGGCGAGTACGAGCTGAAGCTGGTCGCCGCGGACCCGGAGAACTCCGCGCCGCTGCCGGCCGGCGCCGGCGTCGTGGTGCTGGACACCACGGTCACCCCGGAACTGGCCGCCGAGGGCCTGGCCCGGGACGTGATCCGGGTGGTCCAGCAGGCCCGCCGGGACGCCGACCTGGACGTCTCGGACCGGATCGCGCTGGTCGTCTCCGCGTCGCCGGCGGTGCGGGCGGCGGTCGAGGCGCACCGGGAGTTCGTCGCCGGTGAGACGCTCGCCACGTCGCTGACGTACGGCGAGGTGACCGGTTTCGGCGGCGAGGTGGGCGACGGGGAGCAGATCACCGTCTCGGTCACTGCCGTGTGACATAACCGACTGGCCCGGATGTTCGCCTGACGCGGCGAATGTCCGGGCCATCGGCAAGATCAATAGTCCACGGCGGCCCCGCGTCCGATAACCTTCCCTCACCCCCTCAACTTTCTTTGTACTGGTCTTCGGAGGACGAGTTGCCCCTGATCTACTCGATCGGCAAGCTCACGGTCGGCAATGCGCTGATGGTGGGTTGGAAGCCGCGCATCGAGGGCCTCGAGTACATACCGAAGACCGGCGGCGCGATCTTCGCCGGTAACCACCTCTCGGTCGCCGACGAGCTCTTCCTCGGCGCCGCGGTGCCGAGGCACCTGGCGTTCTGGGCCAAGTCGGACTACTTCGTGGGCAAAGGCGTGAAGGGTTTCTTCTCGCGAAAGCTGATGGAGGGTCTGGGCGCGATCCGGGTCGAGCGGGCCGGCGGGCGGGCCGCGCTCACCGCGTTCGACGCGGCGATCCCGGCGCTTAAAGGTGGCGACCTGGTTGCGGTCTATCCGGAGGGCACCCGCTCGCCGGACGGCAAGCTCTATCGCGGGCGCACCGGCGTGGCCCGGCTGGCCGTCGCGGCCGGCGTCCCGATCATCCCGGTCGGCATGCTCGGCACCGAGGTGGTGCAGCCGATCGGCCGGCTCGCCCCCAAGCTGATGCGCGGCGTGGTGACGGTGAAATTCGGCAAGCCGATCGAGACGGTCGGGCGGTCCGACGACCGGACCTCGCTGCGCGAGCTCACCGACCAGGTGATGAGCGAGATCCAGAAACTCACCGGCCAGGAGTACGTGCCCCGGTACGCGCCGAAGCGCGAGGAGTGATCACGCGCCGAACTTCGGCGTGAGCACCTCGCCGCGCAGCCGGGCGACCAGCTCGGCACTCTCCGAGATCGAGCGCCGGGTGAGCAGCACGGTGGCCATGCTGCCGTGGTCGGCCCAGGTGCAGACCACGGTGGAGGCGCCGTTCAGCCGGCCCTTGCCGCAGCGCTCGTAGGCGCCGGACTCGTTCAGCGTGAAGTCCTGCACGTCGCTGAGAGTGACGTCGCCGGCGATCCGGTCGAACTGCTGGAGGACGTCCGACTCCGGGGTGAACCGCCAGCCGGTGACGCCGTAGAGGGTGACGCGTTTGCCGTTGCCGTCGCCGTAGACGCCGGCGAACGCGGCGCCGGCCGATCCGGCGGCGGTCAGCTGGTCGGCCAGCCGGTCGAGGGCTCGGCGGCTCGCCTCGTCGGCGCGGAGTCTGAGGTCGCCGACCCGCTCCGGGAGCTGGGCGGCGACGGGGAACTGGGCCAGGGCGGGCCATTGGGCGTACGCATAAGGGGCCGCGAACCAGGCGGCGACCAGGACCGCGACGATCAGCGTGAGGCGGCGCAGGCGGCGGCGCTTGCGCCGGGGTGGCCTTTCCGGGTGGGCCGTGACCGGGGGGCGGGGCTGGATCGGGATGCGGTTCGGGGTTTTCGCTGTCGGGCGGGAGAACCAGCCGCGGGGTTGCGGCGGGGTGCTCGGGGGTGGCGCGGCGAACGGTGGCGCGGTGAAGGGCGGCGCGGCTGGTGGCGGGGCGGTGGCTGCAGGGCTCTTGGTGGCCGGGCGCTCGACGGCCTTAGCGGCGATCTGGCTCAGCAATGCCCGGATTTTTCGCTCTTTTTCGGGCAGGGGCCGGGGTGCTGCGGGCGCGTCGAGCCGGGTCGCCGGTGCCGGGGAGTCACTCCGGGTGGGTGCCATCCCGATCGGTGCCGCCGGGGCGTCCCTCAGGGTGGGCGAGATCCCGGTCGGTGCTGCCGGGGCGTCTCTCCGAGTGGGCGACATGCCGGTCGGTGCTGCCGGGGCGTCGATCCGGGTCGGCGGCATCTCGACCGGCGGCGGGGCCAGGTGCTCGGTGGTCCAGACCGGAGTGTCCTGACCGGCCCACGGATCCACCGCCGGCATCGTCGCCCAGTGCTCCGGCTCGGGCGGCCCGGTCACCCGCTCGACCAGACGGTCCCACATCGACTTGCGCGGCGCGACCGCCGGCACCGGAGCCGCCCCGCTCCACCGGCTGGGCACGTGACTGGTCGGTGGTTCGTCGGAGGAATCGGCCACGCGGGTCGGGTCCGTCATAGTTGTCGATCTCCTTCCGTCGTCGGCGGCGAGCGCTTCCTCCAGGTTAGGGACGGTGTGCCAGCGCGGCGACCACGTCGAATCCGCCCACCGGACACGAATGCCGGACAACGGGGGCGATGTGCGGAACGCTCCGGAGTCGTATGGTTACCCGGACCTGCTAACCCACCGCGCGGGTGATTCCGCTCACCACGTTCTTGATGCTTTGGTGCACTGGGGAGGGCGCTTACCGCATGAGCAGCACGCACAGAAACGCCGTCACGATGTCCGGCAACCAATCGGGGCAGCCGATGGTGTTCGCCCACGGTTACGGGTGCGATCAGAACATGTGGCGGCTGGTCACTCCGGCCTTCGCCGACACCCACCGGCTCGTGCTCTTCGACCACGTGGGCAACGGGAAGTCGGACCTGTCGGCGTACGACGACGCCAAGTACTCCAGCCTGGACGGCTACGCCACCGACGTCCTGGAGATCGTCGCCGAGAACGACCTCCGCGACGTCGTGTTCGTCGGGCACTCGGTCAGCGCGATGATCGGCCTGCTGGCCGCGGTCCGCGAGCCGGAGCGGTTCGCCGGCGTGGTGATGATCGGCCCGTCGCCGCGCTACATCAACGACGAGGCGGCCGGTTACGTCGGCGGTTTCGGCCGGGCCGACATCGAGCAGATGCTGGTCTCGCTGGACAGCAACTTCCTGGGCTGGTCCAGCGCGATGGCCCCGGTGATCATGGGCAATCCGGACCGTCCCGAGCTGGGCGAGGAACTGACCAACTCGTTCTGCCGGACCGACCCGGCGATCGCCAAGAAGTTCGCCCGGGTCACCTTCCTCTCCGACAACCGGGAGGATCTGCCGCGCATGCGGGTGCCCTCGCTGGTGCTCCAGTGCTCGGACGACGTGATCGCGCCCACCGTGGTCGGTGAGTACGTCCACAAGCACACTCCGCAGAGCACCTTCATCGCACTGAACGCGACGGGACACTGTCCGAACCTGAGCGCTCCGGAAGAGACGGTTGACGCCATCAAGACCTGGTTGTAGACAGCGGGCATGATCGGCGGAGCACTGGCGTGAGTGAATCTGGTGGGCCGGACGTGACACAGGAGTTGCGACTGCCCTGGGACGACGATCCCGAGGAGCTGTACGAACATGCGCCCTGCGGCTATCTGACGACGCTCCCGGACGGCACCGTCGTCCGGGTCAACCAGACGTTCCTGACCTGGACCGGATATGAACGCTCCGATCTGATCGGTCACCGGCGGTTCCGTGACCTGCTCACTCCGGGTTGCCAGATCTACCACGAGACCCACTACGCACCGTTGCTGACCATGCAGAGCGAGGTGCACGAGATCGCCCTCGACGTGCTCTGCGCGGACGGCTCGCTGGTCCCGGTGCTGGTCAACTCGGTGCTCGAGCGGGGGGACGGCGGGGCGCCGCGGGTGATCCGGACCATGGTCTTCAACGCGACCGAGCGGCGCAGCTACGAGAACGAGCTGCTGTACGCCCGCAACGCCGCCGAGGCCGCGGAGACCCGGATCCGGGTCCTGCAGCAGATAGTGGCCGACCTGGCCGCCGCGCCCACCGAGGCGGAGGTGGCCGAGGCCGTGGTCCGGGCGCCGGAGCCGGCCTTCGAGGCCACCAGCAGCAGCATCTACCTGGTCGACCAGGAGCGGGACCTGCTGGTGGCGGTGGCCTCCACCGATCCGATGACCGGCAACTGGGACGACATGCCGCGCTCGTCCACCCGCGCGGTGGCCGAGGTGGCCCGTCGCGGCGACCTGCACGTGGTGCGCAGCCTGGCCGAGGCGGCCGAGCACTTCCCGGACCTGGCCGAGACGATGGCCCGGTCCGGCCGGCGCACCGTGGTGCTGTTGCCGCTGACCACCGGGCCGGCCGAGGATCAGGCCGGGGTGACCGTGCTCGGCGTGCTGGCGTTCAGCTTCGCCGAGGAGCGCGAGCTGACCGGCGGCGAGCTGCGGGTGATCCGGCTGCTCGGCCAGCAGGCCGGGCAGGCCCTGGACCGGGCCCGGCTCTACGACGACGCCCGCCGCCGCGAGGAGCGGGCGGCGTTCCTGGCCGACACCACCCGGGCGCTGGACGAGGAGCACCGGCTGCTCCAGCGCAGCCGCCGGCTGATCGAGCAGGTGGTCCCGGACATCGCGGACTGGGCCGCGGTGCGGCTGCACGTCGGCCCGGCCGGTCTGCGGGAGGACGCCGGTGGCCCGGCGCCGGACCAGGACCTGCTGGCCGCGCGGATCGCCGAGGCGACCCACGCCGCGGCGCCGGTCTTCGCGGCCGACGGCGACCGGCTGGACTGCACGGTGCTGCCGCTCACCGCGCGCGGCCGGGTGCTCGGCACCCTGTCGCTGCGGATGGCGCCCGACCGGCGCGGCGCCGAGGCGGAGCGGGCGTTCCTCACCGACCTGGCCGACCGGGCCGGGCTGGCTCTCGAGAACGCCCGGCTCTACGAGCAGGAACGCGCGATCGCCCAGTCGTTGCAGCGCAGCCTGCTCGCCGCCGACGTGCCCTCCGGCGACCCGCGGTTCGCGGTGGAGACCCACTATCAGGCCGGTGGGCAGGATCTCGAGGTCGGCGGCGACTGGTTCGACGCCTTCCTGATCACGCCGAACAAGCTGGCCGTGGTGGTCGGCGACGTGGTCGGCCGGGGCCTCGAGGCGGCCAGCACGATGGGCCAGCTGCGCAGCGCGATCCGGGCCCTGGCGTCGCGGGAGACCGGCCCGGCCCGGCTGCTGGAGGGGCTGGACCGGTTCTGCCAGCGGGTCGAGTCGGCGCGGATGGCCACCGTGGCGTACGCCGAGGTCGACCTGGACGAGTGCACGCTGGTCTACGCCTGTGCCGGGCACCTGCCGCCGCTGCTGCACCAGCCGGCCGGCGCCGCCGAGTTCCTGCTCCAGGCCCGCTCCGGCCCGATCGGCTCGCGCGCCGCCGACCTGCGCCGCACCGAGCACCGGATGCGGCTGGCCCCGGGCAGCCGCCTGCTGCTTTACACCGACGGCCTGGTGGAGCGCCGGGACCGGCCGATCGACCGCGGCTTCGAGGTGCTCAACCGGGCGTTCAGCCGGGTGCGCGGCGCCCCGCTGAAAGGCCTCACCGCCGGGCTCGCCGACACCATGGTGGGCCGCGAGCACATCGACGACGTCTGCCTGCTCTGCCTCACCCTGGGCACCGAGGAGCGGCTGGAGCGCTCGCTCGGCGCCGACCCGCTCCAGATCGCCCTGCTCCGCTCCGACCTGCGGTCCTGGATGATCGGGCAGGGCGTGGACGAGGACTGCCTGAGCGCGGTGCTGCTGGGCTGTTCCGAGGCGGTGGCGAACGCCATCGAGCACGGGTACCGGGACGACCCGTTCGGCGTGGTCGACGTGTCCGCCACGATCACCGACGACGCGGTGGAGGTCCGGGTCTCCGACCGGGGCAGCTGGCGCGGACCGGGGCACTCCCGCGGGCGCGGCCTGAAACTGATCGAGGAATCGATGGACGAGGTGCTGTTCGACCGGGTTGACGGGACGACGGTGACCATGCGCCGGCACCGGGGAGATGACCAGTGATGACCGACGAGTGGGTGACATTCTCCAAGATCGGAAGAGCCGAGGCGGTCCACCTGAAGGGTGAGATCGACCTGGCGAACGCCCATGACATCGGCCGGGCGATCGTGGCCCGGACCACGCTGGCCGACGCCGTGCTGATCGACCTGACCGCGGTCTCGTTCCTGGACAGCGCCGGGGTACGCCTGCTCGACCTGATCGTCGGCGAGCTGGACGAGCGGGGCAAGCCGATTCGGCTGGTGGTCGGCGAGCGGGGCGCGGCCCGGATGACCTTGCAGCTCTGCGCGTTCCGGACAGATCTCTTCGCCGTCGATCTGGACCATGCCGCTGAGGATTTGGGCCGTTAGCCTCTCGCGTACGCTGGACACCCATGAGCGTGAGTTCCGTCTTCCCGCAGCTCGAGCAGCTGCTGCCCCGGGTCAGCAAACCGATCCAGTACGTGGGCGGCGAGCTCGGCGCCGTTGTCAAGGAGTGGGACGCCACCACCGTCCGGTGGGCGCTGATGTACCCCGACGCCTACGAGGTCGGCCTGCCCAATCAGGGCGTGCAGATCCTCTACGAGGTGCTCAACGAGCAGCCGGACGTGCTGGCCGAGCGGACCTACTCGGTCTGGCCCGATCTCGAGGCGCTGATGAAGGAGAACGGGGTTCCCCAGTTCACCGTCGACGCGCATCGCCCGGTCCGGGCGTTCGACGTCCTCGGCCTGTCGTTCGCCACCGAGCTCGGCTACACGAACATGCTGAGCGCGCTCGACCTGGCCGGGATCCCGCTGGAGAGCAAGGACCGCACGGTCGAGGACCCGATCGTGCTGGCCGGCGGGCATGCCAGCTTCAACCCGGAGCCGATCGCCGACTTCATCGACGCCGCCGTGCTCGGCGACGGCGAGGAGGCGGTCCTGGAGATCACCGGGATCATCCGGGAGTGGAAGGCCGAGGGCTGCCCCGGCGGGCGGGACGAGATCCTGCTGCGCCTGGCGCGGACCGAGAGCATCTACGTGCCCCGGTTCTACGACGTCGACTACCTGCCCGACGGCCGCATCCAGCGGGTCGTGCCGAACCGTCCGGACGTCCCGTTCCGGGTGGCCAAGCGGACGACCATGGACCTCGACGCCTGGCCGTACCCGAAGAAGCCGCTGGTCCCGCTCGCCGAGACGGTGCACGAGCGGTATGCCGTGGAGATCTTCCGCGGCTGCACCCGGGGCTGCCGGTTCTGCCAGGCCGGCATGATCACCCGCCCGGTGCGGGAGCGGTCGATCACCACGGTCGGCCAGATGGTCAAGGAGGGCCTGGAGTTCTCCGGCTACAGCGAGGTCGGCCTGCTCTCGCTCTCCAGCGCCGACCACTCGGAGATCGGTGACATGTGCTCCGGCCTGGCCGAGCAGTACAAGGACACCAACGTCTCGCTGTCGCTGCCGTCCACCCGGGTCGACGCGTTCAACATCGACCTGGCCCAGGAGCTGTCCCGCAACGGGCGGCGCACCGGCCTCACCTTCGCGCCGGAGGGCGGCTCGGAGCGGATCCGCAAGGTCATCAACAAGATGGTGACCAAGGAGGACCTGATCCGGACCGTCGTCACGGCGTACTCGAACGGCTGGCGGCAGGTGAAGCTGTACTTCATGTGCGGCCTGCCCAGCGAGACCGACGAGGACGTGCTGGAGATCGCCGAGATGGCGCACGAGGTGATCCGGGCCGGCCGCGAGGCCGCCGGCACCAAGGACATCCGGTGCACGGTGTCGATCGGCGGTTTCGTGCCGAAACCGCACACCCCGTTCCAGTGGGCGAAAATGGACACGCCCGAGGTCATCGACGGCCGCCTGAAGATGCTCAAGCAGGCGATCAACAGTGACCGTTCGCTGGGCCGGGCGATCGGTTTCCGATACCACGACGGCGAGCCGTCGCTGATCGAGGGCCTGCTGTCCCGCGGCGACCGCCGGGTCGGCCAGGTCATCCGCGCGGTCTGGGAGAAGGGCGGCCGGTTCGACGGCTGGTCCGAGCACTTCTCCTACGCCCGGTGGGTCGAGGCCGCGGCCGAGGCCCTGGAGCCGTTCGGCGTCGACCTCGACTGGTACACCACCCGCGAGCGCGAGGAGGCCGAGGTCCTGCCCTGGGATCACCTCGACTCCGGCCTCGACAAGGACTGGCTCTGGCAGGACTGGCAGGACTCGATGTCCGAGTTCGAGCAGGACGACTGCCGCTGGACCCCGTGCTTCGACTGCGGCGTCTGCCCGTCGATGGACACCGAGATCCAGATCGGTCCGACCGGTAAGAAGCTTCTTCCCCTGACCCCGGTGAACGGACTGCGGGTCCCCGTTTAGGAGTACACGATTCCCCCGAAGAACCAGCCCGTGGGCGGTCAGGCCCCGGTCGTGCAGCGGATCCGCCTTCGCTACGCGAAGCGCGGACCGCTGCGCTTCACCTCGCACCGGGACTTCGCGCGCGCCTTCGAGCGCGCGCTGCGCCGCGCCGGTGTCCCGATCGCCTTCTCCCAAGGTTTCACCCCACACCCCAAGATTTCGTACGCCAGTGCCGCGCCCACCGGCGTCGGCAGCGAGGCGGAGTACCTGGAGATCGGCCTGCAAGCCGTGGTCGATCCCGAGCAGCTGCGGGTCGCCCTGGACGCGGCCCTCTCCCCGGGCCTCGACGTGCTGGAGGCCGTCGGGGCCGGCGAGGGCAGCCTGGCCGACCGGATCGACGCCTCCCGGTGGCGCCTGGAGCTGTTCGAGGTCGATCCGGACGCCGCGCGCGACGCGGTGGCCGCCTTCCTGGCCGCCGACGAGGTGCTGGTCGAACGCATGACGAAGCAGGGCCGCCGGTCGTTCGACGCGCGCGCGGCGGTGAACAGGTGCATGGTGGTAAGCGAGCCGGACCTACCTTCCGGGGCCGGTGGAGTACCGTGTGCGATAATCGACCTTGTCGTACGGCAGGTAACGCCCGCTGTGCGGCCCGATGACGTCCTTTCCGGCCTGCGCGTGGTGGCCGGCCTGGAGCCGCCGGTTCCCCCTCGGGTAACCCGGCTGGCCCAGGGCACACTCACCGCGCAGGGGGAGATCGTCGATCCGTTGGAGGCGGATCGACAGGCCGTCGGCATCGGCGAGCGCTGACCGGATTCCGGCCGGCGTTCATTGACAGACTTCGGCAGCCCGTCCGGCTCGGACGGGCCCGAAACACTTGCAGCGACCCTGCGTGGCAGCGCTCACCCGCGCCCGGGGCCGCCAGAACTGGAGAGCGCCCATGCTCGATAACGAGCCCCCAGCCAACCTGGGAGAACAGGGCGGCGAACGGGACGGGGCGGTTAACCCGCCCGCCGATGCCGCCACCGCTACCACCCCGGTCCGCCGGACGCGGACCACACGCCGGAAAGCGGCCGAGCCCGCCGCCGACCCGGCGCCGGCCGCGGACGCCGAGGCCCCGGCCGAGGCTCCCGCCCCGGTGAAGAAGGCCACCCGGAGTCGTCGCAAGGCGGCCGCTCCGGAGGCGCCTGCCGAGCCGCCGGCCGCCGAGATCACCGAGGCCCCGGCCGAGGCTCCCGCACCGGCTCCGGTGAAGAAGGCCACCCGGAGCCGCCGCAAGGCCGCTGCCCCGGCCGAGCCGGTCGCTCCGGTGGCCGAGGTGCCGGTCGAGCCGGTCGCCGCGGCTGAGCCGGTCGCTCCGGCCGGGCCGGTCGCTCCGGCCGAGCCCGTCGCTCCGGCCGAGGAGGAGCCGGCCGAGGAGGAGAAGCCCGCCGACGTTCCGGTGGTCGGCATCCTCCCGCTGGACGACGACTTCGTCGAGGAGCAGCCCGCCAAGCCGACCAGGGCGCGCCGCGCCGCGCTGCCCCCGGCCGTGCTGTTCATGCCGCCCGAGGCCACCGAGGCCACGCCCGCTCCGGCGAGCCGGCGCCGCCGCCCGGTCACCGACCCGCTCGCGCCGGCCGCCGAGGCCGCGCCCGCCGAGGCGGTCCCGGCCGGCGACGCGCCGGCCGAGGCCGTCACCGAGACCGCCGTGGCGGAGAGCGCCGAGGAGCCCGCCGAGGGCACCCGGCGCAGCCGCCGCCGGCGCCGGGGCGCCGCCGAGGAGCCGGCCGCCGAGCCGGTCGCCGCCGCGGTCGAGCAGCCGGTGCTGGACGACGACGTGGACGAGGCCGACGAATCCGCCGACGACGTCGAGGACGGCGTCGAGGACGAGTCGGACGACGACGAGACCGGTGGCCGCCGGCGCCGCCGCCGTGGCCGCCGTGGCCGGGGCCGGGGCAAGGGCCCGTCGGACGAGGCCGAGGACGCCGACGCGGAGTCGGACGAGACCGAGGACGCCGAGGCGGTCCAGGACGAGGACGGCGAGGACGAGGAGTCCGAGGACGGCGAGGGTGGCGTCACCCGCCGCCGCCGGCGTCGCCGCCGCAAGGGTTCCAGCGGGGACGGCGAGACCGGCGGCATCGAGGACGGCGTGCACACCGTCGTCCGGGTCCGCGAGCCGCGCCGCACCGACGAGGTGCAGGGCGTCTCCGGCTCGACCCGGCTGGAGGCCAAGCGCCAGCGCCGCCGGGACGGCCGCGAGCAGCGCCGGACCCGCCCGCCGATCCTGAGCGAGTCGGAGTTCCTGGCCCGCCGCGAGGCGGTGGACCGCGTCATGGTCGTCCGGCAGAAGGCCGACCGGACCCAGATCGCCGTGCTCGAGGACGGCATCCTGGTCGAGCACTACGTGGCCCGGGCCACCTCCGGCACCATGGTCGGCAACGTGTACCTGGGCAAGGTGCAGAACGTGCTGCCCAGCATGGAGGCCGCCTTCGTCGACGTCGGCCGGGGCCGCAACGCGGTGCTGTACGCCGGCGAGGTGAACTGGGACGCCACCGGGCTGGAGGGCCGGGCCCGCTCGATCGAGCAGGCGCTGCGCTCCGGCGACTCGGTGCTGGTCCAGGTCACCAAGGACCCGATCGGGCACAAGGGCGCGCGGCTGACCAGCCACATCGCGCTCTCCGGCCGGCACCTGGTCTACGTGCCGAACGGCAACGCCTCGGGGATCAGCCGCAAGCTGCCGGACAACGAGCGCAAGCGCCTCCGGGACATCCTGAAGAAGCTGGTGCCGGACGGCGCCGGCGTGATCGTCCGGACCGCCGCCGAGGGCGCCAGCGAGGACGAACTGGCCCGCGACGTGAAGCGGCTGCAGGCGCAGTGGGAGGACATCCAGGCGAAGGCCGCCGAGGGCAACGCCCCGCGCGCCCTCTCCGAGGAGCCCGACCTGGTGATCCGGGTGGTCCGGGACCTCTTCAACGAGGACTTCCGGGAGCTGGTCGTGCAGGGCGAGCAGGCGTACGCCGAGGTGGAGAGCTACCTCCACTCGGTCTCGCCGGACCTGGTCGAGCGGCTGCACCGGCACACCGGGGTGGCCGACGTCTTCGCCGAGCACCGGATCGACGAGCAGATCCTCAAGGGCCTGGACCGCAAGGTCTTCCTCCCGTCCGGCGGTCACCTGGTGATCGACCGGACCGAGGCGATGACCGTGGTCGACGTCAACACCGGCAAGTACACCGGTGCGGGCGGCAACCTGGAGGAGACGGTCACCCGCAACAACCTGGAGGCGGCCGAGGAGATCGTGCGTCAGCTGCGGCTGCGCGACCTCGGTGGCATCGTGGTGATCGACTTCATCGACATGGTGCTGGAGAGCAACCGGGAGCTGGTGCTCCGCCGGCTGACCGAGTGCCTGGGCCGGGACCGGACCAAGCACCAGGTCACCGAGATCACCTCGCTCGGCCTGGTGCAGATGACCCGCAAGCGGATCGGCGCGGGCCTGCTCGAGGCGTTCAGCGAGACCTGCGACCACTGCAAGGGCCGGGGCGTGGTGATCCACCCCGAGCCGGTGCCGGAGAAGCGGTCGAACGGCGGCAACGGCGGCGGCGGCGGCGCGGGCACCCAGGTGAAGGCGGTGGCGGCGGCCGCGCGTACCGAGGCTCCGGCGCAGCCGGCGGCCACCACCGGGCGGTCGCGGCGGCGCCGGGGTGGCGAGCCCGCGGCGGTCGAGCCGGTCGAGTCGCCGGTGATCGAGCCGGTGGCCGTGATCGAGCCCGAGGCCGAGGAGACCGGTCCGGCGGCGGAGGTGGCCGAGGTGCCACCGGCGCCGGAGGCTCCGGCGGCCCCGGTCGCCGGCTCCGGCGTGATCCGGTCCGGGGTGATCCGGCCGGTGCAGCCGGCGCTGACCACCTCGGACGACGACGACTACGACATGAGCGGCTACGACCTGTCCCGGTACGAGTCCGTGGACGAGGCCGACGTGGAGCCGATGCGGCTGGTCGGCGCGGACGACCCGGACGCCGCCGAGGAGGACGAGGACGACGACGAGTCGGTCGCCGCCGGTACCGGTCGCCGCCGGTCCCGCCGGAGCAGCACCCGCCGCCGCACCCGTCCCTAGCTTGTTGAGACCCGCCCCGGAAGTTAGCTGTAAAGAAGGTTAACTACCGGGGCGGGTTTTCCGTTACCCTCGGCGGACTGATCCCCGTCCCCCGAGGAGATCCCCGTGCGACGTCACTTCGCGGCCGTGGCCGCCCTGTCCTTCGCCCTGCTCGGCGCCGGCTGTTCCGGCGGCGACAAGCAGGAGCCCACCGCGGCGGCTCCCACGCCGGCCACGGACACCGCCGCGGCGACCACCGCCGCCGCCGACCCCGCGGTGGCCGCCTCCGCCGACGCCGCGCTGTCCGCCGACACCAAGGCCATCTGTGCCCAGGCGGAGCGGACCGGAGAGAGCTTCGGCACCAACTTCGCCGCCGACTACCAGGTCTTCAAGGGCGCCAAGGCGCAGGGCGCGGAGGCTCGGGCGCGGGCCAAGGAGAAGGTGGCCCGGACCGTGGACGGGTACGCGTACGCCCTCCTGGACATGTCGAAGCTCACCTCCGACCCGTCGCTGAAGAAGGCGCTCGCCTCGATGGGCGCCCAGGTGACCGCACTCAAGGGTGATTTCGCCAAGATTGACGACAAACAGCTCGCCGGGATCAGCGCCAAGCTGGCCAAGGCCTGCGGCAAGAGTTAACCCCGTTTTGGCTCTCGGCACGCCGATGAAGTAGGCTTGCCGACGGCGCTTTTTCGGCGCCTGTTCCGTGCGCGCGGCCCAGCCGGCCTCGCCGGGACTCCAAGCAGTATCCGCCAGCAGCTTATTTTCCGGCTGCGTAAGTCTCAGGGAGTCCGCGTCCTATGTACGCGATCGTCAAGACCGGCGGCAAGCAGTACAAGGTTGCCGAGGGCGACGTGATCGAGGTCGAGAAGCTCGTGGGCGAGCCCGGCGACGCTCTGACGCTCGCCGCGGTCCTCCTCGTCGACGGTGACAACCTGGTGACCGACGCGGCCAAGCTTGCCAACGTTACGGTGTCCGGCGAGATCGCCGAGCACACCAAGGGTCCGAAGATCCGGATCCACAAGTTCAAGAACAAGACCGGCTACCACAAACGCCAGGGTCACCGCCAGCCGCTGACCCGCGTCAAGGTGACCGGCATCAAGAGCGGGAAGTAGGCGTAGACATGGCTCACAAAAAGGGTGCATCCAGCTCGCGTAACGGCCGTGACTCCGCCGCTCAGCGCCTCGGCGTCAAGCGTTTCGGTGGCCAGCTCGTCAAGGCCGGCGAGATCCTGATCCGTCAGCGTGGCACCAAGTTCCACCCGGGCGACCTGGTCGGCCGGGGCGCGGACGACACGCTGTTCGCGCTCTCCGCGGGCAACGTGCTGTTCGGCACGGCTCGTGGCCGCAAGACCGTCAGCATCGTGCCGGTCGCGGAGTAATACTGCCGAAGCGGGCCGCGGACCTCTCGAGGTCCACGGCCCGCTTTTGTTTGTGCGGAAAGCGTGCGGGAAGACGGTGACCCTGGCCGGCGTTGGGCGAACAGGGAACGGCCGCGGCCGGAGAAGCGAGGAGTGCCGAAGTGACCACGTTCGTCGACCGGGTCGTGCTGCACCTGCAAGCGGGTGACGGCGGGCACGGCTGTGTCTCCGTGCACCGGGAGAAGTTCAAGCCGCTCGGTGGCCCGGACGGCGGCAACGGCGGGCACGGCGGCAGCATCACGCTGGTCGTCGACCCGCAGCAGCACACCCTGCTGGACTTCCACTTCCACCCGCACGTCAAGGCGAGCAACGGCGGCGGTGGCGCCGGCGCCAACCGGGACGGGGCGAACGGCAAGGACCTGGTCCTCAAGGTGCCGGACGGCACGGTGGTGCTGACCACCGACGGCGAGGTGCTGGCCGACCTGGTCGGCACCGGCACCGAGTTCGAGGTGGCCCGCGGTGGCCGTGGCGGCCGGGGCAACCGCTCGCTCGCGAACACCCGCCGCAAGGTGCCCGGCTTCGCCGAGCTGGGTGAGCCCGGCGACCAGCTGGACGTGGTGCTGGAGCTGAAGAGCGTCGCCGACGTCGGCCTGGTCGGCTTCCCCTCGGCCGGCAAGTCGTCGCTGATCTCGGTGCTCTCCGCGGCCAAGCCGAAGATCGCCGACTACCCGTTCACCACCCTGGTGCCCAACCTCGGCGTGGTGCAGGCCGGCGAGGAGACCTTCGTCATCGCGGACGTGCCCGGGCTGATCCCCGGTGCGGCCACCGGCAAGGGCCTGGGCATGCAGTTCCTCCGGCACATCGAGCGCACCTCGGTGCTGGTGCACGTGCTGGACGCGGCCACCCCGGAGATCGACCGGGACCCGCTGGCCGACCTCGACGCGATCGAGGCCGAGCTCAGCGCTTACGGCGGCCTGGAGGACCGGCCCCGGCTGGTGGCGCTCAACAAGATCGACATCCCGGACGGGCGGGACCTGGCCGACATCGTCCGGCCGGATCTGGAGGCCCGCGGCTACCAGGTGTACGAGGTGAGCGCGGTGACCCGGGAGGGTCTCCGGGAGTTCAACTACGCGCTGGCCAAGGCCGTCGCCGAGTTCCGGGCCGCGAAGCCGGTGGTCGAGGCGACCCGGGTGGTGCTGCGCCCGCGCGCGGTGGACGACACCGGCTTCACCATCGAGCAGGACGAGGACGGCGTCTACGTGATCCGCGGCGCCCAGGTGGAGCGCTGGATCAAGCAGACCAACTTCGACAACGACGAGGCGGTCGGTTACCTGGCCGACCGGCTGGAGCGGCTCGGCGTCGAGGAGAAGCTCGGCAAGCTCGGCGCCCAGGCCGGCGACCCGGTCCGGATCGGCACCCGCGAGTTCGACTGGCAGCCGAATGCCGGTGAGTACGTCTCCGGCCCGCGCGGCAGCGACGCCCGCCTGGAGGAGCTGGACCACCGGCCCTCCGCGGCGCAGCGGCTCGCCGCCCGCAAGGCCCGGCGGGTGCGCTCCGAGGACGAGATCGCGCACATGGCCGCCGACGGCACGGTCACCAGCGTCGCCAACTCGCAGCTGCCGGTGCTGGTTACCGACGAGGACGACACCGACGAATAGCGGACCGTCCAGATCAGCGCAACCCGCAGGAAACGGTCATCACCTAGAGTCACCTCTGTGCTGATCGAATCGCGACCCGCCCTTGACCCCGAACTTGCCGCTCTCGCCACTGCTCAGCAGCGCGAGATGGCCGAGTCGGTGCCCGGGGCGGCCGCGATATTCGAGCCGCACGATGACGTGGCGTATCTGATCGGGGTGGTGAACGGACGGGCGGTCGCCTGCGCCGCCTGGCGGGCCCCCGAGCGCGGGGCCGCCGAGCTGCTGCGCATGTACGTCCGCCCGGCGTTCCGCGGCCGCGGCCTGGCCCGCCAGCTGATCGTGGCGGTCGAGGAGGAGGCGTTCGCCGCGGGCTGCCCGGTCATCCGGGTGGAGACCGACCTGCCCGCGGTGAGCGCCCTCTGCCAGTCCTCGGGGTATCACCAACTGCCCGGCGCCGGGAGTCGCTTCGAGAAGCGGCTCCCCGCGTTAGTCCAGTAGCCCGATCGCGGCGCGGGCCCGGCGCACCGTGGCCGCGGCGGTCGGGCGTACCCGCTCGGCGCCGTCCGCGAGCACCCGCCGTACGAAAGCCGGGTCTGCCGAAAGCTCACCGTGCCGCGCGCGGATCGGCGCGAGCAGCGCCTCCACCGCGTCCACGACCTCCCGTTTCAGTGCCGCGTAGGAGGTCGGGTCGGCCGGCGCGCGACCCGTGCACCCGGCCAGGATGTCGATCAGGTTGGTCACGCCGGGCTGGTTCGCCCGGTCCCGGCGCACCAGAGCGAGGGTGTCCGTGGCGGCCCGCGCGACGGTCTTGCGGATCACCTCGGGCGGGTCCAGCAGGCCGATCCGGCCGGTGCCGGTGCTCTTGCTCATCTTGGCGGCCGGCTCGGCCAGGTCCATGATCCGGGCCGCGGAGTCCGGGCGGACCCCTTCGGGCACCCGGAAGGTCTCGCCGTACCTGGTGTTGAACCGGACGGCGAGCGTGCGGGTGAGCTCCAGGTGCTGGTTCTGGTCCTCGCCGACCGGCACCTGGTCGACGTCGTAGAGCAGGATGTCCGCGGCCATCAGCACCGGGTAGGTGAGCAGGCTGAGCCGGACCGGGCCGCCGGCCGCCGACTTCTCCTTGAACTGGATCATCCGGGCCGCCTCGCCGTACCCGGCCACGCACTCCAGCAGGTAGTGCAGCTCGGTGTGCTCGCGGACCTGGGACTGCAGGACGATCGGGGTGCGTTCCGGGTCCACCCCGGCGGCCAGCATGATCGTCGCCTGCTCCAGCGCGCAGGCGCGGACCTGGGCGGGGTCGTGCTCGACGGTCATCGCGTGCAGGTCCGCGATCAGCACGACGGAGTCCGCGGCGTCCTGCGCCGCGATCAGCGGGCGCATCGCGCCCAGCAGGTTGCCCAGGTGCAGGTTGCCGGTCGACTGGAAGCCGGTGAGGCGGCGGGTCCGGGTCGGCGCGGCGGTCACGGTGATGGTCATGACAGGTCTCCGATTCTTTCGGTACGACTGACCGCCCGACCCCGGAGACCTGGTGATGACACGAAAACGGCCGCCCGGAGTGGGCGGCCGCGGAAGAGGTCACGCGTGCAGGAGTAGCCGCCCGGTCAGGGCCGCCACCAGTTCTTTCGCAACGCGCGCATGGGACGAAGGTAGCGCGGCCACCGGTCGGCCGGCAAGAGATCACCGACGTGCCTGCACGGGGCGCGGGGGGTTACCGGCATGATTGTCGGCATGCCGACCCTGACCCGTGCCGAGGCCGCCGAACGGGCGTCCCTCGTCGACGTCGAGAGCTACCACGTCGACCTGGATCTCACCGGGGACGGTGACACCTTCCGGTCCCGCACCGTGGTCCGATTCCGGGCCCGGTCCGGCGCCGCCACCTTCGTCGAGTTCGAGCCGGTCGCGATCGCCTCGATGACGCTGAACGGGCAGCCGGTCCCGGCCACCGCGGCCGACGGCGCCCGGCTCGCGCTGCACGGCCTGGCCGAGACGAACGAGCTGGTCGTCGACGCGACCATGCGGTATTCGAACAACGGCGAGGGCCTGCACCGCTACACCGACCCGGCGGACGGCGCGGTCTACCTCTACCAGCACCTGTTCATCAACAACGGTGGCCGGGTGCTGCCCTGCTTCGACCAGCCCGACCTGAAGGCGTCGTTCCGGGTGAGCGTGACCGCCCCGGCCGAGTGGACGGTGGCCACCAACGGGCGGCTGGTCTCCCGGGACGGCGGGCGCTGGGAGTTCGCCGCCACCGAGCGGATCTCGACGTACCTGGCCTCGCTGATCGCCGGCCCCTGGCACGCGTGCGTCGACGAGCACGACGGCATCCCGCTGACGCTGTACGCCCGCGCCGCCCTCGCCGAGCAGCTGGACGCCCAGGCCCCGGAGATCTTCGAGGTCACCAAGCAGTGCCTGGACCGGTTCCACGAGATGTTCGAGATCCGCTACCCGTTCGGGCACTACCAGCAGGCCTTCGCCCCGGAGTTCAACTTCGGCGCGATGGAGTACCCGGGCATCGTGGTGTTCCGCGACGACCTGGTGCCCCGCTCCGCGATGACGCACACCGAGCGGGAGTACCGGGCCAGCGTGATCGCCCACGAGATGGCCCATCAGTGGTTCGGCGACCTGGTCACCATGGCCTGGTGGGACGACCTGTGGCTGAACGAGTCGTTCGCCGAGTACCTGGGCTCCCGGGTGGCCGCCGAGGCGACCCGGTTCACCGGCACCTGGACCACCTTCGCCCTGCACCGCAAGGCCTGGGGGCTGCGCGCCGACCAGCGGCCGTCCACCCACCCGGTGGCGCCGTCCGAGGTGGCCGACACCGACCAGGCGCTGCTGAACTTCGACGGGATCTCGTACGCCAAGGGCGCCTCGGTGCTCAAGCAGCTGGTCGCCTGGCTCGGCGACGAGGCGTTCCTGGCCGGGGTGAACGCGCACTTCGAGGCGCACGCGTACGGCAACGCCACGCTCGCCGACCTGCTCGGGGCGCTCGCCAAGTCCGGTGGGCGGGACCTGTCCGGCTGGGCCGAGCTCTGGCTGCGCCGTGCCCAGGTGAACACGCTGCGGGCCGAGGTGCGGCGGGACGGGGACACGTACGCCGAGGTGGCGGTCGTGCAGACGGCGCCGGAGGGGTACGGCACGCTGCGGCCGCACCGGATCGGGATCGGGCTGTACGACCACCGGGACGGTGCCGTCGTCCGGCGGGAGCTGATCGAGGCGGAACTGGACGCGACCGGGCGGACCGTGCTGCCGGGGCTGGCCGGGCAGCGGGTGGCCGACCTTCTGCTGCTCAATGACGGGGATCTGGCGTACGGAAAGATCCGTCTCGACGACGAGTCGGCCGCCGCCGTCCCGCTGCTGCTCCCGCTGCTCACCGACTCGCTGTCCCGCGCCGTGATCTGGGCCTCGATGCTGGACTCCGTGGTCGACGGCGAGCGCCCGGTGGCCGAGCTGGTCACCCTGGTGCTGGCCGCGCTGCCGGTGGAGACCGAGACGGTGATCGTCGAGGACGTGCTGCGCGCCACCCGTGGCCTGGTCGACCGGTACGCCACCGCGGAGACCCGCCCGGCCGCCCTGGAACTGGTCGCCCAGGCCGCCGACCGGCTGCTCGCCGCGTCCCCGGCCGGTGGCTCCCGGCAGCTGGTCGCGGCGCGCGGACTGATCGGCGCCACCGTCGACACCGCCCGCCTGCGCGACTGGCTGGCCGGCGACGGGGTGCCGGACGGGCTGGCCGTCGACGCCGACCTGCGCTGGCTGATCCGGTACCGGCTGGCCGTGCTGGGTGCGACCGACCCGGCGGGGATCGAGGCCGAGCTGGCCGCCGACCGCAGCGCGAGCGGCGAGCAGTGGGCCGCCCGGTGCCGGGCCGCGCTGCCCGACCCGGCGGCCAAGGAGGCGGCGTGGGCGGCGATCGTCGGGGACGCCGCGCTCTCCAACCGGCTGGCCGAGCTGACCGCGATCGGATTCTGGCAGGCCGAGCAGCGGGAGTTGCTGGAGCCGTATGTGGCGCGGTATTTCGCCGAGATGCCGGAGATGATGCGGATCCGCTCGGGGATGAGCGCCGAGAAGATCGCGCTCGCGGCGTTCCCGGCGGTGATGGTCGCCGAGCGGACCCGGGAGCTGGCCGCCGGGCTGCTGGCCGGGCCGGGGGTGAACCCGATCCTGCGGCGGGTGGTGCAGGACAACGACGACGACATGCGGCGTGCGCTGCTGGCCCGCGGCCTCGGTTGACGTGTGACCTCGACCGGCGCGGGGCTTCGGCTCGCGCGGGGCTTCGCTGGCGCGCGGGTGACCGAAATTCCGGTTTTATGCGTCTCGAACCCGTAGCCTGATGCTGCGGGGGTGAATGCGTGGAATGGTCCGCTGAATTGTCCAGCGGCCTGTTACAGGCCGCGCCGGACGCGATCCTGGTCCTCGACGGCATGCGGATCGTGCTGGCCAACGACCGGGCCGGGCAGATGTACGGCTGGCCCAGCGCCGAGCTGGTCGGCCAGTCCGTCGACGTCCTGCTCACCGACGGGTCCCGGGCCCTGGTGCCGGAGCGCCAGGAGCTGATCCTGTCCGGCCGGCCCGGCTCGATCGGCACCGTGGTGACCAGCGCCCGCCGCCGGGACGGCACCGAGTTCCCGGTCGAGTCGTCCACCGCGATCGTCGAGACGCCGCAGGGCCGGTTCGCCGTCACGGTGGTCCGCGACGTCACCGACCGGTTGCGCGCCGAGGAGGAGAAGAACCGGCTGCGCGCCGAGGCGCACACCCACCGCAGTCAGCGGCTGGAGAGCCTCGGTCAGCTGGCCGGCGGCATCGCCCACGACTTCAACAACATGCTCGGCGTGATCCTCAACTACGCCAACTTCGTGATCGAGGAGGCCGAGGCCGCCGAGCCCGACCTGGCGGCGATCGCGGCCGACGCCAAGCAGGTGGTCCGGGCCGGCACCCGCGGCACCGACCTCACCCACCAGTTGCTCGCCTTCGCCCGCCGGGACGTGGTCCGGCCGCAGCCGCTCGACCTGAACGCGGTTATCGGCGAGCTGGAGGAGACGCTGCGCGCGTCGCTGGGCGACCAGGTCACCCTGCTCTACCGGCCCGGCCCGGACCTGCCGTCGGTCACCTGGGACCCCGGGCAGGTCGAGCAGATGCTGACCAGCCTGGTGGCCAACGCCCGGGACGCGATGCCGAACGGCGGCAACCTGGTGATCGACACCGGCAGCCTGGGTGACCGGGTCCGGCTGCGGATCTGCGACTCCGGCCGGGGGATGCCGGCCGACGTGGTGGACCGGGCGTTCGACCCGTTCTTCACCACCAAGCCCAAGGGCGAGGCGACCGGCCTCGGCCTGGCCACCGTCTACGGCATCGTCACCCAGGCCGGCGGCGAGGTGAGCCTGACCAGCGAGCCGGGCCTGGGCACCACGGTCACCGTGCTGCTCCCGGCCGGCGAGCCGGTGGTGCCGGAGACGGCCGAGGAGGCGCCGGCCGCCACCCGCGGGCACGGCGAGACCGTGCTGGTGGCCGAGGACGAGGACGCGCTGCGCGACGTGGCCGGCCGGATCCTCTCCGGCGCGGGTTACCAGGTGCTCACGGCGGAGTGCGGCGCCACGGCCCTGGAGGTGGCGGCCCGGCACCCCGGCGAGATCGATCTGCTGCTCAGCGACGTGGTGATGCCCGGGATGCTGGGCAAGGAGCTGGCCGAGCGGCTGACCGACGTGCGCCCGAAGACGCGGGTGCTGTACATGTCCGGTTATGCCCAGCCGGTGCTGGCCTCGCAGGGGAACCTGGACCCCGGCGTCGTGCTGCTGGAGAAGCCGTTCTCCGCCAATGACCTGCTGACCGCCGTCCGGAAACGACTGGACGGCTGAACCAGCTTCGACGCTATTCTTCTCCGATGTCCAGCAGGCGCGTCGGGATCATGGGTGGGACCTTCGATCCCATCCACCACGGCCATCTGGTCGCCGCGAGTGAGGTGCAGGCCCGGTTCCAGCTGGACGAGGTGATGTTCGTCCCGACCGGGCAGCCGTACGAAAAGGGAAAGGTCTCGCCCGCCGAGGACCGCTACCTGATGACGGTGATCGCCACCGCCTCCAACCCGCGCTTCCACGTGAGCCGGGCGGACATGGACCGGGACGGGCCCACCTACACCGTCGACACCCTGCGCGACATGCGGGCCGTCTACGGACAGTCCGCCGAGCTGTACTTCATCACCGGCGCGGACGCGCTGGCCCGGATCATGTCCTGGCGCGACGCCCTGACCATGCTGGGCCTGGCGCACTTCATCGGGGTGACCCGGCCGGGCTTCGAGCTCTCCGCGGCGAACCTGCCGGAGGAGAGCGTGACCCTGGTCGAGGTGCCGGCGATGGCCATCTCGTCGAGCGACTGCCGCCGGCGGGTCGCCGAGGGTCTCCCGGTCTGGTACCTGGTCCCGGATGGTGTCGTGCAGTACATCAACAAGCGAGGGCTGTATCGGGACTCGGGGTTTGTCGGACCCGCGTGAGAGACTTGACCTGTTCATGAACCCGATTGAAGGGGCTCTTTTGCCGATTAACGAGCGCGCTTACGAACTGGCGATGACGGCCGCGCAGGCCGCCGCCGACAAGAAGGCGCAGGACATCTCCGTCATCGACGTGGGCGACCAGCTCGCCATCACCGACGCCTTCGTGATCGCTTCCGCGTCGAACGAGCGTCAGGTGGTCGCGATCGTCGACGCCATCGAGGAAGCCCTGGTCAACCTGCCGGAGAAGGCGAAACCGGTGCGGCGCGAGGGCGAGCGTCAGGGCCGCTGGGTGCTGCTGGACTACATCGACATCGTGGTCCACGTGCAGCACTCCGAGGAGCGCGAGTTCTACGCCCTGGACAAGCTGTGGAAGGACTGCCCGACGATTCCGTTCGTCGACCGTGACATGGTCGACGCCGGTGCCACGGGCACCGAGGCTCCGTGACCCGCCGCCTGCTGGTCTGGCGGCACGGCAACACCGACTGGAACGCGGGCAGCCGCGTCCAGGGGCAGACCGACGTGCCGCTCAACGACCTCGGTCGCCGGCAGGCGGCGCAGGCGGCGGAGCTGCTGGCGGCGATGCGGCCGGACGCGATCGTCTCCAGCGATCTGCGGCGGGCCGCCGACACCGCCGCCGCGCTGGCCGCCCTGACCGGGCACGCGGTGACCCACGACGAGCGGCTGCGCGAGCGGCACTTCGGCGCCTGGCAGGGCCTCACCATGGACGAGGTGGCTCTCGCGAGGCCGCTCGAGTTCGCCCGGTGGAAAGCCGGCGAGGAGGTCGGCGGCGACGTCGAGGACCTCGACGTGCTGGGCAAACGGGTCAGCGACGCGCTTGAGGACGCGGCCACGCTGGGCGCCACCGTGGTGGTCGCCACGCACGGGGCGGCGGTCCGGCAGGGCGTCGCGCACCTGCTCGGCTGGCCCCGCGAGCAGATCCGCACGCTGCGCGCCCTGCAGAATTGTCACTGGGTCGAGCTGTCCCACGACGAGGCGCGTGGGTGGCAGCTGGGGGCGTACAACGTGGGCGTCTTCGCCGAGCGGCCGGTCCCGCCACCGGTCTGACGGAACCATCCTTCGACCCGGAGCGTCCAACTGCCATGATCCGTCGCATCGTCATCCCCGCCGTCCTGTTCTCGCTGTTCCTCGGCGGCTGCGCGCGGCCGCAGGATGAGGCCGGGTCGGCCGGCACCGCCCCGTCCGTCGTCGCCTCGCCCAGCGCGGCCGCGCCCTCCGCGGCTCCGTCGAGCCCACTGCCGGAGCTGACCATCACCAAACCGGCGAGCGGCCCGACCACCACCATCAGCGGCACGGTGACGGCCGGCGTGGAGCCGGGCTGCCTGCTGCTGCAGGACGGCTCGTCCACCCACCTGCTCGTCTTCCAGGACGAGACGCTCCGCGCGTCGGCGCCGGTCGGCAGCCAGGTGCAGGTCACCGGCGTCCCGAAACCCGGCATGATGTCCACCTGCCAGCAGGGCGAGCCGTTCATGGTGTCCTCGGTCACGCCACGCTGATCCCCGGCGGGCATGCGATCAGTAGAGTTCCAGCATGGCCATCGCGGTCGTCACCGATTCCACCGCCTATCTGCCCGCCGAGCTCGACGGGCGCTATGAGCTGACCATCGTGCCGCTCACCGTCGTGATCAACGGGTGGGACGGCATCGAGGGCCTGGAGATCTCCCCGGCCGAGGTGGCGCGGGCTCTCGGCGCGCGCCGTTCCTCGGTGAGCACCTCCCGGCCCGCCCCGTCCCAGTTCGCCGAGCAGTATCGGCGGCTGCTCGACGGCGGCGCCGACGGTGTCGTCTCGGTGCACCTGTCCGCCAAGCTCTCCGGCACCTTCGAGGCGGCCCAGCTGGCCGCCGCCGAGATCGGCCCGCAGGTGCGGGTGGTGGACAGCGGCACCGCGGCGATGGGCCTGGGCTTCCCGGCGCTGGCCGCCGCCTTCGCCGCCTCGCAGGGGCACGACCTGGCCGCGGTGGAGCAGGCCGCGGTCGAGCACGCGGCCCGGGTCAGCACCTTCTTCTACGTCGACACGCTGGAGTTCCTGCGCCGCGGCGGCCGGATCGGGGCCGCGTCGGCGCTGGTCGGCACCGCCCTGTCGGTCAAGCCGATCCTGCACGTGGCGGACGGCGTGGTGGTGGTCAAGGACAAGGTCCGCACCGCCGGGCGGGCGCTGAGCCGCCTGGTCGACCTGGCGGTGGAGGCCGCCGGGCCGGGTGAGGCCGACGTCGCGGTCCACCACCTGGGCACCCCGGAGCGGGCGAACGCGCTGGTCGACGCGATCTCGATGCGACTCGGCGACCGGCTGCAGGACTGCTATCTGACCGAGGTGGGCGCGGTGGTCGCGGCACACACCGGCCCGGGACTGGCCGGCGTCGTCGTGCACCGGCGTGCCTGATCAACCCCATTGACGGTACGCGCCGGCGGCTGATCACTCCGGCCACTCCTCGTCGGCCAGGATCTGCTCGGCCCGCGTCACCGCGTCGTGCAGCGGGTGGCCGGGCGGCGCGGAGTAGGGGACCGTGCAGCCGTCCGGATCGCTGACGTAGGCCATCGGGGTCAGCGACCGCGCCGAGCTCGCGTAGATCTCCTCGGCCTGCGCGAACAACCCCCGCAGCAGATCGCTGTCGTCCGCGGTGACCAGCAACGTCCCGCGTTCCGGGGCGAAGGCCACCGGCCGCCCGCCGACCTGCCCGGCAAGCTGGTCCAGCCAGCCGGGCAGCAGCAGGTGCGAGGTCCAGTACGCATTCCCGTCGTCGACGAACCGGACCACCACCGGCTTGTTCGCCGGAGTCCCGCGCAGCACCGCGCCGGACAGGTTGTCCCGCGCCGCGGCGAACGCCTGCTCGGCGGTGACGCCCCAGGTCGCCAGCTGGTCCGGAGTGACGTACGTGATGGTCTCCGGATGGTCGACCACCACGAACTCGGACAGGTGCGGCAACGCCGGACGGCGCAGCGCCGCACCCGGCGCGCCGCCGCGCAGCACCGGACGCAGCCGCGGCGCGGCGTCCGCCCAGACGTCCGGCACCGTCCCGGTACGCAACACGCCCGCCAGGTAGGCGTCCAGCTCCCGGCGGCCGCGGCCGAGCAGCGGCGCGAGCGGCAGGATGGTCGGTTCGGTGTCGCCCGGCAGCGTGCAGCGGACCGCGAAACGGGCGCGGTCGTAACGGGCGCCCGGGATGCCGGCGCGACGCAGCCGCCGGATGCATCGGGCGGCCAGCCGGGCGCGGACCAGCCTGCGAAGGAGCCCCACAGCACTGCCCCTAACGTCTCGCGGTGATCACACGGGCGTCGAGATCATCGTCGGTGTGGACTGCGGGCGTCAATCCATTCTCGTCGACGGCTGCCACCGCCGCGCCGACCTGCGCCTCGGTGATCTCGGACAGCAGCAGGCCGTCCGGGGCCAGCCAGCTCCGCGCCCCGGCGAGGACCGCCCGGAAAACGGCCAGGCCGTCGTCGCCGCCGTCCAGGGCGGTCGCCGGCTCGTGGTCGCGGGCCTCGGCCGGCAGGAACTCCAGATGGCGGATGGCTACGTAGGGGACGTTGGCGAGCAGCACGGTGATCCGGCCGCGGAGCGGCGCGGGGAGGGCGGTGAAGAGGTCGCCCTGGTGGACGTTCTCGCCGAGGTTGTCCTGGGCGCAGGCGACCGCGGCCGGGTCCAGGTCGGCGGCGTGCAGGGTGATGCCGGGTAGTCGGTGGCGGACCGCCAGGCCGAGCGCGCCGGAGCCGCAGCAGAGGTCGACCACCAGCGGCTCCGGATGACCGGCCGCCTCGTCGGCGGCCAGGCGGACCAGCAACTCGCTGCGGACCCGGGGGACGAAGACGCCGGGGCGCAGGCGGACCCGGACGCCGCCGAAGTCGGCGTAACCGACCACCTGCTCCAGGGGCTCCCCGGCGCAGCGCCGACCGACCAGCGCCCGCATCGTGGCGTCGTCGGCGGCGGCCTCGGCCAGCACGTCCGCCTCCTCCTCGGCGAACACGCAGCCGGCCGCGCGGAGCTGAAGGATTGCCTGGTCTCGGGTCACTCGCCGTCCTCGGAGTTGTCCACAGTGCCGGGTTGTCCACAGCGGGACCGGCCCCGCCCGGGCGGAAGTCGCAGACTTCAGCGCCGTGCGAGAGGCGAAGGATACCGACGACGTCGTGGCGGCCCGGATGCGGGCGCTGCGGGACGCAGGACCGGCGGCGCCGGGGGACCTGGCCGGGCGCGGCGGGCCGCTGCGCTGGTCGGACATCATCCCGGCCTGGTCGGAGGCCGACGATCAACCAGGTGGCAGAGGGGATGAGCGTGGTTTGCCTGCCAGAGATCGGGGGGCCGGTGGGGTTCCGGTGCCTGCCCGGGTTTCCGGAGGTGCTGGGGTGCCGGACTGGGCGCGTCCTTCCGGGGACACGTATGCCTGGGAGTTCGAGGGGGAGCCGGCGGCCGGACCGGAGCCGGCCCTTCCCGGGAAGGGGGCGTTCGAGGAGTCCCGGGGGTGGTTGCGGGCGTTCGACCCGGGGCGGCCCGGGGTGCGGGCGCTGCTCGGGGTCGCGGTGGTGGTGGTGCTGGTCGCGGCGTTTCTGGCGTGGCGGGCGCGGCCCCGGGTGGATCCGGTCGCGCCGGGACCGCCGGCCGTTCCCCCGGCCGCCTCGGCCGTCGGTTCCCCGGCCGTTGGTGGCGGCACGGCCGAGGTGGTGGTGGCGGTCGGGGGCAAGGTTCGCAAGCCGGGGCTGGTCCGGCTGGCGCCCGGTGCCCGGGTGGCTGATGCACTGACCGCGGCCGGCGGGGCGGAGCCGGGGGTGGACGTGGCCGGGCTAAATCTGGCCCGCAAGGTCACCGACGGTGAGCTGATCATGGTCGGGGTGAGTCCGCCGCCGGGCCAGACCGCCGTGCCGGGGCCGGCGGCGTCGGGCGGGTCCGGCGGTGGGCTGGTCAATCTGAACACCGCGACGCTGGCGGAGCTGGACACGCTGCCCGGGGTGGGGCCGGTGCTGGCGCAGCGGATCCTGGACGCCCGGGATGCGCAGGGCGGGTTCCGGGCGGTCAGTGACCTGCGCAAGGTGGACGGGATCGGGGACTCGCGGTATGAGCAGCTCAAAGACCTGGTGACGGTGTGAGTCGCCCGGTCGCGGCGCGGGTGGTGCCGGATCTGCGGCTGGCCGGGTTCGCGGTGGGAGTGTGGCTGGCCTCGGTGGTGGCGCTCTATCAGCCGGCCCGGGTCGCGGCGGTCGGTGGGGGCGTGGCGCTGATCGTGGCGGGGGCCGGTGCGCTGACCGGCCGAGCCTGGCGCCAGGGGACCGGGGCGGGCCCGGCGCGGATGGCTGAGCCGGGGTCGCCCGCCTCGGTGGGCCGGGCGCGGGCGGTGGCGGGTTCGTCAGGTGGGATGGGTCGGACGCGGGCGGCTGAGGACTTGTCAGGCCGGGTGGATCGGACGCGGGCGGCGGCGGGTTTGTCGGGCCGGGTGGGTCGGGCGCGGGCGGCGGCGGGTTTGTCGGGCCGGGTGGGTCGGGCGCGGGTTCGGGTGGCGGCTCGGTGGATTTGTGTGGCGGTGGCGCTCGGGGCGGGGTGCGGGGCGGTGGCGACCGCGGCGCGGATGAGTGTCCGGGAGGCGGCTCCGCTGGTCGCGCTGATCGAGGCGGGCGACCCGGTCGAGGTGGCGGCGGTGGTGCGGGACGACCCGCGGGCGTTGCGCGGGGGCACCGGGCCGCCCACCTATCTGGTGGCGGTGGAGTTGGAGCGGGTGCGCCGGGTGGACGGTGGCGAGCCGGTCCGGCTCTCCGCGCGGGCGCTCGTCCTGGGCAGCGACGACGGCTGGCGCGGGCTGCTGCCCGGTCAGCACGTGATCGCGATCGGGAAACTGTTGCCACCTCGGGCCGGCGACCTGCGGGCGGCTGTCGTCTCCGTACGCAAAGCGCCTCGTCTGATCGGCGAACCGTCCTGGGCGCAGCGCGCCGCGGGGGTGCTGCGGTCCGGCCTGCAACGGGCCTGCGAGCCGCTCCCGGACGACTCCGGCGGCCTGCTGCCGGGGCTCGTGGTGGGCGACATCAGCCGCCTCGACCCGGCTCTGAAAGCGGACTTCCAGGCGACCGGCATGACGCATCTGACCGCTGTTTCCGGGTCCAACGTAGCGATCATCCTGGGCGTGATCCTGTTCCTGACCCGGCGGACCGGGGCCGGGCCGGTGCTCTGCGCGGTGGTGTGCGGGGTGGCGCTGGCCGGCTTCGTGATCCTGGCCCGCCCGTCGCCGAGCGTGATCCGGGCCGCCGCGATGGGCGCGATCGGCCTGCTCGGGCTCGCCACCGGCCGGCCCCGGGCAGCGGTCCCCGCGCTGGCCGCGGCGGCCGCGGTGCTGCTGCTGGCCGATCCGGAACTGGCCGCCGACGCCGGGTTCGCGCTGTCCGCGCTGGCCACCGCCGGCCTGCTGCTGCTCGCCCCGGGCTGGCGGGACGCGTTACGCGCCCGGCGCTGGCCGCCCGGCGCGGCCGAGGCCCTGGCGGTGCCGGCCGCCGCGCAGGTCGCCTGCGGCCCGGTGATCGCCGGGCTGTCCGGGACGGTCAGCCTGGTCGCGGTGCCGGCGAACCTGATCGTGGTGCCGGCGATCGCCCCGGCGACCCTGCTCGGCGTGGCCGCCGCGCTGCTCTCCCCGGTGTGGCCGGCCGGCGCCGAGTTCGCCGCCTGGCTCGGGCACTGGCCGGCCGCGTGGCTGGTGCTGGTCGCCCGGATCGGGGCCCGGTTGCTGGCCGGCGCGGTGCCCTGGCCGGGCGGGGTGCCCGGGGCGCTGCTGCTGGCCGGGCTCACCGTCGTGGCGCTGGTCGCGGCCCGGCACGCGGTGGTCCGGAAGCTGGCCGCGGTGGTGGCGGCGTGCGCGGTGCTCGGGGCGCTGCCGGTACGCCTGCTCGTCGCGGGCTGGCCACCGCCGGGCTGGCTGGTGGTGGCCTGCTCGGTGGGGCAGGGCGACGCGATCGTGCTGCCGGCCGGCGCCGGTCGGGCGGTGGTGGTCGACGCCGGTCCGGAGCCGGACCCGGTGGACCGGTGCCTGCGGCGGCTGGGCGTACGGCAGGTGGTCCTCTTCGCGGTCAGCCACTATCACGCGGATCACGTCGGCGGGGTGGCCGGGATCTTCCGGGGGCGGGCGGTGGGCGCGGTGGTGGCGCCGGACTGGCCGGAGCCGGCCGGTGGGCGGGAGCAGGTCGCGGCAGCCGCGGCCGGGGCCGGGACGCCGGTGCAGCCGGTCGGTCCGGGGTGGGCGTACGAGGTGGGTGGTCTGCGGCTGGAGGCGCTCGGGCCGCTGGCGGCGCTGCACGGCACGAACTCGGATCCGAACAACAACTCGCTGGTGTTGCGGGCCACGCTCGGCGGGCGGACGGTGCTGCTGCCCGGGGACGCCGAGACGGAGGAGCAGGCCGATCTGGTCGACCGGCTCGGGGCGGCGGCGCTGCGGGCGGACGTGTTGAAGGTGGCGCATCACGGCAGCGCGTTGCAGGCGCCGGAGCTGCTGGACGCGGTGGATCCGGCGGTGGCGCTGGTGTCGGTGGGGGAGGGGAACGACTACGGGCATCCGAACGGGGCGTTGCTGGCTCGGCTGGCTCGGGACGGGGCTCGGGTGTTGCGTACCGATCTTTCCGGGGATCTGGCGGTGCTGGTCAGCGGGGACGGGCTCGCGGTGACGAGTCGGGGTGTGCCGGGGCCGGGGTGAGCTGGCGTTGCCGGCTTCGTGGTGGGCTGATGCGCTGGGTTCTTGGTGGGCTGGTGCGCCGCGTTCGCGGGTGCTCCCTGGCTGGGCGAGATGGGCGACATGCCGGATTAAGGGGCAATTTTTCTGATCGTACGAAATAGCGGGCGGTCTGCGGAAAGATCGGTCAGAAGTGGACAGCGATGCAGGTCAGAGCATGCGAAGCATGCGCGGTGGTTGATATGTCGGGTTTCGCGTTCGGTGATCGGTTGCCCTGCGCCAAAGAGTGAGCCTCGTCGGACTGTCGGCCGGACGTGCGACGATGTCGGGCGTGAACGCCGCGCCACCGCCCTCGTTGCTGCTCGTCCAAGGCGACGAGGAGCTGCTCGCCGCCCGTGCCGTCACCGCGGCGGTGGACGCGGCCCGAGCCGCCGATCCGGGCGCGGACGTCCGGGAGTACGAGGCCGGTCAGCTCACCCCGGGCGAGATCGCCGAGATGCTCAGCCCGTCGCTGTTCGGCGGGCGCCGGGTGCTGGTGCTGCGCAGCGGGCAGGACGCACGCAAGGAGCTCGCCGCCGCCCTGCTGGCCTATGCGAAAAGTCCCGATCCCGAGGTCACCCTGATCGTGACCCATCTGGGTGGGGCGAAAGGCAAGGCGTTCGCCGACGGCTTGCAGAAAGCGGGCGCCACCGTGGTGCCCGCGATGAAGCTCAAAGGCGACCGGGACCGGATCGCCTTCGTGCGCGAGGAGTTCCGCCGGGCCGGCGGCCGGTGCGACGAGGCGGCCGCGTCCGCGCTGCTCGCCTCGGTCGGCAACGACCTGCGGGAGATCGCCGCGGCCTGCTCGCAGCTGATCGCCGACACCGACGGCAAGGTGACCGAGGCCGTCGTCGCGCGCTATTACAAGGGACGCGCCGAGGTGAGCGGTTTCACCGTGGCCGACGCGGCGATGGTCGGCGACCTGCCGGGCGCGCTGGAGGCGTTGCGCTGGGCGCTGCACGTCGGTGTCGACCCGGTGCCGATCGCCGACGCGATCGCCGACGGCGTGCGGACCGTAGCCCGGGTCGCTTCGGCCGGCAAGGGCAACCCCTATCAGCTGGCCAGCACGCTCGGCATGCCGGCCTGGAAGATTCAGCGGGCGCAGGAGCGCAGCCGCGGCTGGACGCCGGAGGGGCTGGTCGACGCGATGCGGGCGGCCGCCGACTGCAACGCCGCGGTCAAGGGTGGCGCCGAGGACCGGGGCTATGCGCTGGAGCAGGCCGTCTTCGCGGTGGCCGCGGCCCGGCGGGGCGGGGGCGCCCGATGACCCGGACGGTGCGTTCCCGGCGGGCCGGCGCGGCCCACCAGCCGCTGTACGCGCGGGTGCTGCGCCTGCGGCACCTCAGCCCGGGTGGGCTGCTCTGCTTCGTCTTCCTGGAGGGAGCGGTCGCGCTCGGCGTCCTGCTCGCCCTGGCCGAGCTGGTCAGCTGGTGGGGCGTGCTGGTGCTGCCGGCAGCGGTGGCGGTGATGGTGAAATTCAACGACCTGGTCGCCGGGTGGCTGGCGCCGCCCGCGCCGGCGGTCGAGCCGGTGGCGGCCCGGGTCGCGGTGCACCGGGAGCGGCACACCCACCGGCCGCGATCCGGTCAGCAGACCGGTGAGTGGCAGACGCCGCGGGTGCGGACACCGGTGGTGACGCCGCCGGTCGAGGCGGCGCGGTCGACGGGTGTGGTCTGGTTCCCGGGGGAGAACACCGGGTACGGGCGGTCCGGGCGGCCGGTGGAGGTGGCGCCGGAGCAGACGGCGGCTGGGCCTGTTCGGCGGCCTTGGGCGGAGGAGCTTGATGTCCGCCAGCAGATGGCCCGGCAGTCGGCGACTCGTCGGTACGAATAGCCGCTTCGGCGGTGTGTGAGGGCCGTCCCGGTGGGGCGGCTCCGTCGCGAAGTGAGTCTCCGCGTTCTGCTGTTCGCCTGATCTGTTCTCCGGGGTCCGCTGCTGCGGCGTGGTCCGCTGCTGGGCGCGGTCTGCTATTTCGCGCGGTCTGCTGCGGCGCGGTCCGCTCCTGGGCGCGATCTGCTGCGGCGCGGTCTGCTGTTTGCGCGGTCCGCTGTTTTGCGCGGTCCGCTGTTTCGCGCGGTCTGCTGCTTCCCGCGGTCGCTGCTGGCGCGGTCTGCTGCTTCCCGCGGTCGCTGCTGGCGCGGTCTGCGTGTCGGGAAGATCTGCCGCTTCTGTGGCTGCCCGACCAGGGCTATAGGGGCGGCTTTCGCGCGTACTCCTGAAGCGGGTGCTCCGCGGTGCCCGGCACACAGCAAACCGGGCACCGCCGGACCGCGAACGGTCCGGCGATGCCCGGGTGTGCTTGCTTGCTACTGCCCGCCCGCCGGCGGGCGGAGCTGCTGGCCGCGTCCGTGCGGCCACCGATCTGATCCGAGGATCAGGCGGACAGCGAGGCGATCTTCTTGGCGATGGCCGACTTCCGGTTGGCCGCCTGGTTCTTGTGGATGACGCCCTTGCTGACAGCCTTGTCGAGCTGACGCGAGGCGTCACGCAGCAGAGTGGTCGCCGTCTCGACGTTGCCCGCGTCGCTCGCCTCGTGGAGCTTGCGGATCACGGTCTTCAGCGAAGACTTGACCGACTTGTTGCGCAGACGGGCCTTCTCGTTCTGCCGGTTGCGCTTGATCTGGGACTTGATGTTCGCCACGCGACAGCCTTGTCCTGACTAGAGCGGAAAATGGTCTCGACGAGTGGTCACCGCGCGGCCGTCTCACCCGGCGAGGCCGGTGCAGGAAACAACAGCGTGTCACCACACGCGAAGAAACAGATTACCAGCACGCCTCCGAGCCGCCAAAACGGCTCCGGACCAGCACCCCCGGCGGGGGGCCGCCGCGCCGGGCTGTGGCGGAGGGGGCGGCGCCGCGTGCGGGGTGCGTTGGGCCGGGCTGTGGCGGAGGGGGCGGCGCCGCGTGCGGGGTGCGGTCGGCCGGGCTGTGGCGGAGGGGGCGGCGCCGCGTGCGGGGTGCGGCGGGCCGGGCTGTGGTGGAGGGTCAGCGCCACCAGCGGCGCTTGCCGGGATCCTCCCAGCCGCGGCGTTCGGCGAGCCAGGCCAGCGCCTGCTGCCCGCTGAACCGCTGATGCTGGCGACTGTGCGGAGAGGCGCTGCTCGGCCCACTCCCGGCCGACACCAGCCAATACCCGGAAAGCGCGGCCAGCGCCCCGTCCACCCCCTCCTCCGGCGCGCCCCAGGCGCGCAGAACCGCGTCCGTGTCCCGGCCGCTGGCATAAGCACTGACCAGCAGCGTCACGGTGTCGAACCAGGGTGCGCCCAGACACGGCCAGGTCCAGTCGCAGAGCCAGGCCCGGCCGTCCGTGTCGATCAGCACGTTGTCCAGCCGCAGGTCGCCGTGCAGCATGCCGTCACCGGCGGCCAGGCCGGGCAGGGCGCGTTCGAGCCGGGCCAGGTCGGCCAGGTGGTGCGGGGCGACGGTCTCCCGGGCCGGCTCCGGCATCGGCTCGCGGCGTTTCGCGATCAGTGACCACCACGACATCTCACTGCGCAGGATGTCCGGCAGCGCGGGCAGCCCGACCGCCAGCAGCGGCGGTGACGGATAGGCGAGGGCGGTCGCCGCCGCCGACCAGCTGCGCAGTGCCGCGTCCAGGTCGGTCGCCGACCAGGGCAGCGCCGGGAGCCGTCCGTCGACCGCCTCCAGGCACAGCACGAACCAGCCGGCCTCGCTCATCGTCCAGCATGGGCGGGCCGCGGTCACCTCGGCCGGGAGGGCCGCCGTGATCGCCGCCTCCCGGGCGTACCACTGCGAGGCCGGGTCGCTCAGCGGCGCCGCCTTGACGAACGCGCTGGTCCCCGCCTCGGTCTCGAGCACGGCCGCGAAGGCGCGGGTGAAACCGCCGCCGGCGCTGCGCGCGGCGGACACCGGGGAGCCGAGGCGCGAGGTGATCGCGTCCCGCACGGCGGGCGGCAGGTCGGACCATTCCGGACGTACGGCGGTGGCACTGTACGGAACGTCGGGAAGCGTGATCGGCCGCATGAGTCCCATCCTGCCCGCCCGGTCGGCGCGGAAAATGTCGGAGGGCACTGGCAGGATCCCTGGCATGCGAACCGACGATTTCTGGGCGGTCATCGACCGCGCGACCGCCGAGCGGCCGGCGTCCCCCGCCGAGGTGGCCGAGCGTGCCGTCGCCGAGCTGGCCACCCACGATCCGGAGGAGATCGTCGCCTGGGCCCGCCACCTGGACCGGGTGATGGTGGCCTCCGGCACGGAGGACCTCTGGGCCGCCGCCTATCTGATCAACAGCGGCGCCGACGAGGCGGGCTTCGACGCCTTCCGTGGCTGGCTGATCGCGCACGGGCGCAAGGCGGTCGCCGCCGCCGTGCAGAAACCCGACGTGCTGGCCAACGTGGTGGTGATCAAGCAGGCGGCGGACACCGGCGCGGTCTTCGAGGCCGAGGAGGTGCTCGGCATCGCGGCCCGGGCCTATCAGCAGGCCACCGGCGACCAGCTGCCACCCGGCGAGCCCGCCCGGATCCGCCCCGAGGTCGCCGACCTGTGGGACTTCGACAACGAGGACGAGATGCGCCGCCGCCTGCCCAAGCTGTCGGCGCTGTTCCTGGAGCCGCCGGACTGACGCCACCGAGCCGGGAGCGGGGGACAGGGCGGCGAGGACGCCCGCGGGCAGGCGACGTGGGCGCCAAGGGGCTGGACGTCGCCGGGCCGCGGACGCTGCCGGGCCGCGGACGCTGCCGGGCCGCGGACGCTGGCGGGCCGCGGACGCTGCCGGGCCGCCGGGCCGGGAGCCGGGGAGAAGGGGGAGAGACGGCGCGGACGGAGGAACGGGCGGATCTGGCCGGGGTATCCGGTTGTCGGCGTTTTGGGGGCGGTCCGGCGGGGGTCGGGTGGGCCTGGCGTACGGGTGTGATCGGACCTGCCCATCCGGGCGTGGGACGATAGGGAGTGCCGGCGTGTCAGCCGGCGTCCCGCAGACCACAGCGCAGCTCGAGAAGCATGCCAGCCCGAGAAGAACGGACGACCGTGCCTGGACCGCTCGACCCCGGCGTGAACGTGATCGGATCGACCGATCCCAGCCGCATCCGCAACTTCTGCATCATCGCCCACATCGACCACGGCAAGTCGACGCTGGCCGACCGGATGTTGCAGATCACCGGGGTGGTCGACCCGCGGCAGATGCGCGCGCAGTACCTCGACCGGATGGACATCGAGCGTGAGCGCGGCATCACCATCAAGTCGCAGGCCGTCCGCATGCCGTGGACCGTGCGCGAGGGGGACGGCAAGGGCGACACCGCCGTCCTCAACATGATCGACACCCCGGGACACGTCGACTTCACCTACGAGGTCTCCCGCAGCCTCGCCGCCTGTGAGGGCGCGATCCTGCTGGTCGACGCCGCGCAGGGGATCGAGGCGCAGACCCTCGCCAACCTGTACCTGGCGATGGAGAACGACCTGCACATCATCCCGGTGCTCAACAAGATCGACCTGCCCGCCGCGCAGCCGGAGAAGTACGCCGAGGAGCTGGCCAAGCTCATCGGCGTCGAGCCCACCGACGTGCTCCGGGTCTCCGGCAAGACCGGCGTCGGCGTGGACCACCTGCTCGACGAGATCGTCCGGCAGTTCAAGCCGCCGGTCGGCGACCCGGACGGCCCGGCCCGCGCGATGATCTTCGACTCGGTGTACGACGTGTATCGCGGCGTGGTCACCTACGTCCGGGTGATCGACGGCCGGATCGAGGCCCGCGACCGGATCAAGATGATGTCCACCGGCGCCGTGCACGAGCTGCTGGAGCTGGGTGTCGCCTCGCCGGAGATGGAGAAGGCCGGCGCGCTCGGCGTCGGCGAGGTGGGTTACCTGATCACCGGCGTGAAAGACGTCCGCCAGTCGAAGGTCGGCGACACCGTCACCGGCAACAACCGCCCGGCGAAAGAGGCCCTGGGCGGCTACAAGGACCCGAAACCGATGGTCTACTCGGGCCTCTACCCGATCGACGGCTCGGACTACCCGGCGCTGCGGGACGCGCTCGACAAGCTGAAGCTCAACGACGCCGCGCTCACCTACGAGCCGGAGACGTCGGCCGCGCTCGGCTTCGGCTTCCGGGTCGGCTACCTCGGCCTGCTGCACCTGGAGATCATCGGCGAGCGGCTGGAGCGCGAGTTCGGCCTGGACCTGATCTCCACCGCGCCGAACGTGGTGTACCAGGTGGTCACCGAGGACGGGAAGGAGCAGACGGTCACCAACCCGAGCGAGTTCCCGGCCGGCAAGATCGCCGAGATCCACGAGCCTGTGGTGCGCGCCACAGTTCTGGTGCCCAACGAGTATGTCGGCGCCGTCATGGAGCTGTGCCAGAGCCGCCGGGGCAGCCTGCTCGGCATGGAGTACCTGTCCTCCGAACGGGTGGAGCTGCGCTACACGCTGCCGCTCGCCGAGATCATCTTCGACTTCTTCGACCAGCTGAAGAGCAAGACCAAGGGCTATGCCTCGCTGGACTACGAGCCCTCCGGCGAGCAGGTCGCCGACCTGGTCAAGGTGGACATCCTGCTGCACGGCGAGCCGGTCGACGCGTTCAGCGCCATCGTGCACAAGGACAAGGCCTACTCGTACGGCACGACGATCGCCGCCAAGCTGCAAAAACTCATCCCGCGGCAGCAGTTCGAGGTGCCCATCCAGGCGGCCATCGGCTCCCGGATCATCGCCCGCGAGACGATCCGGGCGATCCGCAAGGACGTGCTCGCCAAGTGCTACGGCGGTGACATCAGCCGCAAGCGCAAGCTGCTCGAGAAGCAGAAGGAAGGCAAGAAGCGGATGAAGATGGTGGGCCGCGTGGAGGTGCCGCAGGAGGCCTTCATCGCCGCGCTCTCCACCACCGAGGCGGCCGACCCGAAAGGCGCCAAAAAATAGGGCGGTTTGAGTTTTCCCGAGGTCGGGAATCCTGGGGCTCGACGGACGCAACCGTAAAAGCTCCACCCCCGAGGAGGAACCACATGACCATCACCGGCATCATCACCGCCCTCGTCGTCGGTCTGATCATCGGTGCTCTGGGTCGCCTGGTCGTACCCGGCAAGCAGAACATCCCGATCTGGCTCACCATGGTCATCGGTGTTGTCGCGGCGCTGCTGGGCACGGTGCTGGCCCGGGCGTTCGGTGTCGCCGACACCAAGGGTTTCGACTGGATCGAGCTCTTCTTCCAGGTCGTGCTCGCCGCGATCGGTGTGGCTCTCACGGTCGGTGTCACCGGCCGTCGTGGCCTGACCCGATAACGACGTACGAAAAGCGCCGGGCCTCTTTCACGAGGCCCGGCGCTTTTTATGTCGTACGCGAAACGGGGTTTGCATTGCTCAATAGCGGAAACGCTGCTGGGCGCTGCGGCGGTTGACCCAGGCGGGCATCTCGCCGGTGTGCTCCTGCCGCGGGTGCCGCTCGGCCGGGTCGTGGTTGCGGGTGACGTCCCGCATGGTCACCACCAGGCCCTGCACCAGTCGGTCCTCGCGCAGGTCCCGATAGGTCAGCTCGACCAGCACCTGGCGATCGTCGGCCCGCTGGAGGGCGCAGTGCGCGGTGCCGTCGCCCGGCGAGCGCAACGCGTTGCGGACCAGCGCCCGATCGGCCGGGTGCACCAGCTCGTCCAGCGTGGTCAGCGGGGGCAGCTCGGCCAGGCCGAGCAGGTCGCGCAGCGCCGGACTGGCGTAGCGGACCCGCTGGTCGGCGTCGAGCACCGCCATCAGCTCGGCGGTGTTGCGAATCACAGCGCGCAGGTAGAGGTCGCTGTCCCGCCGGCCGACCGCCTCGACCAGGGTGATCCGGTCCAGGGCCAGCGCGGCCTGCCCGGCCAGCACCTCCAGGGCGTCGTGCCCGGCGACCAGGTCCTCCCGGCGACCGGTGATGATCAGCGCACCGCCGCTGGGCCGGGCCACGTCGAGCGGCGTCAGCCGCAGCGGGCAGACCAGGGTGCGGTCGTCCGGGTCGGCGGCGGCCAGCCACCAGCTGCGGACCGCCGGACCGGACTCGGCGGGCGGCTGCTCGGCGGGGGACAGCTCGTCGGCGAGCGACACCCGGCGCACCGCTTGCGGCGGCAGCAACTGGGTGACCGCGGCCCGCACCGCGGCGTCGACGGCCGGCCGGTCCGCGGCCGCGACCAGCGCCGCGGTCGCCGCGCGCAGGCCGCGCTCCCGGGTGAGCGCCTGGCCGTGCTGCCGGATCGCGTCGGCCAGCCGGGTGATGGTCAGCAGCAGGGTGAGCGCCCCGGTGATGGCGATCACCGGGCCGTCGTCGATCCGGCCGTGCAGCGACTCGATCAGCAGCACCGTGGGCGGCCCGCAGGCCGACACGGCGAGCATCGCCGACCACCGGAACTGCCAGGGACTGGGCGGGGTCGCGGCCGGCTCGGTGAGCCGGACCATCGACGGGTGCAGCGCGGCCAGCGCCCAGCAGACGTAGAGCACCACGTACGCCGACTCGGTCAGCGGGCCCGCGGCCAGCGGATAGCCGATGTCGCCGGCCAGCATCCCGAGCGCGCCGGTGAGCAGCAGCCAGGCCGAGACGTTGCGCCGGTCCCCGGCGACCAGCCGGCCGGCCACCCCGATCAGCAGCAGGTCACCGATCACGTCGGCGGGCGGCACCGCGCCGAACTGCCCGTCCGGGCCGATCACGAACACCCAGACGATCAGCAGCGCCGAGCAGGTGAAGGCGAGCAGGTCGATCAGCCGGGCCCGGTCGACCAGCAGCGCGCCGCCCCGGGTGAACTGGAGCAGGCAGAGCGCGACCAGGCCGAACATGGCGAGGTACCAGCCGTCGGCGACATCGCGCAACCGGTACGAGTAGAAGACGTCCCCCGCCGCGAGAGCCACCAGGGAGCCGGCGAGCAGCCACCACGGTGCCCGCCGCACCGGTCGGTGGCGGCGCACGCCGTAGGCGATCGCTCCGAGGCCCCCCGCTCCCAGCAGGATCCATTCGAGCGCTCCCCAGAACACGTCCTACTTAGTACCAGGGCGGTTGCGCAGTGTCCATGTCGATGTATACGCAGCGCGATGCGCCGGTCCGTCGCCGATAACTACCGCAAGTCACCGAAAGTTGCGGAGTGTCGTCAGCTGAAGACCTCGGCGACGACACGGCCGTCGTCGGCCGCGGCGGCGGTGGTTACTTGCTGCCACTTTCCGTCCGGGGCGTGCCACTCCAGGTCGCCGAAACGTACCCGTTCGAGGCCGGTCGCGGAGGCGTGCGAGACCAGCCAGTGCGCGTACCGCCAGCCGCTGCTCGGGTTGCTGACCGCGACCGTCAGGCCGGCCGCCTCGGTGTTCGCGTAGTCCAGTTTCTTGCCCCAGTCCAGCTTGAGGCCCTCCAGCAGGGCGGCCGCCGCGGCGGCGCCGCGCACCACCGGGGCGCCGGAGACGGTGCACTCGACCGCGCCGGTGGCCTTGCCCATCAGGGCGCGGGCCAGCACCCGGGACTCGTCCGCCCACTTCTCGTACGCATTCGGGTACGCCGAGCGCTGCACCCGCTGCGCGGCGTCGGTGACCCGCATGTCCTGCCAGCCCTTCACCTTTTTCAGGGCGGTGTAGAACTTGCCGGCCGCGTACCTCGGATTCTTGATCTGCTCGATCGTGCCCCAGCCCTGGCTGGGCCGCTGCTGGAAGAGGCCGACCGAGTCCCGGTCGCCGTCGTCCAGATTTTCCAGCTTGGACTCTTGGAGCGCGGTGGCCAGCGCCACCACCAGGGCCTGCTCCGGCATCTCCCGGCGGATGCCGACGGCCGCGATGGTGGCCGCGTTGGCCATCTGCACCGAGTCCAGGGTGACCTCGCCGTCGGCGCGGACCGTGCACTCCGGGCCGATCCGGGGCAGCTTGATGCCGCCCGGGCTCTGGTGCAGCACGACGATCACGCTGACGACGGCGATGAGGACGAGCGAGCAGATCACGCCGACCACTGGCTTGATGTGCACTCGCACCTCCTCCTCGTTCGGACGCCAAGCCTAATCAACGAGCGCACGGAGATCATCGTGACTGCGCCGGAACCCAATTCGGGTCACGTTTCTCCCGGCGCGCGGCGACACCCTCCCGGCCCTCGGCGGAGGTGAAGTATCCCGCCGACCGGTCACTGAGGTCGGCCAGTTCGGTGCGAATGGACTCCGACCGGTGACGGCGCATCAGCTCCTTGGTCCCGGCCAGGGCCAGCGGACCACCTTTGATCAGCGAGGCGCAGTACCCGTCGACCGCCGCGTCCAGCTCGTCGTCCGCGACCGCGGCGGAGACCAGGCCGATCTCCGCGGCCCGCGCGCCGTCGAAGACGTCGCCGGTCAGGTAGAGCTCGGCCGCGGCCCGCGGTGCCAGCCGGGGCAGCACTGTGGCACTGATCACCGCGGGGATCACCCCGAGCCGGACCTCGGTGAACGCGAAGGTGGCCGAGCGGGCGCAGACCGCGAGGTCGGCGGCGCCGATCAGGCCCAGGCCACCGGCCCGGGCCGGCCCGGCGATCCGGGCCACCACCGGTTTCGGGAACTCCCAGAGCTCGGCGAGCAGGTCGGCCATCAGCTCGACCGGCAGGCGCTCGCCCGGCGCGGTGGCGGCGGTCTCCTTGAGATCGGCGCCGGAGCAGAAGACCGGGCCGGTGTGCGAGAGCACCACGACCCGGGTCGCCGGGTCGGTGGCCGCGGCGCCGAGCGCGGTGAGCAGCTCGGTGATCAGCGCGCGGGACAGGGCGTTGCGGTTCGCGGGGCTGTCCAGGGTGAGGGTGGTCACCCCGGCGGCGGTGACGGTACGGACCAGATCCATGTCGGGCACCTTAACGTTTCCTTGGTCGGGGACCAGGCACACTTGGCGGATGGCCGGCGCACTCCCTGATGGCGAACCCGTTCCCGCGGACGGGTCCCTTCCCGACGCAGCGACTCGTGACGTGGGCGGGCGAGGCTTCGCGGTCTACGTGCACGTGCCGTTCTGTGCGAGCCGGTGCGGGTATTGCGACTTCAACACGTACACCGCGAGTGAGCTGGGCGGCGGGGCGAGCCGGGACGAGTACGCGGACACGGTCCTGCGGGAGCTGGAGCTGGCGGCGAAGGTGATCCAGCCCGGCCGGGTGGACACGGTCTTCGTCGGTGGGGGGACGCCGACGCTCCTGACGGCAAAAGACCTGGGGAGGATCCTGGAGGGGATCGACCGGACCTGGGGTCTGACCGCCGGCGCGGAGGTGACCACTGAGGCGAATCCGGAATCTGTTGATGTGGCGTATTTATCCGATTTGAAGACCGCCGGCTTCACCCGGATCTCGCTCGGCATGCAGAGCTCCGCCGAGCACGTCCTGCGCGTCCTCGACCGCAAACACACCGCCGGCCGGGCGCCGCAAGCCGCCCAGGAGGCCCGGCAGGCCGGCTTCGAGCACGTCAACCTGGACCTGATCTACGGCACCCCGGGCGAGACCCCGGACGACTTCGCCCGTTCGCTGCGGACCGTGGTGGACGCCGGGGTGGACCACGTCAGCGCGTACGCCCTGATCGTCGAGGACGGCACCCGGATGGCCACCCGGATGCGCCGGGGCGAGCTGCCCTACCCCTCCGACGACGTGGCCGCGGATCGCTACCTGGCCGCCGAGGAGGCGCTCACCGCGGCCGGCTTCCAGTGGTACGAAGTGTCGAACTGGGCGAAATCCGGCGGCGAGTGTCGGCACAACCTGCTGTATTGGACCGGTGCCGACTGGTGGGGACTCGGACCCGGCGCGCACAGCCACGTCGGCGGGGTGCGGTGGTGGAACGTGAAGCATCCCTCGGCGTACGCAAATCGTTTGAATGATGGTGTTTCCCCAGGTCACGGGCGCGAGCTGCTGACCGATGAGGACCGGCACGTCGAGGACGTGATGCTCCGCGTCCGGCTGCGCGAGGGGATCGGGCTGGACCGGGTGGACCCGGGCGGCGCGGCCCGGGCCCTCGGCGACGGCCTGCTGGATCCGGCCGCCTACGCGGCCGGCCGGCTGGTGCTCACGCTGCGCGGCCGTCTGCTCGCCGACGCGGTGATCCGCGACCTGGTCTGAGCGGTCACCTCAGGAACTTGCCGCTCGCCGGGTACCGGAACGGCTCGTTGTTGGCCGCTTTCGCCCCGGCGATGCCGCCGGCGATGGTGGCGAACAGCCAGGCGATCCCGGCGATCGCCACGCCGATCCCGAAGCAGAAGGTGGCGTATCCGATCACCGCGATGATCGTCCAGAGGATCTGGAAGTTCAGCGCCTTGACCGACTCGGCGCGGACCGCGGGGGACTGCTCGCCCCGGGCCAGCAGCGAGACCAGCGGCGCGACCCAGCCGGTGAGGCCGCCGCCGAGGAACGCGCCGGCCGCGCCGCCCAGGTGGGCGACCAGGATCCAGGTCCGATCCTCCGAGCTGAGCGGCGGCGGATAGCCGGGGTGATATCCGCCGGACGGCGGGCCGTAGGGCGGAGGAGGCGGATATCCCGGGCCCGGCGGGGGAGTGTAGGGCGCTCCGGGCGACGTAGGGTACCCGTCACCTGGCGGTCGAGGTGGCTCGGTCATGGCCGACACGGTATCGGAGGCCGAACAACGGCTGACCTTTCGATCATCGCGTTGCCGCCTGCCGCGAAGTAGACTGGCACTCTGTCCGCGGGAGTGCCAGAGGGACGCGATTGAGGGGGAGGGGTCATATGAGTTTGGATGACCGCAAGCTCGAGGTCCTCCGGGCGATCGTCGAGGACTATGTGAAAACTCGCGAGCCGGTCGGCAGCAAGGCGCTGGTCGAGCGCCACCAGCTCGGGGTCTCCTCGGCCACGGTGCGCAACGACATGGCCGTGCTGGAGGAGGAGGGCTACATCCGGCAACCGCACACCAGTGCCGGCCGGGTGCCCACCGACGCCGGTTATCGGCTGTTCGTCGACCGCCTCACCCGGATCAAGCCGCTCAGCCCCGCCGAGCGCCGCGCCATCGAGCGCTTCATGATCGGCGTGGTCGACCTCGACGACGTGGTGCACCGCACGGTCCGCCTGCTCGCCACCCTCACCCGGCAGGTCGCAGTGGTGCAGTATCCGAGCCTGTCCCGCTCGGCGGTGCGCCACCTGGAGCTGGTCCCGATCTCCACCACCCGGCTGATGCTCGTGATGATCACCGACACCGGCCGGGTCGAGCAGCGCCTGGTCGAGATGCCCGCTCCGGTCCCCGAGGGCGACGTCTGGGATCTACGCCGCCGGGTGAACGAGAAATTGGCCGGCCAGAAATTGGCAGACACCCCGCCCCTGGTGCAGAAACTCGTCGAGGAGTGCGCTCCCGGGAGCCGGGGGAACATGGCATGTCTGGCCACCGTTCTGCTGGAGACACTGGTCGAGCGGAGTGAGGAGCGCCTCGCGCTCGCCGGGACGGCCAACCTCACCCGCGGCGGTGTGCTGGACTTTCAGGGCACACTGCGTCCCGTTCTCGAAGCGTTGGAGGAGGAGGTCATCCTCCTCAAACTGATCGGCGACCTGGAGCCGAGCACCACCCGGGTCCGGATCGGCGACGAGAACGAGATCGACAACCTCCGGTCCGCGTCCGTGGTCAGCACGGGTTACGGACCGGGTGCGACGATCGTTGGTGGGCTCGGTGTGCTGGGGCCGACAAGGATGGACTACCCCGGCACCATCGCTACTGTTCGTGCAGTGGCACGCTACGTTGGCGACCTGTTGGCACAGAATTGACGGATCCGCGCAGACATTGAGGACTCCAAACCCCGTGGCCAAGGACTACTACGGAATTCTCGGCGTGAGCCGGGAAGCCACCGACGACGAGATCAAGCGCGCCTACCGCAAACTGGCTCGGCAGTACCACCCGGACGTCAACCCCGATCCGGAGGCGCACGAGAAGTTCAAGGACATCAACGCGGCGTACGAGGTCCTCTCCGACGACCAGAAGCGGCAGATCGTCGACCTCGGCGGTGACCCGCTGGCGCCCGGCGGCGGCGCGCCCGGCGGCGGTCCCGGCGGGGCCGGCCCGTTCGTCGGTTTCCAGGACATCATGGACGCCTTCTTCGGCACCGCGGCCGGTGGCGGCTCGCGCGGGCCGCGGCCGCGCACCCGTCCCGGCGCCGACGCCATCCTGCGTCTCGAGCTGGACCTGGTGGAGACCGCGTTCGGTGTCGAGGCGCCGATCACCGTCGACACCGCGGTGCTCTGCACCCAGTGCTCCGGCGCCGGCACCGCGTCCGGCACCCACCTGGCCACCTGCGAGGTCTGCGGCGGCCGCGGCGAGGTGCAGTCGGTGCAGCGCACCTTCCTCGGCCAGGTCGTCTCGTCCCGCCCCTGCGCGAACTGCCAGGGCCACGGCACGATCATCCCGAGCCCGTGCCCGACCTGCGCCGGCGACGGCCGGATTCGCACCCGCCGCTCGCTGACCGTGAAGATCCCGGCCGGCGTCGAGGACGGCATGCGCATCCGCCTGGCCCAGCAGGGCGAGGTCGGCCCCGGCGGCGGCACCGCCGGCGATCTCTACGTGGAGATCCACGAGCGCCCGCACGACGTCTACTCGCGCAAGGGCGACGACCTGCACTGCCGGGTCACCCTGCCGATGACGGCCGCCGCGCTCGGCACCCGGATGACCATCAAGACCCTCGACGGCGAGGAGAACATCGAGGTCAAAGCGGGTACCCAGCCGGCCAGCACGCTGCGGATCCGGGGCAAGGGGGTGCCGCATCTGCGTGGTCAGGGCCGCGGTGATCTCTTCGTCCACCTGGATGTGAAGACGCCGACGAAGCTGACGGCTGATCAGGAGCGGATGCTGCGGGACTTCGCGAAGACCCGCGGGGAGGACATCGCCGAGTTGAGCAAGCAGGGCGGGTTCTTCAGCCGGATGCGGGACGCCTTCAACGGCCACTGAGCGGGGTATCTGTTCTCCGGTCGGTGTTTCAAGATCTTCATTGACGCGGGCCCGGCGGGGTGCGGATCGCATGCTCCCGCGCGGGCCGGGGCCGGCGATCTGGCCGCTGGCGCGTCCAGAGCGATCGCCGGCCCCTTCACTGTCCGTGGGTGGTTCCGGAGATCAAAACCCGGCTGGTCCTCAGCGCCCTATCTCATTGCCGGTTGGGGCCGTCGGGGCCAGCCGGGCGCTCCGGGCTGGTCCTGAGCGCCCTATCTCGTTGCCGGGTGGGGCCGTCGGGGCCAGCTGGACGCTGCGGGCTGGTCCTGAGCGCCCTATCTCGTTGCTGGATGGGGCCGTCGGGGCCAGCCGGACACTGCGGGCTGGTCCTGAGCGCCCTATCTCGTTGCCGGGTGGGGCCGTCGGGGCCAGCTGGACGCTGCGGGCTGGTCCTGAGCGCCCTATCTCGTTGCTGGATGGGGCCGTCGGGGCCAGCTGGACGCTCCGGGCTGGTCCTCAGCGCCCTATCTCGTTGCCGGGTGGGGCCGTCGGGGCCAGCTGGACGCTCCGGGCTGGTCCTCAGCGCCCTATCTCGTTGCCGGATGGGCCGTCGGGGCCTTCGCTGTCGGCGGGTGGTCACCGCAAGGCTGCCCGGGAGTCAGGGGCCGACGGGTAGAGGATCTCCGGCCGTGAGGCGGCTGCTCGCGGTCCACAGGCGGGCGGCGGTCTCGGGGCTGGCCGCGGCGCCGGTGAGACGGATCGGCCGGCCCGCGCTGCTCAGTAGGGTGACCCCGGTGGCCTCCGCTGCCGGGAGATCGCCGGCGGCCAGGGCCGCGATGACGCGGGCGGGGCTTTCCGGCTCGCTGCGCAGGAAGCCGAACAGCCGGTAGGGGTAGGGAGGCACCATCCCGGTGCGGACGAAGCCGGGCTCGACCGCGAACGCCCGCACCCCCGTCCCGCCGAGCCGCCTGTTCAGCTCGGTCGTGAACAGGATGTTCGCCAGTTTCGACTGGTTGTAGGCGCGATGCTGCCGGTACGCGCCGCGCAGCTGGAGATCGTCGAAGTCGATCCGCGCCATCCGGAAGGCCGACGATGTCACCGTGACCACCCGGGCCGCGCCGGCCGCTCGCAGCAGCGGCGTCAGCAGCCCGGTGAGCAGGAACGGCGCCAGATGATTCACGGCGAACGTCTCCTCCAGCCCGTCCGCCGTCTCCCGCCGCCGCGGATTGTTGACCCCCGCGTTGTTGACCAGGGCGTGCAGCACCGGGTGCCGCTCGCCGATCCGCTCGGCCAGCCGGCGCACCTCGCCCAGCGCCGACAGATCGGCCGCGATCGGCTCGACCGCCGCGTTCCCGGTGGCCGCGGTGATCTCCCGGGCCGCCGCCGTGATGCGCCCCGTGTCCCGGCCGACCACGACGACCGTCGCACCGCGAGCGGCCAGCGCCGTCGCGGTGGCCCGCCCGATCCCGCTGGACCCGCCGGTGACCACAACCGTTTCTCGCATGACCTCTCCCTATTAGTGGTGGTGCTACCACTATTATTCTGCGAGGTGATGGTTGTCAAACCACCATCTGCCGGCGGTAGGCTGCGCTGGTGACTGTCCCGGCCGACCTGGTCCCGCTCGCCTATCGCCTGGTCGAGCGCCTGACCAGCCACTACACCGCACGTCTCGCCGAGCTGGGCCTGTCGCGCGCCGAGGCGAAGGCGCTGCTGGTGCTGGAGCCCGGCGGTCAGCTGCCGGTCAGCGTCGTCGCCGAGCGCCTGTGGGCCGACCGCTCCAACACGACAAGCCTGATCAACCGCCTGATCGCCCGAGGCCTGATCGAGCGCGTCGCGGGCGCCGAGGCCGGCCTGCGGGACGGTCGCACCCGGGTGGTCAGCCTCACCCCGGCGGGCCTGGACCTGCGCGCGCGGCTGATGGCCCGCACCGCGGTGGACAGCCCGCTGCTCGGCGACCTGTCCCCGGACGAACTCGTCACCTTACGTGACCTGCTGGCCCGCATCGACTGGGCCGCCGCGGGTCAGGTGATCACCCCGATCAGCGGCTGAGGCCTGTCCTGCCGATCAGGCGAGTGCGAGGCGAGGCCCGGGTGGTGCCGGATGCCGTCCGGCGCCCCGCTTGAACGGCAGGACAGGCCATGGCTCGTGGCCGTCATCGGGGTAGCCAGCGCCAGTTGAGCTCGGCCGTGGTCGGGGGCGGGCCGGGCAGTGCTCCGTCCGCGCGCAAGCCGTCGAGCAGCATCGTCAGGCAGCGGTCGCGCAGCTCAGCGGTGCGTTCGCGGTCCGGGACGCGGACCGCCGCGCACATCTCCAGCAGCAGTGTCACGTCGGCGGCGTCGACGCCCGGGCGCAGGTGTGGCCGGGCCCGCTCGATCAGGCCGGTGGCGAGCCCGGAGGCCACCCTCGCGTCCTCGTCCATCTGCGCGGTCGGGGTGAACGTGCCGGCCAGATGCACTGTCAGCGAGTGCACGTCGGCCCGCACGACGCCGTGCAGGAACGTGGTGAACGCGGCCCAGTCGTCCGGCTCCTGCCCGGCCCGCTCCGCCTCGGCGATGAACGTCCTCAGTCCGTCGTGGCACAGCGTGCGGAGCAGATCCTCCTTGCTCGGATAGCGCCGGTAGAGCGCGCCGATGCCGACCTTGGCCCGCTCGGCGACCGCGGCGACCGGCGCCCGCGGATCGGCCAGGAAGATCTCGCGGGCCGCGACCAGGATCGCCTCGTTGTTGCGGACGGCCTGCTCGCCGCGCCCGGATCGCCTCATGCCGAGCAGCCTACCGGAACGGAACGAAGTATTCCGCTCCGCTCGTGAAGCTGCTACATTGGAACGGAACAAAGCATTCCGTTCCGTTCGACTGGCACTCCACCGAGGAGCAGGACATGGCCCCGATTCGCCCCTTCCGCATCGATGTGCCCCAGGCCGACCTCGACGACCTCCGCGACCGGCTGACCCGCACCCGCTGGACCCCGGAGATCCCCGGCCAGGGCTGGACCCGCGGCGTCCCGGTCGACTACCTGCGCGGCCTGGCCGACTACTGGGCCGGTGAGTTCGACTGGCGCGCCGCCGAGGCCCGGCTCAACGAGCTGCCCCAGTTCACCACCGAGGTGGACGGCCAGAACCTGCACTTCGCGCACGTCCGGTCGGCCGACCCGGCCGCCGTCCCGCTGCTGATCAGCCACGACTGGCCCGCGTCGTTCGCGCTGTACCTGCCGGTGGTCGAGGCGCTCCGGGCGCACTTCCACCTGGTCCTGGTCAGCAACCCGGGCGTCGGCTTCTCCGGCCCGCTCACCGCCCCGGGGTGGAGCACGGCCCGCAGCGCCGCCGCGCTGAACGAGATCATGGCCCGTCTCGGCTACGAGCGATATGGCGTGCAGGGCACCGGCGGCGGCGCGTGGATCGCCGTCGAGATGGGCCGCCAGGCCCCCGACAGGGTGATCGGCGTGCACGTCAACGGTCACATCACCTTCCCGTCCGGCGACCCGGCCGAGTTCGACGGGCTGACCGAGGCCGAGCAGGACCGGCTGCGCCGCCTCCAGGAGTTCCGCGACGAGCGGATGGGCTTCGCCGCGATCCAGTCGACCCGCCCGCAGACCCTGGCGTTCGGCCTGCACGACTCGCCGGTCGGCCAGCTCGCCTGGATCGTCGAGAAGTTCCAGGAGTGGACCGACCCGGCCGCTCAGCTCCCCGAGGACGCCGTCGGGCGCGACCTGCTGCTCACCAACGTCAGCCTCTACTGGTTCACCGGCACCGCCGGCTCCTCGGCGAACACGTACTGGGAGTCCGCTCACGACCCGTCGGCCTGGGCGCCGAAGGAGAAGTCGACGGTCCCGCTCGGCGTCGCCCTGGGCGTCACCGACATCACCGTGCGGCGCTTCGCCGAGCGCGAGGCGCCGGTCACCCACTGGACCGAGCTTCCCGCCGGTGGCAACTTCCTCCCCGCGGAGGAGCCCAAGCTCTTCGCCGACGACGTCACCGCCTTCTTCCACGCCGCCGGCTCCTGACCGGACCCGGCGCGAAGCGGTGGTGGCCGACGGCCCACCACCGCTTCGGGGGGCCGCTTCGGGGGGCCGCTTCGGGGGGCCGCTTCGGGGGGCCGCTTCGGGGGGCCGCTTCGGGGGCCGCTTCGGGGGGCCGCTTCGGGGGGCCGCTTCGGGGGGCCGCTTCGGGGGGCCGCTTCGGGGGGCCGCTTCGGGGGGCCGCTTCGGGGGGCCGCTTCGGGGGGCCGCTTCGCGTCGGGCCGTCGGACCGCTCGTGGTGCGACCCGTCTTTCCGCAGTCCGGAGGAGCGTGAGCCGGTCCGCGAATCGCCCGCTCTCGGGCGCCCTCGTTTCCGTGCCGGGCTGAGGGGGAGCGGTGAGGTCCGCGCGGTAGCGTGCGGGGGTGTCAGCGCCGTTGTTTCTGGTTGAGAGCCTGCCCCCGGGGTCGTCGTTCACGCTGGACGGCCCGGAGGGGCACCACGCCGCCACCGTGCAGCGGCTTCGGGTCGGCGAGGCGCTGATCCTCGCGGACGGGCGTGGCGGGACCGCGCACGCCGAGGTGGTCGCGGTGGGCCGGGGCAGCGTCGACGTGGCGGTGCGGGAGCGGGCTCAGGAGGCGGCGGCCGACCCGCGGCTGGTCGTCGTGCAGGGCATCGCCAAGGGGGACCGGGGCGAGCTGGCCGTGCAGGCGATGACCGAGACCGGCGTTGACGAGATCGTGCCGTGGGCGGCGTCCCGGTCGGTGGCACAGTGGCGTGGCGACCGCGGCTTCAAGGCCCGCGACAAGTGGGCGGCGACCGCGCGGGAGGCCGCCAAGCAGGCCCGCCGGTCCTGGCTGCCGTCGGTGGCCGGCGACCCGGACTGCTCCACCAAGCAGGTCGCCGCCCGGCTCGCCGACGCGGCCGCCGCCTTCGTCCTGCACGAGGAGGCCACCGAGCGCCTGACCGCCGCGCCGCTGCCCGCGACCGGCGAGATCATCCTGGTGGTCGGCCCCGAGGGCGGCATCAGCGACGCCGAGCGGGACGCTTTCCGCGACGCCGGAGCCGTCCCGGTCCGCCTGGGCGACGCGGTCCTGCGCACCTCGACCGCCGGCGTCGCGGCGCTCGCGGTCCTCTCCACCCGGCTCGGCCGCTGGTGATGATGCCGACCGGGTGACGTCGGTCTCGCGCGCGTCGAGGTCTGGTGTCCCCGTGCTCGCGGTCCTCTCCAGCCGGCTCGGCTGCTGCTGAAGCCGACCGGGGACATCGGTCCGGCACACGTCGAGGGTGCGCGTGCTCCACGCGTACCGAAAGAAATCCGGCGGGCCGGAAAGGTCCGGCGGACCTGGAGGTCAGCGGCGGCGGGCCAGAGCCACGTCGGTGTGCACCACGAAGTCGATCGTGCCGCCCGCGGCCTCGACCGCGGCGACCGTGTCGGTCAGGACGGCGTCGGCGCGGTCCGGGGGCAGGGTCCGGTACAGCGACAGGGACAGCAGGTGCTCCCGGTAGAGGTCGGCGGAGTAGGAGCGGGCCGAGCGGTAGCGCAGCGTCCGCATGCCGGTGAAGGCGTCGCCGGGCAGGTGCAGCTCCGGCCACTCCTTGGCGAAGGAGAGCGGCTCCGGTGACCGGCTGCCGGCCGGCGAGTGGTGCGGCGTGTGTTCGCCCGCCAGGCCGTGGCGGTGGTTGACCTCGGTCAGTGCGGCGTGCAGGTCGGGGTCGGCGACGAAGAAGACGTTCCAGAACGGGGCGAACAGGCCGCCCGGCGCGAGGGCGGCCGCGGCCAGCGCGGCGCGGCGGGCGGGGTCGACCCAGTGCCAGGCCTGGGCGCTGATCAACAGGGGGTAGGCCCGGTCCGGGGTCCAGCTCTCGAAGGTGGTCTCCAGGACCCGCACGCCCGGCAGACTCCGGCGCAGCACGGCGGCCATCCGCGGGTCCGGCTCCAGGCAGGTCAGCTCGGCGCCGAGCGCGGCGAACCCGGCCGTCGCCTTCCCGGTGCCGGCGCCGACCTCCAGCACCGGGCCGGGACCGGCCTCGGCCAGCAGGTCGGCCGCCAGCTCCGCCGGGTATCCGGGACGCACCCGGTGGTAGCTCTCCGCCACCTCGCCGAAGACGCGTCCCCGGTCAGTCGCCGTCATCGATCAAGGATGTCAGAGTGCGCTCCAGCCAGGCGCGCTCGGCCTGGGACGTGGCCCGGGCGATCTCGAACATCCCCTGCCGGAACGGATCGTCCACGTCGGCGGCCCGCAGCCGCTCCCCGCCCCGGGAGAAGAACGTGGCCGGAGCCGCGAGGAACGCCAGGCGGCGCCGGAGCACCTCGGCCTGCTCCGCCCGATCCGGCAGATGGCGCAGGAACGCGAGGACGGTGAAGTACCGGTTCCGATCGGTGATCTCCACCTCGGAGGGTGTGCGGAGGCGCCGGAGCAGTTCGGCGTGGCCCGCCTCGGTGAGGGAGAGCATCCACCGGGGGGCGGCCGACGTGCCCGGCTCGGTGCGGCGCTCCAGCAGGCCGGCGGCCGTGAGCCGGTTGATCGCCGGGTACAGAGCGCCGTCGCTGACCGGGCGCACGTGGCCGGTGAGCGAGGTGATCCGGTCCTTCAGCTCGTAGCCGTGCAGCGGCTCGTCGTGCAGGAAGCCGAGGATCGCGAGCGCCAGCATCACTGCCCTTCCCGGTTGTTCGGTGCCGGGTCAGCCTATATCGTTCCGTGGCACCTCGATTCGAGGTAGAACGAAACGAGGTAGCGATGGATCATCGAACACCGCTGGTACGCCTGGCCGTGCCGAACTATGTGGCGCTGCTCTCCGGCGTGCTGACCGGCATCGTCGACGTCGCCTGGGTGGCCCGGCTCGGTCCCGCTCCGGTCGCCGCGGTCGCGGTCGCCACCGGCGTGGAGAACGCGCTGCTCGGCATCGTTCTACTGATCAACGGTGGGGTGACGGTGCGGCTCGCGGCCGCGCACGGCGCCGGTGACGGTGCCGCCGCCCGATCCGTGATCCGCGCCGGCTGGTTGCTGTACACGCTGATCACCCCGGTGGTGGTGCTCGCCGGGCTGGCCCTGCGGCATCCGCTCGCCGACGCCTTCCTCGACGACCCCGCGGCGGCCCGGCTCGCCGCCGGCTACCTCGCCGTGCTCTTCCCGGGCGTGGCGATCTTCTATGCCCAGCAGGTCGTCGACGGGATCTTCGCCGGGCACGGCGACACCCGTACGCCGATGCGCCTGGCGCTGACCGCCAACGCTCTGATCCTGATCCTCGACCCGCTGCTGATCTACGGACCGGGTCCGCTGCCGGCCCTCGGCATCACCGGTGCCGCCCTGGCCACCACGGCCGGGCGCGCTGTCGCGCTGGTCATCGGGCTGGTGCTGCGGCATCGGGCGGCCGGAGGCGGCGCCCGGAAAAACCCCGCGGTGGGCGCGGTCCTGCGCACCGGCGCACCGATCGCGGGCGATTTCCTGGTACGCATGAGCGGCGCTCTGGCCCTGCTCGCCGTCGTCGGCCGGTCCGGCGTGGCCGCGGTCGCCGCGTACGGCATCGGGCTGAAGGTGCTGTATTTCGCCACCATGGCGTTCTATGCCCTGCGGAACGCCGCGACCATCCACGCCCCGCGAACCCTCGCCGTGCACCCGGATCAGCGTCCCGCCATCGGCCGCCAGGTGCTCACCCTGGCGTTGGCCGCCGGCGCCGCCGCGAGCGCCGTCTTCGCCCTGCTCGCCCCGCTGATCATGCGAGCGTTCACCGCCGAGCGGGAGGTGACCACGATCGGCGTGCTCTTCCTGCGCTGCGTCGGCGGCTACCTGACACCCATCGCGGGGGTCATCGCACTGGCCGGATTCCTGATGGCGGCCGGCCGGGGACCCGCGCTGTTCGCCGTGACCGTGACCGGGACCGCCACCCAGACCGTCCTGGCCTGGTGGCTGTCCGCTCGCCTGGACCTGCCCGGCGTCTGGCTGGCGATGTGCCTGGCCGCGCTCCTCCAACTGCTCCTGGTGCTCCGCCTCGGCCGCCTCTTCCCGGGCATCCGGGCTTTTCCACAACGTCACGTTGTCCACAGCCGCCTCACCCGCCCCCGCGACTTCTCGCCACACTGATCAGCGGGGGAGCCCCCAGGGTGGGCGGGCCGGCGGAGTTGGGGACTCGGGGTGTCCGGCACGCCTGCGGCCCCGGAGCGACCTCCGCCTCCGAGCCACCCGACGGCCGCCCACGGCCACCGCCGGCCGCCCACGGCCGCCCGTGGGTTCAGGAGTGGTCGATCTCGGTGACCAGGCGAGGATCGTCGAGGGCGTGCCCGGCAGTCACCGTGTACAGGCCGGGGATGGTCTGCCAGCCGTCGGACCAGATCTGAAAGGCGCGTTCCGGCAGCGGTATCCGGACCGTGACCGACTCACCCGGCTCGGCCTGGACCGAGGCAAAACCGGCCAGCCACTGGCGAGGCCGGTCGGCCGGGGCGGGCGCGGACGAGGAGAGGTAGATCTGCACCACCTCCCGCCCGGTGCGCCCGCCGGTGTTGGTCACGGTCACGGTGGCCGCTTCGGGTGACGCCGTGAGGTCCGAGTACGCCCAGGTCGTGTAGCCGAGGCCGGAACCGAACGCGTAGCGCGGGCGCTCCGTCCAGCCCCGGTATCCGATGAAGATGCCCTCGTCGTACGCGAGGGATCCGTTCTCGGGCCGGACCGCGAGCACCGGGCAGTCCGCCTCGCGCCGCGGCCAGGTGGTCGGGAGCCGCCCGCCGGGTTCCTCGGCGCCGGCCAGCACTGCCGCGAGGGCCGCGCCCGCCTCCTGCCCGGGGAACCAGGTGAGCAGCACCGCCGCCACCTCGTCGGCCCACGGCAGCAGCACCGGCGAGCCGGCGTTGACCACCACGACCGTGCGCGGGTTGGCGGCCGCGACCCGGGTCACCAGCTCGTCCTGCCGGCCGGGCAGCGCGAGCGACGTCCGGTCGAAGCCTTCCGACTCGACCTGCTCGGTGGTGCCGACGACCACCACGGCCACGTCCGAGCGGGCGGCCAGCGCGACCGCCTCGTCGATCAGGCCGTCCTCGTCGGGGCCGGGCGGGCGGTGCCCGAGCGTGGTGCCGGCCGAGTGGGCGGTTCCCGGTTCGAAGCTCTGCCGCAGGGTGACCGTGACCGGCTCGCCGGCCGGCAGGGTGACGGTGAACCGCTGTTCGCGCGGGTGCAGCAGCAGGTCGGCGCGGCCGGTGCCGGGCGGGTGCAGGGAGCCCTGGTAGAGCTTCTGGTCGCCGACGGTCAGCTCGAACGCGCCGAAGCCGGAGATCGCGAAGATGTGCTCGCCGCCGGTCTCCGGGGTGTAGGTGGTGGTCAGTTCCAGGAAGCTGATCTCGTCGACGGCCAGCCCGCCGGGCGGGTCGCCGAGCCAGCGGACCGCCGCTGTCGGCACCGCGAACCGGTAGGCGCCGATGTCGATCCGGAACGGCGACCAGCCGGGGCCCTGGGCCGCGGGCAGGAACGGCCGCGGGTCGGCTCCGACCGCGTAGGAGACGTGCGGGAACGTCCGGCGGATGCCGTCCAGCGGGGAGATCACGTGGGGCGGGGCCACCTGGGCGCTGCCGCCGCCGAGCACGCGGGCGTCCTGGGCGAGGGCGCCGATCACCGCGACCGGCCCCGTTTCTTCGGGACCGAGGGGGAGAAGCCCCTCGTTGCGGGCCAGGACGAACGACCGGGCCGCGATCCGGTGCGCGACCTCGTCACCGTCCAGCGGACCGGGAGCGGCCTGCGCAACGGCGGGCAGACCGGGACCGGGCGGCGGCGGGGACAGGACGCCGACGCGGGCCGCCAGGCGCAGGACCCGGCGTACCTTGTCGTCGACGACCTCGATCGGGACGGACCCGGACCGGACCGCCTCCGCGAGGGCGGGTCCCCAGGGGTTGTCCATCGCGGGCATCGCGATGTCCAGGCCGCCGAGCGCCGCCCCGACCGTCGACCGAGCGGCCCGCCAGTCGGAGACGACCACTCCGTCGAAACCCCACTCGTCCTTGAGGATCTCCTGCTGGAGACGTCCGTTCTGTGCCATCGACGTGCCGTTCACGCTGTTGTAGGCGCTCATCACGCCCCACCCGCCGGCCCGCACGACCCGCTCGAACGGGGCCAGGTAGAGCTCGCGCAGCGCCCGTTCCGGGATCCGCACGTCCACCGTCATCCGGTCGGTCTCGGAGTCGTTGCCGACCAGGTGCTTCACCGTGGTGCCGACGCCGTGCTCCTGCACGCCGCGCACGAACCCGGCCGCGATCTCGCCGGTGAGCAGCGGATCCTCCGAGTAGCACTCGAAGTGCCGGCCGTTCAGCGGGGTGCGGTGCAGGTTGACCGTGGGGCCGAGCACCACGTGCACCCCCTTGCGGCGGGCCTCCTGGCCGAGCACCCGCCCGGCGTCGGCGGCCAGCTCCGGGTCCCAGGTCGCGGCGAGCGCGGTCGGGCTGGGCAGCGCGACCGACGGATCCTCGGGTGCCCAGCCGGTGCCGCGCACGCCGATCGGGCCGTCCGACATCACCAGCGAGCGCAGCCCGATGCGCGGGATCTCGGGGAGCGACCAGAAGTCCTGCCCGGTCAGCAGGGACACCTTCTCGTCCAGCGTCAACCGGTCGACAAGGTGATCAATGTCGGTCATCTGAGAGCGCTCCCAAGGGCAAGTACGGAATTCCGGTGCCCATTCAAGCCCAGAATCGGCCCGCATAAGATCCGACAGGTGGACAACTCCTGCCTGTTCTGCCGCATCGTCGCCGGCGAGATCCCCGCGACCGTGGTGCACCGCACCGAGACCACCGTGGCCTTCCGGGACATCGACCCGAAAGCGCCGACCCACGTCCTGGTGATTCCGGTCGAGCATCACGCCGACGTGGTGGCGCTGGCCACCGCGAACCCGGCCGCCGCCGCCGACGTGCTGGCCGCCGCGGCCGCCGTGGCCGAGGCCGAGGGCCTGACCGGGGACGGTTTCCGGGTCATCTTCAACACCGGCCGCAACGGCGGCCAGGAGGTCTTCCACGTGCACGCGCACGTCCTCGGCGGCGCGCCACTCGGCCCGATGCTGTCCGGCCGGTGACCGTGCCGCACGCCCGCTATCAGCGCGCCGTCCGCAAGGCCCAGGCCGACGGCCGGATCCCGGCGCTCAGCGTCGCCCTGGTCCGCGCCGACCGCGAGCCGTGGGTCCTGACCGTCGGCGAGTCGGGCAACCCGGCGTACCCGCTCGGGCCGGACAGCCGGTTCCGGATCGGGTCGGTCACCAAGACGTTCACCGCGGTGCTGGTCATGCAGGCCCGCGACGACGGGCTGCTCGACCTGGACCAGCCGGTCGCCCGCTACCTCGACGTGCCGGCGCACGGCGACGCCACGGTCCGCCGGCTGCTCTCGCACACCGCCGGGTTCCAGCGGGAGCCGTACGGCGACGTCTGGGACACGCTGATCACCCCGGACACCGGCCGGATGCTCGCCGAGCTGGACCGGGCCGAGCGGGTGCTGCCGAACGCGCGGCGCTTCCACTACTCCAACCTGGGCCTGGCCGTTCTCGGTCAGATGGTCGCCAAACTGCGCGGCGGCACCTGGGCCGAGATCCTCACCGAGCGGATCCTCGCCCCGCTCGGCCTGCGGCACACCACGGTCGAGCGGCCGGCCGCGGCGGTGGTCGGGTACCTGGTCGACGCGTACTCCGACGCGGCCCGCCCGGAGCCGGCGTTCGACCTGGGCGGCATCGCCCCGGCCGCACAGCTGTGGAGCACCGCCGCGGACATGGCGAAGTGGGCCGCGTTCCTGGTCGACCCGGCGCCGGCCGTGCTGGACCCGGCCACCGCCGAGGAGATGCGCTGGCCCGCGACGACCACCGACGAGTCGCTCTGGGCGGCCGGGTTCGGGCTCGGCCTGATCCTCTGCCCGGAGGGCCGGCGGGTGATGCACGTGGGGCACGACGGCGCGATGCCCGGCTTCCTGGCCGGCGTCTACGGCCGGCGCGGCGGCGAGGGCAACCCGGGCGGGCTGGGCTGTGCCGTGCTCGGCTCCTCCGGCACCGCCGGGCAGGTCAACGAGCTGGTGCACGAGCTGCTGCGGCTCGCGGTCGAGCACGACCCGGCGGAGATCCGGCCGTGGCGGCCGGCCGCGCCGGCGCCGCAGCCCTACCGATCGGTGCTGGGCCGCTGGTGGAGCGAGGGTTCCGAGTTCGTCTTCGGCTGGCACGACGGGCAGTTGCAGGCCCGCGCGGCCGAGGCGCCCGGGGACCGGCCGCCGGCCGTCTTCCGGCCGCTGCCGGATCAGGCCGACGTCTTGCGGACGACCTCCGGGCGCGAGACGGGCGAGCTGTTGCGCCTGCACCGGGACGAGTCCGGCGCGGTGGTCCGGATGCACTGGGCGACCTACCGCTTCACCCGGGGGCAGGAGGCCTTCGACGGCGGCCTGGCCTCGGACGGGCCGTTCGGTGTGGCAGGTGGGTGATCTGCGGAACGGCCAGCCGATAATGGCATCGGCGCGCGGGCGGGCGAGCGGATAGGATGGCACGATCCTTGAGCACGCCGCCCCACGTGTCTTAGCTGGCACCGAGGACGACGCCGAGAAAGAGAGCAGGTGGCGGAGGCCCACAGGGCCGCCCTATGACCGGTACGCCGAACCCTTCCAGCACGGGCTCGTCCAGCCCGGTGCGGGCGCAGACCAAGATCTCGGTGTCCGACCCGAAGATCATGGTGAACCTGCTCGGCGCCAAGGACGAGATCCTCCGCCTCATCGAACGCACCGTCAGCAGTGACGTGCACGTGCGGGGCAACGAGATCACCATCACCGGCGAGCCGGCCGACAACGCCACCGCCGAGCGGCTCTTCTCCGAGCTCATCGAGCTCATCGAGAAGGGCGAGACGCTCAGCGTGGACGCCGTCCGGCGCACCCTGCGGATGCTCGAGGAGAACACCTCCGAGCGCCCCGCCGAGGTGCTGACGCTGAACATCCTGTCCCGGCGGGGCCGCACCATCCGCCCCAAGACGCTGGGCCAGAAACGCTACGTCGACGCCATCGACGAGAACACGATCGTCTTCGGCATCGGCCCCGCCGGTACCGGTAAGACGTATCTGGCGATGGCCAAGGCCGTGCAGGCGCTCCAGGCGAAACAGATCAACCGGATCATCCTCACCCGCCCCGCGGTCGAGGCCGGCGAGCGGCTGGGCTTCCTGCCCGGCACCCTCACCGAGAAGATCGATCCCTATCTGCGCCCGCTCTACGACGCGCTGCACGACATGCTCGACCCGGAGTCGATCCCGCGCCTGATGGCGGCCGGCACGATCGAGGTCGCCCCGCTGGCGTACATGCGCGGCCGGACGCTGAACGACGCGTTCATCATCCTGGACGAGGCGCAGAACACCACGCCCGAGCAGATGAAGATGTTCCTGACCCGGCTCGGGTTCGGTGCCAAGATCGTGGTGACCGGTGACGTCACCCAGGTCGACCTGCCCGGTGGCACCAGCAGCGGGCTCAAGGTGGTCCGGGAGATCCTGCGCGACGTCGAGGACGTGCACTTCGCCGAGCTGTCCAGCTCCGACGTGGTGCGGCACCGGCTGGTCGCGGAGATCGTGGACGCCTACGCGCGGTTCGACGCCGAGCAGGAGCAGCAGCAGGCAGCAAATTCCGTTCATGCCGTTCCCGGGCGGGCCGCCAACGGCCGGGCCGGGCGTCGGCGCTGATTCGCAAGGGGTAATCGCACCACTATGTCCATCGAGATCGCCAACGAGTCGGGAGTCGAGGTCGACACCGACGCGATCCTCGCGGTTGCCCGGCACGCCCTCGACGAGATGGGGGTCAACCCGCTCGCCGAGCTCTCCATCCTGCTGGTCGACATCGACTACATGGCCGAGCTGAACCATCGCTGGATGGGCAGCGACGGACCGACCGACGTGCTCGCCTTCCCGATGGACGAGGGCAGCGTCGACCACGGTCCGGGCGAGTCCGGCGCCGGCGAGCCGGCCCTGCTGGGCGACATCGTGCTGGCCCCCGAGGTGGCGGCCAAGCAGGCGGTCGCGGCCGGGCACACGCCCGCCGACGAGCTGCACCTGCTCACCGTGCACGGCGCGCTGCACCTGCTCGGCTACGACCACGCCGAGCCGGAGGAGGAGCGGGAGATGTTCGCCCTACAGGCGAAACTGCTGCAAAGCTGGCGTGCCGGACGCAAAGCCGGCTGACCGTGGACCCCGCCTCGGCCGGCCTCCCGGACCTGCAACTGATCATCTTCGCGGTCGGACTGGTCCTGCTGGCCGGCCTCGCCTCGATGACCGACGCGGCGCTGGCCACCGTCTCCACGGCCCGGGCCACGGAGCTGGAGCGGGAGGGACAGCGCGGCGCCGGTGCGCTGGCCGCGGTCTCCTCCGACGTGGTGCGCCACGTCAACCTGCTGCTCCTGCTCCGGTTGCTCTGCGAGCTGACCGCCACCACCCTGGTGGCGCTGGTCGCGGTGGACACCTGGGGCGTCGGCTGGTCGGCCGCGCTGATCACCGCCGGGGCCATGACGCTGATCAGCTTCGTGGTGGTCGGGGTGGCCCCGCGCACCCTCGGCCGCCAGCACGCGTACGCGGTGGGCCGCGCCGCCGCCCCACTGGTCCGCTGGCTGGGCCGGGTGCTCAACCCGCTCGCCTCGCTGCTGATCCTGATCGGTAACGCGGTGACCCCGGGCAAGGGTTTCCCGGAGGGCCCGTTCGGCAGCCAGGTGGAGCTGCGCGAGCTGGTCGACCTGGCCGAGCAGCGCGGCGTGGTCGAGCACGGTGAGCGCGAGATGATCCACTCGGTGTTCGCGCTGGGCGACACGATCGCCCGCGAGGTGATGGTGCCGCGGACCGAGATGGTGTGGATCGAGGCGCCGAAAACCCTCCAGCAGGCGCTCTACCTCTTCCTGCGCTCGGGGTTCTCCCGGATCCCGGTGATCGGCGAGAGCGTCGACGACGTGCTGGGCGTGCTCTATCTGAAAGACGTGATCCGCCGGACGCAGAACGGCGATCCGGCCGCGGCCGCCCAGGCGGTGGCCGACGCGATGCGCCCGGCGACCTTCGTGCCGGAGTCGAAACCGGTCGACGACCTGCTCTCCGAGATGCAGGCGGCCCGCAACCACCTGGTGATCGTGGTGGACGAATACGGCGGCACGGCCGGCCTGGTGACGATCGAGGACATCCTCGAGGAGATCGTCGGCGAGATCACCGACGAGTACGACGTGGAGCGTCCCCCGATCGAGCACCTGGAGGACGGGGCGGTGCGGGTCGCCGCGCGCCTGCCGATCGAGGACCTGGGCGAGGTCTTCGGGGTGGAGCTGCCCACCGACGAGGTCGAGACGGTCGGCGGCCTGCTCGCGCAGACGCTGGGCCGGGTGCCGATCCCGGGCGCCGCGGCCGACGTCGAGGGCCTGCACCTGATCGCCGAGGGCACCACCGGCCGGCGGAACCGGATCGACTCGGTGCTGGTGCGCCGGGTGCCGGAGCCGTCCGCCGACGAGAACGACGAGAACGTAGCCGAGAACGAGGAAAGACTTCCCGCCGATGCCTGAGCAGACGTTTGCCGCCATCGCCGTGCCGAGCGCGGCCGGTCCCGAGCTGAGTGCCGAGGACGCCAAGCTGGTCACCCTGGCCCGGTCCTCCCGCGCCCGGGTGGGTGCGGCCGAGGGCGCCGCGGTCCGTGACCAGGACGGCCGCACCTACGCGGCCGCCTCGGTGGCCCTGCCGAGCCTGACGGTGACCGCGTTGCAGCTGGCCGTGGCCCAGGCCGCGGCCTCCGGCGCCACCAAGATCGAGGCCGCCGCGGTGGTCACCGAGAGTGCCGGCCTGGACGGCGCCGGCCACGCCGCGGTCCGCGACCTGGCCGCCGACGCCCTGATCCACGTCGCGGGCCCGTCGGGCAAGCTGGTCGGCACGGTCACGGCATGACCGACAGCACCGAGCGGCAGCCACCCGCACCGAACAGCGACGCCGCGTGCGAGGGCCACGAGGGCATGCCCAAGGAAGGCTCAGCATGACCGACGAGCAGAAGCGGCCGGACGAGCGTCGTCTCACGGCGGGGGAGCGCAACGAGCTGCGGCGTCAGGAGCGTCGCGCGGCCCGCCGGGCCGAGCAGCAGGGCGCGGACCAGCGGGGACGCAAGGCAGGCGGCGCGCGGGGCGGTGCGTCCGGGGAGCGGGGCGCGGCAGGCGGGTCCGGCGCCGGGTCACGCTCGGGCCGAGGTTCCGGCTCTTTCGGTACGCGTGGAGAACGTCCCGCCGCCGAGCCGGGCAGCCGTCGCGGGACACCCGGCGGAACCCGGAGCGGTCAGGGCGCCCCCAGCACGCCGGCCGCCCGCCGGGACGCGGCGCTCGGGCGTACCGAAAAATCGCATGTGTCCGCAGGCGTGCCGGAGGCCCGCCCGGAGCGCAAGCCCCGCGTGCGCAAGCACAAGGCGGCGACCGTGGAACGCCGGGACGACGGGGTGTATCGCGCCGGTTTCGCCTGTTTCGTCGGGCGGCCGAACGCCGGCAAGTCGACCCTGACCAACGCGATCGTCGGGCAGAAGATCGCGATCACCTCGAACAAGCCGCAGACCACCCGGCACGTGATCCGCGGCATCCTGCACCGGCCGGACTCGCAGTTGGTGCTGGTCGACACACCGGGTCTGCACCGGCCCCGGACGCTGCTCGGCGAGCGGCTCAACGACCTGGTCCGCGAGGTGTGGAGTGAGGTCGACGTGATCGGGGTGTGCTTCCCGGCGGACGAGCCGGTGGGGCGCGGCGACCGGTTCATCTCGGCCGAGGTCGGCGAGCTCAAGGCCAAGATCATCGCGGTGGTGACCAAGGTGGACCTGGTCGACCCGGCGACCCTGGCGGAGCGGCTGCTCCAGGTGTCCGAGCTGTACGACTTCGCGGAGATCATCCCCGTCAGCGCGGTCTCCGGGCACCAGGTGGAGAACCTGACCGACGCGATGGTGCGGCTGATGCCGGAGTCCCCGCAGCTGTACCCGGACGACGTGCTGACCGACGAGCCGGAGCAGGTGCTGATCGGCGAGCTGATCCGCGAGGCGGCCCTGGAGGGCGTCCGCGACGAGCTGCCGCACTCGATCGCGGTGCTGGTCGAGGAGATGATGGTCGAGGGCAACCTCACCAAGATCTTCGCGGATCTCTATGTGGAGCGGGACAGTCAGAAGTCGATCGTGATCGGGACCCGGGGCGCGCGGCTCAAGGAGGTCGGTTCGCGGGCGCGAGGTGAGATCGAGCAACTTCTGGGTACCAAGGTTTATCTCGATCTCCACGTCCGGGTGGCGAAGGAGTGGCAGCGGGACCCGAAGCAGCTCCGCAAGCTCGGTTTCTAGATCGATAGTTGGACATTCTCTGACTATGGGATAATTCACCGGAATTTGCACTCTTCGGTCGATTGCGGGTAACACGGTTGGCCATGCGCAACCGGTACCTGGACCTGCTCCGCGCGATCGCCACCGTCCGGGTGGTGGTCTACCACCTGACCGGCTGGACCGCGCTGACCATCGTCTTCCCGGCGATGTCGGTGATGTTCGCGCTGGCCGGGTCGCTGATGGCGGCGTCGCTCGACCGGTTCGGGGCGTGGGCGGTGGAGCGGCGACTGCGCCGGCTGCTGCCCTCGCTCTGGCTGCTGACCCTGGTGATCGCGGTGCCGGCGATGCTGCTCAGCGGTACCCCGTTCGACGTACACCTGCTGCTCTGGGGTTTCCCGCTTGTCGACCCGGAGGCCACCGGCTGGTGGATGGCCGCGCTCAGCCACGCGTGGTACCTGCGTGACTTCCTCTGGTTCGTGCTGCTCTCGCCGCTGGCGCTGCCGGTCTTCCGGCGGTTCCCGCTGGTCGCGATCCTGGTTCCGTACGCCGCCCTGGTGGTCCTGGAACTGACCGGCGTCAAGGTGGTCAACGTGGTGCACGACCTCGCGCTGTACGGCGGGGCGTGGCTGCTCGGCTTCGCCCACCACGACGGGTACCTGCGGCGGATCCCGCGCAAGCGGTTGTTCGGGCTGGCCGCCGGGCTGGCGCTGCCCGGGATCGCCTGGGTCGCCACCCACCCCGGCCCGCGCGGCTGGGACCTGAACGACATCCCGATCGGCAACGCGCTCTGGTCCGCCGCGTTCGTGCTGGTCGCGCTCGGCTGCTCGCCGATGGTCCGGGATCACCGGGTGCTGACCGTGCTCAACTCCCGGGCGCTGAGCATCTACCTGTGGCACATCCCGATCGTGGTGGCGGTCACCCAGTTCGGCGAGCGGCACGACCTGCCGCTCACCGGGCCGGTCGGGCTCACCTGGCGGTTCGCGGTCGTGGGTGTGCTGCTCGCCGTGGCGCTGGCGCTGGTCGGCTGGGTCGAGGACGTGGCCGCCGGGCGGCGGCCCACGCTGCTGCCGGGCCGCCGTCTCCCGGTGCCGGTCTCGCCGGCGCCCGCTCCCGCCGCCGGACTAGACGGCGTGGACGGTCAGGTCGCCGCTGCGCGTGCGTAGGTCCAGCACGTTCGCCGACCGGGGGTCGTTGGTGACACCCTCGATGTTCGCGTCGCCGCTGCCGGTGTGCTGGCTGATCCGGTAGCTGCCGGCCGGCACCAGCAGCATCAGGTCGCCGCTGCTCACCTCGGCGGTCACCGAGGCCGGCTTGGCCAGCTCCAGGTCGAGCTCGCCGGAGGTGACCCGGGCGTCGACCGGGCCGGTGATCTCGCGGGCCGCGATGTTGCCCGAAGTGGCCTCGACGGTGACGCCGGGGGCGCGGGCGATGTCGATGTCCCCGGAGGTGGCCTTGACCTTCACCGGGGTGTCGGAGCCGTTGATCCGCAGGTCACCGGAGGTGAGGGTGAGGTCGACGGCCCCGACGTCGGTCAGCGACACGTCGCCGGAGCTGACCTTGCCGCGCACCTTGACCCCGGTGGGCGCCTGCACCTCGTAGGAGATGCGGCAGTCGAAACCACAGGTGGTCGGCAGCGTCAGGATGCTCCCGGAGAGCTGGTACGTCGTGCTGGAGCCGTTGCCGCCGCGGACCACTCGCTTGATCTTGGTCTCGGTGACGTTTCCGGTGGTCACCAGCACGTCCCCGCTGCCACCGTCCAGCACGATGTCGGTGACCTTGACCTTCTCCGTGTCGTTGAACGTCATCGTGGCGCCCACCACGCCGTCGCAGCCGGCCAGGGCGGCGACCGAGGCGGCGGCGAGAACAAGGATGGCAACTCTGCGGCTCATGCCCTGACGCTATGCGGGGGGTGACAGGACGCACCATCGGTCCCGTCCCGGAGTCGACCCTGAGATCCGGGTCAGGGTTTGTCGTAGGCACGGGGCAGAATGGCGGGGTGCCTGCCGGATACCGCCGCCATCTCTACCGCGACGACGCGGTGGTGCTGCGCGCGCAGAAACTCGGCGAGAGCGACCGGATCGTCACCCTGCTGACCCGCCGGCACGGCCGGCTGCGCGCGGTCGCCCGCGGCGTGCGGCGCACCACCTCACGCTTCGGCGCCCGGCTGGAGCCGTTCGGGCACATCGACCTCCAGCTGGCCGGCTCGCCCGAGGGGGTGGGCAGCTCGCTGCACTCGGTCAGCCAGGTCGAGGCGCTGTCGCTGTTCGGCAAGAGCTTCCTGGCCGACTATCCGCGTTACACCGCGGCCAGCGCGATCTGCGAGACCGCCGAGCGGCTCACCCCGGTCGAGCGGGAGCCCTCGCTGCGGTTGTTCCAGCTCACCCTCGGCGCGCTCAAGGCCCTGGCGGCCGGCGAGCACGCCGCCACCCTGGTGCTGGACGCCTACCTGCTGCGCGGCATGGCCTTCGCCGGCTGGGCGCCGGCGGTCACCGAGTGTGCCGTCTGCGGCGAGCCCGGGCAGCACGCGGCGTTCGCCGTCCCGGCCGGCGGCGCGGTCTGCCCCGACTGCCGACCACCGGGCGCCGCCCACCCCAGCCCGGCGACGCTCGGCCTGATGGCCGCGCTGACCGCGGGCGACTGGCCGGTCGCCGACGCGTCCGCGCCCTCGGTGCGCCGGGAGTGCTCCGGGCTGGTCGCCGCCCACCTGCAATGGCACATGGAGCGCTCGCTGCGCTCGCTGCCGCTTGTCGATCGACGGGAGTTGAAACCGTGAGCCCGCGTCCGCCCACCCCCCACATCTCCGGCGCCCGGCCACCCGCGCTGCCGTCCGCCGCGATCCCACGCCACGTGGCGATCGTGATGGACGGCAACGGCCGCTGGGCCAAGGAGCGGGGCCTGTCCCGCACCAAGGGGCACGAGCAGGGGGAGCACTCGCTCTTCGACGCCATCGAGGGCGCCATCGAGCTGGGCATTCCCTACCTCTCGGCGTACGCGTTCTCCACCGAGAACTGGAAGCGCTCGCCGGACGAGGTGCGCTTCCTGATGGGCTTCAACCGGGACGTCATCCGCCGCCGCCGCGACCAGCTGGTCGACCTCGGGGTCCGGGTGGTCTGGTCCGGCCGGGCCGGCCGGCTGTGGAAAAGCGTGATCTCCGAGCTGCAGACCGCCGAGGAGATGAGCAAGAACAACAGCACGCTCACCCTCCAGTTCTGTGTGAACTACGGTGGCCAGGCGGAGATCGCCGACGCGGCCGCCGCGATCGCCCGGGACGTCGCGGCCGGCAAGCTCAAGGCCGACAAGGTCAACGAGAAGACCATCGCGCGGTATCTCTACCATCCCGAGGTCCCGGAGGTGGACCTGTTCCTGCGGCCCTCCGGCGAGCAGCGCACGTCGAACTTCCTGCTCTGGCAGTCGGCGTATGCCGAAATGGTCTACCTGGACACCCTCTGGCCGGACTTCGACCGCCGCCACCTGTGGTACGCGTGTGAGCTCTACGCCCAGCGCGACCGGCGCTTCGGCGGCGCCCTGCCGAACCCGGTGAGTCCCACATGATCGAGATCCGGCACCTCTGGATCGCCCGGCACGCCTTCGCCAACGAGGACGAGTCCGGCCTGACCGGCGACGGCGAGCAGCAGGCCACCCTCCTCGGCGAGCGGATGGCCGGGGTGCCGCTGACGGCGATCTTCCACAGTCCGCTGGCCCGGGCCGCGCAGACCGCCGGGCTGGTCGCCGCGCACCTGCCCGGCGTCCCGTGCGAGGCCGCCGACGAGCTGGACGACCAGTTCCCGACGCCGGCGAACTCGGCCGCCATGATCAAACGGTTCACCGGTCCGGCGCCGGCCGAGACGCACCAGCTGCTGATCACGCACGCCTTCCAGGTGGCGTGGTTCGTGCGCGACGCGCTGGAGGCGCCGGACGACCGGTGGCGCGGGCTCAACTCGTGCAACGCCGGCCTGACCCTGATCCGGTACTTCCCGGCACAGAAACCGCGGGTGATCATGTTCAACGACGTGAGCCACCTGCCGGCGGCGCTGCAGTGGACCGGGTTCCCGCCGGAGCTGCGGCCGCTCTGACCGATCGCTGCCCAGGACCATCCCCGCTGCCGCGATGCCGCCCGTCTCTCGCGCATCTTTTTCCGGTACGACCGGCAGCCCTGTGGGAGTCGGCCCGCGATGCCCGGCCCGCGCACGACCGCGGCGCGTGTCGTGCGGGTCCGCGGCGGCTCACGCTCCCGGCCGCTCCCCGGTGATGCGTTGTCGCTGAGGGGATCTCACCTGGTCAGGGCTTCGACGGCGGCTTCCAGGTCGGTCAGGTCGGGCAGCACCACGTGGGCGCCGGCGGCGGCCAGCTCCGCCGCCGGGGTGGCGCCGGTGGCCACCGCGACGGCGACCGCGTCGTTGGCCAGCGCCGCGGTCACGTCGTGCACGGTGTCGCCGATCACGACCAGGCGGAACGGTTCGCCGTACTTCGCCTCGGCCCGCTCCCGCGAGCGCCGGACCAGGGTGGCCCGCACGCTGTCGTCGGTGCCGTACCCACCCACCTCGGCGTCGAACGAGCCGGTGAGGCCGAACGCGGCCACCTTCGCCGCGGCGACCTCCGGGACGTTGCCGGTGACCAGGGTCTGCACCACGTCCGGGCGCTCACCGAGATGCTTGAGCACCTCACGGACGCCGGGCATCACCTCGCCCTGCTCGGCGAACTGGTGCCGGACGGTCTCGACGATCGCCACGTAACGCGCGAAGAACCGCTCCGGCGTGCAGTCGGTCACCCCGTGCGCGGCGAAGACCCCGTGGCAGATGTCCAGGTCGGTACGCCCGCCGAAGATCGGGGTGTCCCGCCAGGCGACCCCGGTGACCTCGGTGAACGCCAGTTTCCACGCCTGAGCCGCGACTCCGCCGCCGCGCAGCAGCGTGTAGTCGATGTCCCACATCACCAGACGTCTCATGACTCGCCCAGCACCCGCTCGATGTGCTCGACCTTGGCGGTCAGCGCACCGGTCACCCCGGGCCGGACGTCCGCCTTGAGCGAGAGGCTGACCCGCGGCGCGACCGCGGCGACGGCGTCGACCGCCTGCTTGACCACGGCCATCACCTCGTCCCACTCGCCCTCGACGGTGGTGAACATGGCATCGGTACGGTTCGGCAGTCCGGAGGCGCGAACGACCCGGACGGCCTCGGCGACGGCGTCACCGACGGAATCCCCGGCCCCGATCGGCGTGACGGAGAAGGCAACCAGCATGCCTCAATCTTCGCAGCGCCGATGATCAGCCGCGCAGGCACCGGCTTCTGCTCCGTCTCGCCCGCCCGGGCGGTCTTTCCGGTCCCCGGCCGCGGCTTCCTCGGCGAGGGCTGTCCAGTCCCGGCGCATGCCGGTGGTCATCGCCGGGAGGTCGGGGAAGGCGTCCGCGCCGGCCTGAACCGTGATCGCCAGCTCCCCGGCATAGGAGAGTGCCACCACGGAGAGGCCGACGTTGCCGGCCAGGTTCCCGACGGCGAACACCTGCCGGACCGGGGCGCCCAGCAGCCGGATCGGTGTCGCCGGGCCGGTCATGTTGCTCTCCATGACCGTGGTGACGCGCTGTCTCCGGCTCAACCGGCGGATCAGGCCGAACCGAGCCATGGCCACCAGCATGGCGGTGGCGGTGGCGACCGACTGCTCGCGTTTGGCCCGGGTGGTTGCGGCCGCGATGGCCCGGAGCCGGTCGGCGGCCTCGTCGGTGGCGACCGGGAGGCGGACCAGCAGGCCGCCGGTCCGGTTTCCCTCCGGGCGGTCCGCCGGGCCGGTGCGGAGCGACACCGCGACCGAGCAGTTGAGCCGGACGGGTGGTTCGTGACGGGAGAGCAGCAGCGACCGGACACCGCCGGTGGCGAGGGCCAGGATCAGGTCGCTGACGGTGGCGGAGTGCCGGTGCGCGACGGTACGCGCGTCGGCCAGCGGGAGGCGTAGCACGGCCAGGCGGCGGCCCGGGGTCAGCGGCACGTTCAGCGAGGTGCGCGGTGCTCGCCAGGCCGCGGCCAGCGTTCGCAGCGCGGACCTCACCGATCCGGCCCGGCTCGCGGCGCGCTCGGGTCGTTGCTCGTGCTGCGGGGCGCGGTCGGACGGTTGCTCCTGGCGTGGGGCGCGGCTGGACCGTTGCTGGTGTTGTGGGGCGTGGCTGCGGAGGTTGTCGGCGAGCAGGTCGATCCAGCGTGGCGCCGGCTGAGGATGTCGGTAGGTGGCGGTCTCGCCGGGATTGTCGTCGTCGATCGGTGTGGTGTCGAGCAGGGCGGTCAGCAGGCGGATGGTGGCCATGCCGTCCGCGATCGCGTGGTGCAGCACGAAGACGACGGCTGTCCCGCCGTCGGGCAGGCCGGGGGCCAGCCACATGCGCCAGCGTGGCCGGGCCGGGTCGAGCACCGGGCGGATGAGGTGTTCGGTGAGGCGAAGCAGGGACCTCTCGTCGCCGGGGGCCGGCAGGTCGGCGACATTGACATGGTCGTCGATGCAAAAGTCGAGGGCGTCTGCCCAGATCGGCCGGCCGGCGAACGGGCCTGCGGCGCGGATCACCTGGCGCAACCTGGGGGCGCGGTCCAGGCGGGACTCGATCGCGGTTCGGATCTCGGCCAGCCGGGGGCGTCCGTGCGGGTCGAGCAGCGTTGTGCCGTCCAGCAACGCTACGGCGGCCACGTGGATCGGGGTGTCCGGGCTCTCGGCGGCGAGGTTGATCAGGTCCTCGGCGGTGAGCCGGGGAAAACGGCTCTCCATGCCACCAGCATGCCGGGGTGGCGGCGGGTTCGGCAGGGCCGGTGGACCCTGCTTGGCGGTGCCTACAAAGTAGCAGTGACGGGGACGAATCGGTATCGGGTGACTGACCGAGGGTGATCAGGGTGGGGGGCGCCTACGGTCGCCGGGTGACTTCGGGACTGGTGGATGCTTCGGCGGCGGGGACGTGGCGGCTCGGGGATCGGATGGTGAACCGGATGGGGTTCGGGTCGATGCGGCTCACCGCCGACCCGGACACCGAGGTGGCGATCCGGGTGCTGCGCCGGGCCGTCGAGCTCGGGGTGGATCACATCGACACGGCGACGTTCTACTGCTCGCCGGGCGGGATCATCGACGTCGGGCCGGGGCCGGTGCGGCATGCGACTGAGTTGATCAGGGTGGCGCTCCGCGCGTACCGAAATCGGGTTGTGATCGCCACGAAAGTCGGACCGGTCCGCCTGCCGGACGGACGCTGGGGTGCGGCGGACACGCCGGAGCGGCTGCGCGGGCAGGTCGAGGAGAACCTGCGGCGGCTCGGCGTGGCGACGCTGGACCTGGTCAACCTGCGGATCACGCGGCATGTGGCGGTTCCGTTCGCGGAGCGGTTCGGCGCGCTCGCCGCGATGCGCTCCGAGGGACTGATCCGGAACCTGGGACTGTCCAACGTCGGGCTGGCCCAGCTGGACGAGGCGATGCGGATCGCGCCGGTGTCCTGCGTGCAGAACGCCTACTCGGTCGACGTGCGCGGGGACGACGAGTTGCTGCGGGTGTGCGGGGAGCGGGGCATCGCCTTCGTGCCGTTCTTCGCGATCGCGGGAACGCGGCGAGAGGCCGGCGCGGCCCGGGATCAGCGAGAGGCCGGCGCGGCCCGGGATCAGCGAGAGGCAGGCGCGGCGCGGGACCGGCGAGAGGCCGGCGCGGCCGGGGATCGGCGAGAGGCGGGCGCGGAGGGGGATCGGCGGGCGGCGGCGGTGGGGCGGGTCGCGGCTCGGCACGGGGCCAGCGAGCATCAGGTGCGGCTGGCGTGGACCCTGCACCAGGGGCCCCACGTGCTGGCCATCCCGGGCACCGGCGACCTCACCCACCTGGAGCAGAACATCGCGGCCGCCGCCCTCCACCTGACCGAAACCGATCTGTCCGACCTCGCCTGACGGGAGATCCGCATTACTCCTCCGACCCGGCACGGTTGCTTGACGGTGAGGGTGTGGGGCTGAGGCCGCGCGTACCGGAAGGGGTTCGGCTGGCGGGATGGCGGGGGGTGTTGTGCCGGTCACTCGGAGATGGGTTTTTAGGGTGGGGGCATGACTCGTGAGGGACTGCCGCGGCTGCTTGCTGAGACTCGTAGCGGGGTTTTGTTGTTCAGCATCACGCCGCCGAAGCGCAGCACGGCCGAGGAGCGGATCAAGGAGATCGCCGAGGTCACGCTGGAGCGGATCGGCGGGCTCGACCTCGACGGGCTGATTCTCTACGACATCGACGACGAGTCGGATCGGAACCCGGACGAGCGGCCGTTCCCGTTCCTGGCGACCCTCGACCCGGCCGAGTATTACGCGACGCACCTGGACGCCTGGTCCCAGCCGGTGATCATCTACCGCTGTGTCGGGAAGTACCGGGAGGACGAGCTGGCCACCTGGATGCGGGAGGCGGACCCGGAGCGGGTGCTGAGCGTCTTCGTCGGCGCGTCGTCCGGGGGCAAACAGGTGCGCACCGGGCTGCGCCGCGCCCAGGAGCTGCGTGCCGAGGTGCGCCCGGAGCTGCCGCTGGGCGCCGTGGTGATCGGTGAGCGGCGCGAGGAGCACCTGCGGATGCTGGCCAAGCAGGAGCGGGGCGCGAGCTTCTTCATCTCGCAGGTGGTCTACCACGTCAACGAGACCAAGAACCTGATCTCCGACTACTACTACGAGTGCCAGGCGCGTGGCGTCCAGCCGCGGACCACGATCTTCACGTTGTCGCTGTGCGGCTCGCTCAAGACGCTGGAGTTCCTCGGCTGGCTCGGCGTCGACGTGCCCCGTTGGCTCCAGAACTCGCTGCGCCACGCCGCCGACCCGGTCGCCGAGTCGTACAAGCACTGCCTCGACATCGCCCGTGACCTGCGCGACTTCTGCGAGCACCTGGGCGTCCCCTACGGATTCAACGTCGAGAGCGTGTCGATCCGCAAGGCCGAGATCGAGGCCACCATCAAGCTCGCCGCCGACGTCGCGGGCCTGCTGGGACGTTAGGGTCACCGGCTGTGATCGATTTCAACAACGGCTCCGTCTTCAAGCTCAACCCGTGCGACCCGGGCGAGCTCATTCCGCAGGTCGCGCCGTTCCTGATCCAGGGCGAGCAGGTGATCTTCGCGTTCCGGTCGGTCCGCGACTTCGTGGTCTTCACGAACAAGCGGCTGATCGCCGCCAACGTGCAGGGCATCACCGGGTCGAAGACGGACTTCACCTCGCTGCCCTACGGCAAGATCCAGGCGTTCTCGGTGGAGACGGCCGGCAGCCTGGACCGGGACACCGAGCTGGATCTGTGGTTCAGCGGGCTCGGCAAGGTCCGCCTGGAGTTCAAGCGCAACGTGGACATCCGGCAGCTCAGCCAGATGATCGCCGCCTACGTCCTGTGATCCGGCCGGCCCGGGCCGCGGAGGCAGTCCCGGGCCGGTCAGGCGTCAGTGTGTGGCGCAGCAGGGCGTGGGGTCGCGGCGCTCGAACGGGACCAGGCGGTCTCCGGCGGACGGCGTGGTGACCAGGACCAGTTCGCCGGAGCGGAACTGCGGGCGGACGAAATCGCCGGTGTCCACGATCGTCTCCGGGCCGGCCGGACCGCCGCCCAGCACCTCGACCCGGGCGATCGAGCTGCGCTGGAGGATCTCGCTCACGGTGAGCGCGCCGGTCAGCCGGGTGCTGCCGGGGAAGCGCACGGCCCGCCCGGCCGGTCCGGTCGCCGCCGCGTCGGCGGCCGGCCGCAACGCCGGGTCGGTGTCGAACTCGGCCGGGGTGAGCAGGCTGATCGCGACGTGCGGGAACGGCGCCGCGACCAGGTGGGTGCAGGCCAGGACCGGGACCGGGGTCAGCTCCTGGATCCAGTGGTCGGCCTCGGCCAGCGTGCGGTGCCCGAGGCTGACCCCGACGATCCGGGCGCTGCCGCTGCCGGGAACGGCAGCGGCGCCAACGGCGTGTGTCATCGGGGGAGGACCCAGATGGGGTTGGTGTAAAACCACAGGTCGCCCCACGGATCAGCGTCGCCGGCCACGTCCAGCCGGGGTCCGTACGGGTCCACCCCGGCCCCCATCAGCCCGGGCTGCGTCCGGTTCCCGTCGGTGCCCCGCACCCGGACGTAGAACGGCTTGTCCAGCCGCCCCAGGTCGAAGCTGAGCGAGACCGGCCCGCCGCTCCGGCTGATCTCGAACGACGTGACCACCCGGGTGTCCGGCGCGGTGAAGGCGTCCCGGTTCGCGACCGGCCCGGTCACCGTGCCGACGATCACGTCCACCCGCTTGAGCTTCGGGACGAACGCCGCCCAGTTCGGGGTGTCCTGGAGATCGAGGTCCAGGGTCAGCTCGGTCGAGGTGCCCCGCTTGACCTGGAGCACCCCGCCCAGCGGGGTGCCGGTGTGCCGGCGGCGGTCGCCGGTGACCCGGACCCGGGCGTCCAGGCCCTTGATCAGGCGGCCGTGGTCGACCCAGACCCGCCCGGCCCGCAGGCCGTCCATGACCGCCCGGTACGAGAACGACGTCGAGCCCACATTGGTCCGCCCGTAGTAACCGGGCCAGAAGTCACCGGCCGTGGTCAGCGTCTTGCCGGTGTAGACCGGGTCGTCGTACCTGCCGTTGGCCTCGAAGTCGCTGTCCGGCCCCCGGTCGGACTGGTCCAGGTAGACCACGTGCGAGTCCGAGTTCACCGTGATCCACCAGGCCTTGCCCTCGGCGAGCAGGCTGTCCCACAGGCCGCCGACCGTGGCGGTCATCCAGTCGAAGCCACCCCAGGTGCGGTAACTCTCCAGAGGGTAGCCGGGGAACGACGCGGCCGACGGGTTGTTGTCGTAGTAGCCGCGGGCGCCGCCCCGCCCGTTCGGCGCCGGGATGCCGGCGGCCTGGTGGCCGGGCGCGCCCTCGAAGCCGATGGCGATGCTCGGGTCGGTGTCCCGCCAGTTGCGGATCTCGTGCGGCGAGTCGACGCCGCGCCGGGCCGGGTGGTTGGCCAGGAACAGCGCACCGTCCACCTTGCGCGCCCTGACCTGCTCGCCGAGGAACTTGATGCCCGCGATCGCCAGGGCCTCGTTCTGCTCGACGGTGTTGGTGGCCGGCTGCAACGACCCGTCGTACGCGTTCTCGAACCGCTTGAGCACGTCCACCTCGTTCTTACCCGGGTGAACGAAAACGGTCGCGTGCTCGGCGCCCGGGATGTTCCACTCCAGGCCCTGGAAGGTCAGGAGCCCGGGAAGCGCGGAGCGGGTCTTCACGATGTCCGGGTTCACCCGGTCCACGCCGATCTTGGCGTGCGTGGCGCTGCCGTGGTCGGTGATGACCAGCCAGTCCAGCCCGTACGCGTGCCCGTGCCCGGCCTGGTCCAGCACCCGGTACTGGGCGTCGGAGCTGTACTGCGTGTGAATGTGGTGGTCGCCGGCGAGCCAGGCGAACCCGCCCTTCGCCGACCCGCCCCCGACCTGGTCGTGGGTGTGCGGGAGCCCGGCGGCCGCCGCGGCGCCGGGCCGGGCGAGCACCGACGCGGCCGCCGCGCCCGCGCCGAGCAGGCCGGCGCCGCGCAGGAAGGTGCGGCGCGAGTGGTCCGCCGGGGAGAGTTCGCTGTCCGGGATGCTCGGATCGAGCGCTTCGGGGAGATCGTTGCCGGTTGTCGTCGCCGCAACGGGATGATCGTGGCCATGACCCATGGGAGGCAATCTCGCGGTTGCAGGCCAACGTCCCTTGTCGAGACGGTGGCGTCGCGACGAACACGCGTCAACCGATGATCGGCCGGAACAGACCGAGAGCGATCGTCGCGGTGAGGATCAGGACGGACAGCAGGAACGCCACGACGACCAGCGCGGCGTCGGCCCCCGTGAAGCGCTGCACCCGGGCGAACGTCCGCGGCGTCCCCGAGTCGAACCCCCGCGCGTCCATCGCCACCGCCAGCCGCACCCCCCGGCGCAGTGCCCCGACCAGCAGCGCGAAGCCGGTCGACGCGAACACCGCCGGACTGCGCCCGGTGTCGATCCCGCGGGCCCGCCGGGCCAGGGTCAGCATCCGCCACTCCTGCCCGAGCAGCGGCAACAGCCGGAAGGCCGCGAGCGCCCCGATCGCGAACCGGGCCGGCGCCTTCGCGTTCTGCACCAGCGCGTCGGCCAGGTCGGTCGGATCGGTGGTGGCGAACACCACGATCCCGGGCAGCGCCACCGCGAAGATCCGCAGGATCAACCCGGCCGCGCTGCTCAGCACGCCGGTGGTGACCTCCGCCGGGCCGAGCGAGAAGAGCAGGTCACCGCCCCGGTCGGCGGCGAACAGCAGCATGCTGACCAGCACCCCGAACGCGGCCACCAGCAGCGGCCAGGCGCGCCGCGCGAGCACCCGGGCCCGCACCCCGAAGAACGGCAGCGCGGCCAGCTCGACCAGCAGCGCGAGCCCCGGCGTCACCGGGTCCAGCGTCGCGATCAGGGGCAGGGTGAAGAGCAGCGCGGCGGCGAGCTTCGCGACCGGATTCCGCCGCGCCAGCGGCGCGCCGGAATCCGCGACCGGCTCCAGGATCAGGTTCACTCCGGGCCGCCGAGGGCCAGGGTCCGATCGGCTACGGTACGCACGAAGTCTTCGTCGTGAGTGACCGCGACGATGCCGTGCCCCTCGTCCCGCAGCTCCGCGACCAGGGCGACCAGCTCCACCCAGGTCCGCCGGTCCTGCCCGAACGTGGGCTCGTCGAGCACCAGCAGCCGCGGGGCGGTGGCCAGCGCGGTCGCCACGCTCAGCCGCCGCGCCTCGCCGCCGGAGAGCGTGTAGGGATTGGCCGCCGCCAGCCGGTCCAGCCGCAGCCGGTGCAGCAACTCGTCCACGGTCACCCGGATCTCCCCGGGTGACCGGCCCAGCCGCCGCGGGCCGAGCGCCAGCTCGTCGGCGACCCTGGCGGTGACGAACTGGTGCTCCGGGTTCTGGAAGACCGAGCCGATCCGCTGGGTCAGGGTGGCGGCCCGCCAGCGGTGCGGTGGCCGCTTGTCACCGAACCCGGTGATCCGCCCGGAGCCCGGCGCGAGCAGACCGCCGAGCAGCAGCGCGAGGGTGGACTTGCCGGCGCCGTTCGGGCCGGTGACCGCGAGCACCTCGGCGGCCCGCGCGGTCAGCGACACCTCGGGCAGCCGGCCCGGGACGGTGACCCGCTCGGCGCTCAGCAGAGGCTCGGCGGCGGACGGTCGTACCGAAGAAGCGGCGGCCGCGACCGGGCGGCCCGGCACCCAGACCCCCTCGTCGGCGAGCTCGTCGCCGCAGGCGGCGAAGACCGCCTCGGGCGTGCCCTCGGCCCGCACCCCGCCACCCGGCGCCAGCACCACCACCCGGTCCACCAGCGGCAACGCCTCGGCGACCCGATGCTCCACGATGATCAGTGTGGTGTCCGGGCCGGCCGCGCGGCTGACCGCTTCGCGGATCAGCGCGGCGCCGGCCGGATCGAGGTTGGCGGTCGGCTCGTCGAGCAGCAGCAGGCCCGGGCGCAGGGCGATCACCCCGGCGAGAGCCAGGCGCTGCGCCTCGCCGCCGGAGAGCGCGTGGGTCGGACGATCATTCGGGTACGGGAACCCGACGCGCGTGAGAGCGTCGGTGACCCGGGGCCAGATCCCGGCCGCGGGCAGTCCCCGATTTTCCAGGCCGAACGCCACGTCGTCGCCGGAGCGGGCCATCACCAGCTGGGTCTGCGGATCCTGGAAGAGGATGCCGACCCGGTCCCGGGCCTTGCGCGGCTCCAGCCCGTCGATCTCGACGGTGCCCTCGGCCTCGCCGGAGTCCTCCGGCAGCAGCCCGGCCAGCGCGGCCAGCAGGGTGCTCTTGCCGGCCCCGGAGGGACCCAGCAGGAGCACCCGCTCGCCGCGCCGCACGTGCAGGTCCAGCCCGCGCACCGCCCAGGCGCGACGGCCCGCGTGCCGCCACCCGAACCCGCGCAGCAAGACCTCTGCCATGAACTAGATGAGTGCCCGCTCGCGGCCCGCCGCGAACCGGTCGAGGACGCCGGTCGGGGCCAGTGCCCGGACCACCAGCCAGGCGCCCGCGCCGGCCACGACGGCGGCGCTGGCCACGGTGATCAGGGCGTAGGGGACCCGGTAGCTCCACAGGTCGTAGTCGTAGGTCCAGACGAACCAGTCGAAGACCGCGGCGACCACGCCGGCCAGGGCGCCGGAGAGGATGCCGACCGGCAGGGTGAAGACCCGGTAGCGGAACAGGGCGAAGGCCAGCTCCGCGCCGAGGCCCTGGGCGGCGCCCTGGAAGATCACCGTGGCGCCCCACTTGTTGCCGAGCAGCGCCGAGATGATGGCCGCGACGGTCTCGGTGAAGAACGCGGCGCCCGGCTTCCGGATGATCAGCCCGCTCAGCACGGCCGGCAGGAACCACATGCCGTAGAGGACGGACTGGGCCGGCGGGAAGAACAGGAACGCGTTCTCGGTGGCGGCCCAGAGGGCGTCCCAGGCCCAGAAGATCACGCCGAACGCGACGGCGATGACCGAGGCGATCACGATGTCTATCGTGCGCCATCTGTTGGTGGTGGTCGATGTCATGTACGCCTCCCAGCGTGTACACCGGGAGGAGACGCACGCCATGGACGGCCCATGGCGCGGCTGGAGAAGACCGAACTTCCTGCGCTGGCATTACCCAGATCAGGTACGAGGGTCTGCGGCCAGGCCGCACTCTCAGCGCTGTGCGCTCCCCTGTCGGATCGAATCTCGGCCGCGACGCGCGGTTTCGCCGTCACGGCCAAGCTTCGGTGGATGTGCTTCGATGACGCTAACACCGGGGTACCGGTCCGGCACAGCGAGGGAGTCATCACATGGAGGTCAAGGCTCGTGGGCTGACGTTCGAGGTGGCCGAGGGCGGTCCCGCGGACGGGCAGCCGGTGCTCCTGCTGCACGGATTCCCGCAGGACCGGCGCGAGTTCGACCTCCTGATGCCCCGGCTGCACCACGCCGGCCTGCGCACCTACGCGATGAACCAGCGCGGCTACTCGCCCGGCGCCCGCCCGTCCGGCCCGGGCGCCTACCGGATCGGCGAGGCGGTCGCCGACGTGCTCGCCGTGCTCGACGAGCTCGGCCTGGAGTCGGTGCACCTGGTCGGGCACGACTGGGGCGCCCAGGTGGCCTGGCTGGTGGCCGGCCGGCACCCGGACCGGGTGCGCACGCTGACCGCGATCTCGGTGCCGCACCCGCGGGCCATGATGCTGGCGCTGCGGGTCCGGCCGAGCCAGTCCGCCCGGCTGGCGTACTTCCAGCTGTTCCGCAGTCCGGTGGCGGAGAAACTGCTGCTCGGCGGCGGCGCGCTGGTGCTGCGCCGGATGCTCGGCCCGATCGGGCCGCGGGCCGACCTGTATGTCAAGGCGATGCGCGAGCCGGGCCGGTTGACCGGCGGGCTCAACTGGTACCGGGGCTTCCGCACCGCGGACGTCGCCGACCTGGGTGAGATCACCGTGCCGACCACGTTCGTCTGGAGCGACCGGGACGGCGTGGTCGGGCTCACCGCCGTGCTGCGCACCGCCGACTGGGTGCGTGCCGACTACCAGCTGGTGGCGATGCGCGGGGTGAGCCACTGGGTGCCCGAGCAGGCGCCGAAGGAGCTGTCCGACGCGGTGCTGGCACGCATCGGCGTTTGACCATGGGCCGGACCGGGCATGGCCGTGACCATGGCCCCCTCGTCCAACGAAACCGAAAAACAGCGGTGGGACCGTAACTTCGCCGATCTGTTGCAGGAGCTACGGGTCGCGCAGACGGGCGTGCAGATCCTGTTCGCCTTCCTGCTGACCCTGCCGTTCTCCAGCGGCTTCCCGAAGGCCACCGACTTCCAGAAGGACGTCTACATGGTGGCGCTGATGAGCGCGGCGTTCGCCACCGCGCTGATCATCTCGCCGGTGGCGTTCCACCGCGCGCTGTTCCGCCAGGGCCGCAAGCCGGAACTGGTCCGGTACTCGCACCGGATGGCCACCAGCGGGCTGGCCTGCATGCTGGTGTCGATGGTCAGCAGCGTCCTGCTGATCACCGACTACGTCCTGCACGCCCGCTGGGCGGTGATCCTCACGGTGGTGGCGGCCGGCTGGTTCCTCACCTTCTGGGCCATCCTGCCGATCACCCACCGCAACTGGGCCGACGACGACGACAAGGACGGGTACGTCCTGGACGACGCCCCGGTCGGCGTCAGCTCCGGGACGGGCGCAGACCGAGACGCCTGAGCTCCAGCTCGGCCAGCGCGTCGACGGCGGCCGCGTCGCCGTTGCGCCAGCTCTGCGCGATGTCCGGGCCGAGCCGGGTCAGCTCGCCGAGCGGCCGGGAGGCCAGCGCCCGCAGCGCCAGCAGGTCCCGGCCGGCCGGCTCGTCGCGGACCGTCACGGCCACCGAGGCGCGCCGGATCCAGCGCAGCCGCAGCGGCAGCCAGAGGAACAGGACCAGGGCCAGCGGTAACGAGATCGCCATCAGCGGCAGGATCAGTGCCAGCTTGTCGACGAGTTCCTGCTGCTGGTGGCCGGCCTCGGCGATCGAGCGGGCGGCGTCGGCCGCCCCGGTGAACGGCTTGGTGAGCTGGTCGCCGACCACCGGCACCCGGCCGACCTTGCCGCCGGCGTCGGCCAGGTTGTCGGCGATGCCGCTGCCGGCGCTTTCCAGCTTCGCGCCGGGGACGGCGAGTTTCTCCACCAGGTCGTGGATCCCGAGCGCGACGCGGACCCACAGGTAGATCCAGAACAGGATGAGGAGGTCGGTGATCACTTGGCGGGTGGCGGTGGGTACGCGGTCGGCATAGAGCTTCACAAGCCGAAGCCTCGCACCCGGGCCGGATCGGCGCATCCGGGCACCCTCAGGGATCACTCAGCCTTGGCGGCGCACTCCGGGCAGGTGCCGAAGATCTCCAGGGTGTGCGCGACGTCGACGAAGCCGTGCTCGCCGGCCACCTTGTCGGCCCAGGACTCCACCGCCGGGCCGAGCACCTCGACGGTCCGCCCGCAGGACCGGCAGACCAGGTGGTGGTGATGTCCCTGGCTGCACCGCCGGTAGAGGTGCTCGCCGCCGGGCGGGCGCATCACGTCCACCTCGCCGGCGTCGGCCAGACCCTGCAGGGTGCGGTAGACGGTGGTCAGCCCGACCCGTTCGCCCCGGTCGCGCAGCATCGCGTGCAGGTCCTGTGCGCTGTGGAAGCCCTCGGTATGGGACAGCACTTCACGCACCGCGCTCCGCTGCTTGGTGTTGCGCTGCGCGCTGCTCTCCGGGTTCACGATCGGCTCTCCCTCGCGTGGCTGACGGCGTCCGCGACGATGTGCGCCACGTGTTCGTCCACCAGGGAGTATGCGATCTCGCGGCCGCGCCGCACACCCCGCACCACGCCGGCGCCGCGCAACACCCGCAGGTGCTGCGAGACCAGCGGCTGCGGGGCGCCGAGTCGTTCCACCAGATCGTGCACACAGCGCTCGCCCGAACCCAGCTCGGCGACGATGGCGATCCGGATCGGAGCGGACAGCGCTCGCAACAGCGCGCCCGCGGACTCGTACGCTTCGTAACCGGTGGCCGTCATAGTCCTTTTCTCTCAAGCATGAAGCACGACATCCGGAGGCTCGACCGGGGCCGGTGACCCGGCTCTGCGCCGCCGCCGGAGCACGCTGATCCCGGTGGTGACCAGGAACGCGGCCAGGGCCAGCAGCACCGTGGTGGCGCCCGGCGCGGTGTCGATCTCACCGGAGAGCACCACGCCGGCGCCGGCCGCGCAGACCCCGATCAGCATGGCCACCGCCATGGTCGACCGGAACCCGCGGGTGAGCTGCTGGGCGGCCGCCACCGGGACCACCATCAGCGCGGAGACCAGCAGCAGGCCGACGGTGCGCATCGCGATCGTCACGGTGACCGCGGTGGTCACCGCGAGCAGCAGGTTGAGGGTACGCACCGGCAGGCCGCTGACCCGGGCGTACTCCTCGTCGTTGCAGAGCGCGAAGAGGGCCGGGCGGAACAGCAGCATGGCGATCAGCACGGCCGCGCCCAGCCCGGCGATCACCACGATGTCCTGCGGCGACGTGGTGATCAGCGAGCCGAAGAGGTACTGCATCAGGCTGGCGTTGCTGCTGTCGTCGGAGAGCCCGACCAGGACCACGCCGCCCGCGATGCCGCCGTAGAAGAGCAGCGCCAGGGCCAGGTCGCCGGAGGTGCGCCCGCGCTCGCGGACCAGTTCCACGGCGACCGCGCCGGCCACCGAGACCAGCACCGCGGTGAGCACCGGCGACTGGTGGGTGAGCAGGCCGACGCCGACGCCGGTGAGCGCTACGTGCCCGATGCCGTCGCCGATCAGCGACAGCCGCCGCTGCACCAGATAGACCCCGAGGGCCGGCGCGGCCAGCCCGATGATCAGCGCCCCGGCCAGGGCCCGCAGCATGAAGGGATAGGTCAAAAGATCCATTTTCAGTACGCCTTCTGCCCGTCGGTCGGCGCCCACTCGCAGATGCCGGCCCTCTCCTCGTCGGCGTGCGGGTGCACGTGGTCGTGCCCCGGCTCGGCGTGGTGCCCGGCCGGCTCCGGCGGTACCCCCTCGTGCGCGATCCGGCCGTCGTGCACCACCACGGCCCGCCCGATCAGCGGCCGCAGCGGGCCCAGCTCGTGGAGCACCAGCACGATCGTGCCGCCGTCCGCGGCGAACTTGGTCAGCGCCCCGGCGAACGCCTCCTGGCTGGCCGCGTCCACCCCGGCCGTCGGCTCGTCGAGGACCAGCAGGTCGGGCTGGCCGGCCAGGGCCCGGGCGATCAGCGTGCGCTGCTGCTGGCCGCCGGAGAGGGTGGCGACCGGGTCGCCGATCCGGTCCAGCAGGCCGACCGCGTCGAGGGCCTCCCGGACGGCGGCGCGGTCGGCGGCCCCGGGCAGCCGGAACAGGCCGCGGCGGGCCAGCCGGCCGGACGCCACCACCTCGCCGACGGTGGCCGGGACGCCGCTGCCGGCGCCGAGGCGCTGCGGGACGTAACCGATGCGCTCCCACTGACGGAACCGGCGCTGGGGCGTACCGAAAAGGCCGATCTGGCCGCGGCGGACCGGAACCAGGCCGAGGACCGTGCGGATCAGCGTGGATTTCCCGGAGCCGTTGGCGCCGAGCACGGCGACGACGTCGCCGGCGGCGACGCTGAGCGTGACGTCGCGCAGGATCTCCCGGCCGTCGTAACCGGCCGCCACGTGCCGGGCCTCGATGACACTCATGAGTAGCACCCCAATGCCGTGGTCAAGGCGGCCAGGTTGGCCCGCATCACCGAGAAGTAGTCCGCGTCCGGGTCGGTCAGGCCCTCCAGCGGGTCGAGCACCGCCGTGGTCGCCCCGGCCTCGCGGGCGATCGTCTCGGCGACCTTGGGACTGACCAGCGTCTCGAAGAAGATCGTGGTGGTGCCGTGCGCCCGGGCCTGCGCGGCGACCTCGGCCAGGCGGCGCGGTGACGGCTCGGCCTCCGGGTCGACGCCGGTGATCCCGACCTGGGTCAGGTGATAGCGGTCGGCCAGGTAGTGGAACGCGGTGTGGCTGGTGACCAGCTCACGCCGTTGACAACTGCCCAGCCGGGCGGCGAACTCGGCGTCCAGCTCGGTGAGCTGCCGGTGCAGGGCGGCGGCGCGGGCCGTGTAGCCGGCGGCGTGCGCCGGGTCGGTCTCGCTCAGCCGCTGGGCCAGGTGGTCACCGATCTCGGCGAGCCGCAGCGGATCGAGCCAGACGTGCGGGTCCGCGGAGCCGTGCTCGTGCCCCTCGTGCTCCGCGTCCTCGGCGTGCAGCAGGGTGACCGCGCCCGACACGTCGTAGCCCTGCTCCCGCGCGTTCTGCGTGATCGCCTCGTCCACCGCGGGCTGGAAGCCGTGCAGGTAGACGGCGACTTGGGCGTCGACGATCTGGGCCACCTGGCGCGGGCTCAGCTCCACGTCGTGCGGCTCGGCGCCCGGCTTGGTGAGGTTGGTGACCCGGACCAGGTCGCCGCCGACCCGCTCGCTGACGAACTGGAGCGGGTAGAACGCGGCCACGATCGGGAGGCGTCCACCGGCCTGCGCCCGCGCGCCGCACCCGGCCAGGGCGGCCAGGGCGAGGAGCAGGGCGAGCAGGCGGCGCATCATGCCACCAACTGTCGTCGATAATGACAATGATTGTCAAAAGCGCATGCGTTCCTACGCCATCGCCTTACCGACCACCGCGACGATCAGCAGGGTGAGCAGGACCACCCGGACCAGCCGGGTGATCGGCGACTGCACCGGCCAGGTGGTGAAGGTCAGCGCGGCCAGGCCGGCCGCCAGCAGGCCGAGCAGCAGCGCGCCCACCACCCCGGGCAGGAACAGCCCGGCCAGCATCAGGACCAGCGCCGTGACGAACGCGGTGGTCGGATTCACGTGCGCGAGGCGGCGCAGGAAAGGGTCGGACGTCGTCACCGTGGCTCCTGTCGGGTGTGCGTACGCTCGTCACATGCTGGTGCTCAACCGCTTCACGGTCCCGCCGGACACGCGGGACGGATTCCTCGAGCAGGCGCATGCCGCGCTCGCCGCCCTGGCCGCCTGCCCGGGATACCTGTCCGGCCGGCTCACCCGGGCGCTGGAGGACACCGCCGCCTGGACCCTGGTGACCGAGTGGGAGTCGGTCGGAGCCTATCGGAGGGCGCTGGGCGCGTTCGACGTCAAGGTGCACGCCACCCCGCTGCTGGCGCGGTCGCTGGACGAGCCGTCCGCCTTCGAGACGCTCGCGAGTGCCGGCCCGGGGGAGCCCGTCACGATCATCGACAGCGACCGGGCCGCCGAGCCCTGGCGCTGAAGATTAGGCTGGGATCCATGGCCTACGGTCAACCGCCCTTCCCGTACACCGCGCCGCCGGTCGCCGTGGCGCCGCCTCCGCCGGTCGCGCCGCCCCCGCCGCCCGGCCCGGGCGTGCACCCGCCGTTCCCGGCGCCGCCGGTCGAGGGGCGGGGCCGCCGGATCGGGCTCGGGTTCGGCATCGGCGCCGGCGTCCTGGTGCTGGTCTGCGGTGGCGGGCTGGCCGCGGTGATCGGCCTGGCCGTCGCCATGACCAGCGCGCTCAACGAGCAGGCGCACGTGGTGGTCGGCGACTATCTCGACGCCGTGCACGACCGGGACTACGACAAGGCGTACGACCAGTTGTGCCAGGAGACCAAGAGCTTCGAGAGCCGCGCGCAGTATCGGACGCGGATGGCTCGCGAGGAGCAGTTCGACAGCTACACGATCGGCGACGTCAATCCGGTCACCGGCGCGGTCCCGGTCGACCTCACCCGTTCCGACGGCGATGTCGACCACGTGTCCGCGCAGCTGGGGCAGAACACCAGCACGGGCGCGTTCGAGGTGTGCTCGGTCGGGGAGTAATCTCGCTTTTCGTCCAACCTTCCCAGACCCCCGCCGACACCCAGCCGGCGTAGGAGACTCATGCCTGCCGACCGCATCGATTCCGTTGTCAGCCTTGCCAAGCGCCGGGGCTTCGTCTTTCCCTCCAGCGAGATCTACGGAGGGACCCGCTCGGCTTGGGACTACGGTCCGCTGGGCGTCGAACTCAAGGAGAACGTTCGCCGGCAGTGGTGGCGGACCATGGTCCAGCAGCGCGACGACATCGTCGGCCTGGACTCGGCCGTCATCCTGAACCGGGACGTCTGGGCCGCCTCCGGTCACCTCGACGCGTTCGTCGACCCGCTGACCGAGTGCCAGTCCTGCCACAAGCGCTTCCGGGCCGACCACCTGGAGGAGGCGTTCGAGGCCAAGCACGGCAACCCGCCTGCCTCGCTGCAGGAGCTGAACTGCCCGAACTGCGGCAACAAGGGCACCTTCACCGAGCCGAAGATGTTCAACGGCCTGATGAAGACCTACCTCGGCCCGACCGAGAGCACCGAGGGCCTGCACTACCTGCGCCCGGAGACCGCCCAGGGCATCTTCGTGAACTATCTGAACGTGGCGACCGCGGCCCGCAAGAAGCCGCCGTTCGGCATCGCCCAGGTCGGCAAGAGCTTCCGGAACGAGATCACGCCGGGCAACTTCATCTTCCGTACGCGTGAGTTCGAGCAGATGGAGATGGAGTTCTTCGTCGCGCCGGGCAGCGACGAACAGTGGCACGAGTACTGGCTCCAGCAGCGCTGGGACTGGTACCGCGACCTGGGCCTCTCGGAGAGCAACCTGCGCTTCTACGAGCACCCCAAGGAGAAGCTCTCGCACTACTCGAAGCGGACCGTCGACATCGAGTACCGCTTCCAGTTCGGCGGCAGCGAGTTCGCCGAGCTCGAGGGCATCGCGAACCGGACCGACTTCGACCTGTCCACGCACTCCAAGCACTCCGGCGTCGACCTGTCCTACTTCGACCAGGAGAAGCAGGAGCGCTGGACGCCGTACGTGATCGAGCCGGCCGCCGGCCTCACCCGGGCGGTGCTGGCGTTCCTGCTCGAGGCGTACGACGAGGACGAGGCGCCGAACACCAAGGGCGGCGTGGACAAGCGCACCGTCATGCGGTTCGACCCGCGGCTCGCCCCGGTCAAGGTCGCGGTGCTGCCGCTGTCGCGCAACCCGGAGCTGTCGCCGAAGGCCAAGGGGCTCGCCGCCGACCTGCGCAAGCGCTGGATCGTCGAGTTCGACGACTCGCAGGCGATCGGCCGCCGGTACCGTCGCCAGGACGAGATCGGCACCCCGTTCTGCGTCACGGTCGACTTCGACACGCTCACCGACGACGCGGTGACCGTCCGGGACCGCGACACCATGAAGCAGGAGCGCGTCTCGCTGTCCCAGATCGAGGACTACCTGATCAAGCGCCTGCCCGGCTGCTGATCCCGCACCGCTGGACGCCGGTCGCCCGCTCGGGCGGCCGGCGTTCCGCGTTTCTGGCGAACCCGCTCCGGTGGGACGGGGCAGCCGGGACGGTGACGGGTTTCTATGCTGTCGAGCCATGTGGCAACGAGGAACTCTGCTGGTCGTCGCCGTGCTGGCGGCCACGGTGAGCGGATGTGGCAAACCGGCCGGGCCGTTCCGGCTGGGCGAGGCCCCGCCGGCGACGCCGGTGAGCGTGGGGAAACCGGGCGACGACGGCCTGGTGATGATGGCGCAGTGGCCGTCCGCCTGTGACCTGATCACGGAGTCGGACGCGCGGGCGATCATCCCGTCGGCCGTCAAGGTGGAGAGCACGGACGAGCCGGTGACCTATCTGGACGCCACGCTGGGCGCCAGCAGTCAGAAGAAGCCGGACGGCGCCTGCGAGACGCTGGTCTACTTCCCGGAGAGCTCCATGGAGGAGGACGACCCCGGCCTGCGGCTCAAGATCAAGGTCCGCGCGTTCGGTTCGGCCAAGGTGCTGAAGAAGGAGTACACGGAGAAGTTCAAGGAGCGGAAGAAGGACGAGGCCTGCCCGCCGGAGCTGGTGAAGAAGGCGAAGCTGACCGACTGCACCCATGACGTGACCGGCTACGAGATCCTCAAGAACGGCGCCTGGTTCGACGTCGGCGCCATCTTCTTCGACCTGGGCGAGGACGTGAAGATCGAGGGGCAGCCGGACGGGACCGACGCCAAGGCCTACTGGGAGGCGCAGGGGCTGCCGCGCTTCGTCGAAGCCGTCTCCCACCATCTGCCCTGATGTCGGACAGGATCAAGCACTCGATCAGGTGACGCGCGACAGGGCTGATTGGCTCCGCTTCGCTCCGCGCACAAAACTGGGCTGATTGGCTTCGCTTCGCTCCGCGCACAAAACGCCTTGTAACCGGTGAGATGGGCGCGTCTTTTCCGCCGCCGCACACCCCGCGGCGTCGGAAAAGCCGAGCCCATCTCACCGGCGGCGTTTCGTGAGAAACCTCGGGGGCCTGAGCGGGTTCCGGGGTTCGGTGAGCACCGCGGACAGCGAAGACATCCCCTGCGCCAGGGGTGTCAAGCGGCTTGACCCGATCCCGCGTCCGCCCAGGGCGCTGAGGACCAGCCGAGCAGTGTCGGGCTGGTGCTGGTGGCCCTTTCCGGGCATGGGACAGGGCGCTGGGGGCCAGCCGGGGAGTTTCGGGCTGGTGCTGGTGGCCCTACCCGGGCACGAGATAGGGCGCTGAGGACCAGCCGGGGAGTATCGGGCTGGCCCTGGTGGCCCTATCCGGGCACGAGATAGGGCGCTGGGGGCCAGCCGAGCAGTGTCGGGCTGGTGCTGGTGGCCCTGTCCGGGAACGGAATAGGGCGCTGGAGGCCGGCTGGGGGTTGATCTCCGGGAGTGGCGGCGGACAGTGAAGGGGGCGGCGATTGGTTTGGACGCGTCAGCGGCCAGATCGCCGGCCCCGGCCCGCGCGGGAGCGTGCGGTCTGTACCACGGCGGACGTGCGTATATGAAGATCTTGACTTTGACTTTGATGGGGGAGGCCAGCCACCCTGGACCGGTGACCGCACCGCTCATGCTCGGCAACCACGCCGTCAACCCGCCCGTCGTGCTCGCTCCGATGGCGGGGATCACCAACGTGGCGTTCCGGCGGCTCTGCCGGGAGCAGGGCGGCGGTGTCTACGTCTGCGAGATGATCACGACACGGGCGCTGGTGGAGCGGATCCCCAAGACGCTCAAGATGATCGCGTTCGCCGAGGACGAGGGTTTTCGCAGCCTGCAGCTCTACGGCGTGGATCCGGACGTGACCGCCGCGGCGGTCCGGATGGTCGGCGAGCGGAACCTGGCGGATCACGTCGACCTGAATTTCGGCTGCCCGGTGCCGAAGGTGACCCGGCGCGGCGGCGGCTCGGCCCTGCCCTGGCGGCGCAAGCTGTTCGGGCGCATCGTCCGGCAGGCCGTGCAGGCCGCCGAGGCCTACGGTCTCCCGCTCACCATCAAGATGCGCAAAGGCATCGATCAAGACCATTTGACGTACGTCGAAGCCGGCCTCACCGCGCAGGATGCCGGGGTGGCCGCCGTGGCGCTGCACGCCCGCACCGCCGAGCAGCGCTACTCCGGCCAGGCGGACTGGGACGCGATCGCCACGCTGAAGCAGGCCCTGGACGTCCCGGTGCTGGGCAACGGCGACATCTGGGAGGGCTCGGACGCCCTGCGGATGGTGGCGCACACCGGCGTCGACGGCGTCGTGGTGGGCCGTGGCTGCCTGGGCCGCCCTTGGCTGTTCGCCGACCTGGAGGCCGCGTTCACCCAGGGGCCGGACTACCAGCCGGTGCTGCCCACGCTGGGCGAGGTCGCGAAAATCATGTCCCGGCACGCGCAGCTGCTGGTCGAGGCGCTGGAGGACGAGCGGCACGGCTGCGCCGACTTCCGCAAGCACGTCGCGTGGTACCTGAAGGGCTTCCCGGTCGGCGGTGACCTGCGCCGCAGCCTCGCCATGATCTCCTCGCTGGCCGAGCTGGACGACCTGCTCGGCAAGCTCGACCCGGCCGTGCCGTTCCCGGTCGAGTCGCTGGGTCAGCCGCGCGGCCGGGTCAACGCCCCGGGCAAGGTGTCGCTCCCGCACGGCTGGCTCGACTCCCGCGACGACGACACCGTCCCGGAGGGCGCCGAGATGGAGGACAGCGGCGGCTGAGCCCGGAGCTGATCGGCGCCGCCGGGGTGAACCGGTTAAGCTGCCGGCATGGCGACGATTCTGATCACCGGGTCCAGCGACGGCATCGGGCGGCACACGGCGGAGATCCTGGCGGCGGCCGGCCACCGGGTGACCTTGCACGCCCGCAACGAGCGCCGCGCCGAGGACGCGCAGAAGGCGGTGCCGGACGCCGCCGGCGTTCTCGTCGGCGACCTCGCCTCCCTCGCGCAGACCCGGGAGCTGGCGGATCGGGCGGTGGCCGCGGGGCCCTTCGACGTGGTGATCCACAACGCCGGGATCGGCGGCGGGCAGCGCGCCCCGGAGATCACCGAGGACGGGCTGGAGCGGATCTTCCAGGTGAACACCGTCGCGCCCTACCTGCTGACCGCGCTGATGCCGGTGCCGGCCCGGCTCATCTATCTGACCTCGGGGCTGGAGTCGGCCGGCCGGGCCCGCCTCGACGACGCGCAGTGGCGGGCGCGGCCCTGGGACGGGATGCAGGCCTACAGCGACTCGAAGCTGTACGACGTGATGCTCGCGTTCGCGGTGGCCCAGCGCCGGCCCGGCACGCTGAGCAACGCGGTGGACCCGGGCTGGATCCGCACCCGGCTGGGCGGCCCGCAAGCCACCGACGACCTGCCGGAGGGCGCGGAGACCCAGGTGTGGCTGGCCACCTCGGACGAGCCCGCGGCCACGGTCACCGGGCACTACTTCAAGCGCCGCACGTCGCTGCGCGCCAACCCGCAGGCCTACGACGAGGGGCTGCGCGACCGGCTGCTCGACCTGTGCGCGGAGCTCACCGGCGTCGCGCTGCCGGGGTGACCGGTCAGCGCAGCCGGGCCTCGTCGGCGGCGGCGCGGCCGGACTCCCAGCCCTCCAGGCTGTCGACGCGGCTGCCGCGGGCGCGGACGGTGCGCGGGAACACCTTCTCCATCGCGGCCCGGACCTGGAGGTCGCGGTTGCGCAGGACGGGGAGCAGGTCGCCGTGCCCGGCGTACTCGCGGTCGGCGGCCTGGCGCAGGCGCTCGCCGATCCGGGCCGCGTAGGCGATCAGGAACGAGCGGCGGAACGCCTTGACCCGGGCCCGGCCCTTGGCCGGCTCGTCGCGGGTCATCGCCCGATTCGCCTGGACCAGCAGCGACGTGTAGAGCAGCTCGACCGCGTCGATGTCGGCGTCGAAGCCGAAGATCGTGCTGAAGCCCAGCTCCGGGGACCAGACCGTGCGGCAGCTGTTGGCCCGGCCGACGGCGTCGAGCAGGCTGGCCTTCTCGTTCTCGTAGGGGTGGTCGACGCCGACCCGGCGGGCGAACGGCACCACGTCGACGGCCGGCGCGGTGACCTCCTCGATCCGGTACCGGGTGATCAGCTCCTGGGCCTTGGCGCTGTAGCTCTCCGCCTCGGCCGGGAAGTCGGTCGCCTCGGCCTTGGCCAGCAGCGCCCGCACCCGGTCGAGGACCCGCTTGTCGGCGTGGTGGTGCACGGTCGTCGCCGGGGTGCCCGGCGGCGGGATGAGGATCTCGATCGGCGGCAGCAGGCGCAGCTCGGCCAGCAGGCCGAGGGAGGCGTCGAGGAGAGCGATGCGGTCCGGTCTGCGGCCTTCGGCGATCCTTATCTGTACGACCTGGGCACGCCAGTCCGGGTCGACCGGGTCCTTGCCGGCCAGGAACGCGGCGGCGGCCTCGGCGACCAGGCGGCCCTGAATCGGGTCGCCTCGCCGGGCGATGGCCCGGTGCAGCTCGACCGGCTGCCAGCCGTGCCGGAACAGCCGGTTGAATTCCTCGCCCAGCGCGGCGCGCAGCACCGCGTCGGCCTCCGCGGCCGGGACACCGGTCAGCAGGTCGAGGGCGGTTTCGTGATCGAGCTCCCCGGCCCGGACACGTGCGAGGATCTCCCGGGCCGGCATGCGGCACATGCTAGCCGCCGGCCGGCCGGTCATGGCGCGATCAGTTGCCCCTGCCACACCCGGCCGGTACCGGAGACCAGCGGGTCCGTGGGCGGGGAGGGTGGTGCGGACCCTCCCCGCCGCCGGGCGGCGGTCACGGACTACCGGGTGCGGGTCAGACGTCGAGGTCGTTCTCGATGCGGCGCAGCTGGTGCCGCGCCATCGCGAGGTTCGCCCGATCCTTCCGCAGGGCCACGTAGAGGAACAGCCCCTTGCCCTGCCGGCTCGTCAGGGGCCGGATCATGTGGTACTGCGTGTCCAGGGTGATCAGGATGTCCTCGATCTTCTCGGAGAGGTTGAGCATCTCCATCGCCCGCAGCTTCGCCCGGACCACGTCGGTGTTGCCGGCCGCGGCGACCGTCAGGTCGAGTTCCTTGCCGCCGCCGAGGGTGCCCAGGGCCATGCCACTGGTGTGGTCGACGAGAGCGACGCCGATGCAGCCGTCGATCTCCATGATTTCCTTCAGTGCGGTGTCCATGTCGGGCATGGGATTCGTTCCTCCGTTGTGGTGGATGGACGCGGCGCATTCGCCGCGGTGGAGCCGCCGGATCACCCGGCCGCCGTGCGGCGGCGCGGGGTGTTCGGCAGGGTGGCCATCGGGGTCCGCCGGGCCAGCGGGAGCGACGACGGTCCGGTCTGTTGCGGGATTTCGGGCCGCAATTGCCGGTGCGGCGCGTTCTCCAGGGCCAGGAGCTTGGTGATCCGGCGTACGCACCGCCGCGCCTCCAGGTGCACCATGGCGAGGTTCGCGTCGCCCGAGGTGACGACGGTGAGCAGCGCGTTCGGGCCGGCGGCGTACGAGGTGATGTACCCGCCGTCGCACTCGACGACGGATTCCCGCAGCTCGCCGTGGTTGACCGCGTGCGCGAACCGGCGCGCCAGCGCCAGGTGCGCCGCGGCGAGGGCGGCCAGGGTGTCGGGCTCGATACCGTGCGAATCATGCGCGACGACCAGCCCGTCGGCGGTGGCGAGCACGCTGCCGGACAGCTCTGGCACCTTGCTGCGCAGGCGGCCCAACTCGTCGAGTACCGCCGGATCCACCGTCATCCTCGGACGCTCCTTCTGCTGATCGGGGGTGCGCGCGTCACCGCAGTGCCCTCAATGCGGTGCGTATGCGTTTGAGCAGGACTTCGTCGGTGCCCTGATGCACCGGCGGGTTCTCGACGGCGAGCTCCTTCGGCAGCTTCGCCCCGGGTTTGCGGCGGGCCAGCCGGGGCAACCGGTTCGGCCCGGTGTTCCCCTCGCCGGGTGGTGGGGCCGGTGGCGGCAGCGCCGGCGGCGGCCCGCTGATCACCGGTACGGCCGGCGCCTCCTCGACCACCGGAGGCGTGGGCCGGGCCACCGGCGCGGCGTTGCCCCGGTGCTGCGGCAGGCGGACGAACTCGGTGGTGTCCGGCCCGCGCGACGTGGGCAGCTCGATGAGCCCCAGGGCGGCGAGCCGGCGCAGCTCCTGGATGGTCGCGTACCCCGCACGGCCCAGCAGCAGCGCCAGGTCGGCCGGGGTGCGCTGGCCGTCCGCGTGGATCAGCAGCTCCCACTGCATCGCGGTGACCGTCACCCGTTCCCGCGGCGGCCGGGACACCGGGCTGACCGGGGCCGTGTCGATCCGCGGGTCCGGGTAGATGTCGTCGAGGAGCGTGACGCGGCGCCGGACCTCGCGCTGCACCGCGGCCGCGTCGATGTGCACGACCGGGCCCAGCCAGTGGGTGGCCGACGGCAGGAAGTCGATCGGCGCGGCGGCCGTGGCGAGCGCGAAGTACGCCGCGTCGTAGGTCGCCCCGAGCACGCACAGCTCCAGCTCGCCCTGGGTGAGATGGCCCTGCTCGACCAGCATCCGGCCCACCCGGGCCGTCGAGGTCGCCAGGTCCAGAGCGTTCTGCCAGGTACGCCCGGCCAGCCGCCCGGACGAGGTGAGCAGCTCGCCCACCCCGGGCGCGGCCGGCGACTCGGCGTAGATGACCCGCCCCTCGAAGACGTAGACCGCGCCGCCGGGATGGCCACCCACCACCAGCGCGCCGGTCTGCCGCTCGTCGGCGATCTGCGTGAGCAGATCACCGGGTGCGGCGGTCTTCGTGGGGGCCACCGTTACTCCTCACTGGTGTGCGCGTTGGGGTATATGTCGGTCATGTTGCGACGAGCTCGTCGGTGAGGCGCTGCATCTGGCGGCGGGCCACGGCGAGGTTGCCGCGCACCCGGTCCAGCCAGACGTAGAGCACCAGACGGCTGTCGAACTCGGTCTGGACGACCCGCAGGAGGTGGTAACCCCCGGCCGTCGTGATGATCAGGTCTTCGAGCAGGTCGTGCGGGATGGCCGAGACGAACAGCGAGCGGCTGTTCGCGGCCTGGATGACCTCCGCGGTCCCGGCCGCCGCGGCCTCGTGATCGGCATTGGGTGCGGCTCCGGTCGTGGCGACCGGGAATCCGGTGGTGTAGTCGACGATGCTGGCCCCGACCGCGCCGGGGATCGTCATGGCCTCCTGTAGGCAGTGATCGACGCCGGGCACTTCTCTCCTCAGCGCTGCTACCGGGCTTCGTTGCTCGGCCGTGTTCAGTTGGAATCGTTCGCCGGTGGCCGCGGGTCACCTCGGCCACCACCGTGCGCCATCCTCCGGTGACACGGAGCCGACAGGTCGCACGGTTTGTGCGTCATGGTCCGGTGGCCGGGATCCGGTGCCGGGCGCGGCGCCGCCGCGGGATCAGGCGCGGCCGCGCACCCGCCCGCGGCGGCGTGACCTCGCCCAGCCAGTGCCGCTCCCCGGGGACGAACCGGGCCGGCGCGTCCGCCTGCCGCAGCAGCGCGTGGGTGGCCCCGGCGATCGCCGCGACCACCCGCAGAGCCAGCTCGTGCTGCCCGAGCCAGCCGTCGCGCAGCAGCACCCGGCCGACCCGGCAGCCGTGGCGGCCCTCCGCGTACGCCGCCCGCCAGATGGCCGGCGAGATCCGGCCGGAGCCGATCAGGCGTTCGGCCAGGCTCGGCGCGGCCGGCGACTCGGCGTACGCGATCCGCCCCGCCACCAGGTAGAACACCCCGCCGGGGGTGCCGCCCACGTGCAGCGCGCCGGTACTCCCGGACTCGCCCAACTCGGCCAGCAGGCGCCGCACCGTGGCGGTCGCCGGTGAACCAGGAATCACGGAACGTCATCCTGCGGGCCATCGAGTGCCGTCGTCGCACGGCCGGTGCGCCGACCGGGCGGGGTCACCCGTCGGAGTCGCGTAACCTGATCGTCACGCGTCGATCGCCGGGAGGTCACATGCCGATGCAGTGGGAGCAGGTCACGGTGGACGCCGAGGACCCCGCCCGGCTGGGCCGGTGGTGGGCCGAGGCGCTCGGCTTCGTGATCGTGGACGAGGACGAGGACGTGCTGGAGATCCGGCGCAGCCCGGACGAGATGCCCGGCCTGCTGTTCGTCCGCAACCCCGACGTGAAGAAGGGGAAGAACCGGCTGCACCTGGACCTGCGCCCGGACGACCAGGAGGTCGAGGTGGAGCGGCTGGTCAACATGGGTGCCCGGCCGGTCGACATCGGCCAGGGCGACGTCCCGTGGGTGTCGCTGGCCGATCCCGAGGGCAACGAGTTCTGTGTGCTCTCCGTGCGGGCCCGCGAGGAATCAGCTCAGTAGCGGAACTCGCCGATCAGCGTGCGGATCTCGGTGGCGGCGCCGCTGACCAGCTCGGCCGAGTGCCGGGTGGTGTTCGCCCCCTCCGCGGTGTTCGCGCTGGACGTGGTGATGTGCGAGACCGTGCCGCTGATCTCGTCGGCCGCCGCCGACACCGCGCCCACGTTGCGGGCCAGCTCGTCGGTGGTGGCCGACTGCTCCTCGACCGCGACCGCGATGGTCCGCTGACCGTCGTCGATCCGGCTGATCACCTCGGCGATCGCCTGGATCGCCTCGGCCGTGCCGGTGGTCATCTCCTGGATCGCGGAGATCTTCGTGGTGATGTCCGCGGTCGCCTGCGCGGTCTCCTGAGCCAGGTCCTTGACCTCGGTGGCGACCACCGCGAACCCCTTGCCCATCTCGCCGGCCCGGGCCGCCTCGATGGTCGCGTTCAGCGCCAGCAGGTTGGTCTGCTCGGCGATGTTCGTGATCATCTGCACGATGGCGCCCACCTCCCGGCTCGCCTCGCTGAGCCGGGCCACCGCCTCCGCGGTCCGGTTGGCACTGGCGGTCGCCTCGTTCGTGGTCTCCGTCGCGGACGACGTCTGCTTGGCGATCTCCCGGATCGACGCGGACAGCTGCTCGGTGGCGGTCAGCATGTCGGTCACCGAGCCGGACACGTTCCCGGCCGAGCTGTCCGCGTTGCGCGCCTGGGCCGAGGTCTCCTCCGCCGACTGGTCCAGCGTCCCGGCCAGCATCTGGAGCTCCGCGCTGGCCTCGGTGAGCACGCTGACCCGGTCGGCGGTCGCCGAGACGGTGTTCTGCAGCACGCTGGTCGCCTCGTTCAGGGCGGCCGCCATCGCGCCCAGCTCGTCCCGGTTGACCACCGGGGCGCGGACGGTCAGGTCCCGCCGGGCCAGGGCGCGGAGCGACTCCAGCATCCCGCGCAGCGGGCGGCGCACCGCGCGCACGGTCAGCGCGCAGGCGGTCGCGGTGATCAGGGCGGCCAGCAGCGCGGCGAACACGATGAACCGGTTGCTCGACGAGGACGCCTCGGCGCCGCGGGCGGCGGCGGCCTTGACCTCGCCGGACATCCGCTCGTCCAGGGAGCCGAGCTTCTCCTCGAGGTCCGAGTAGACGGCGAGGAAGTCGCTGAGACCGGTCGCCGCGGCCCGGTGGTCGCCGGCGGCGGTGGCGACCATGTCCGTGGCCGCCTTGATGTATCCCTGCACCGACGGCCGGATCGCCGCGTAGTCGGCCCGGAGGCTCGCCGGGGCGTTCCCGGCCGCCGCGTCGTACATCTCCAGCATGGTCGTGCCGTGGTCGGCGACCTCGTCGACGGCGAGGGTCTCGCGCATCGCCGCGTTCGTCGCGTACAGCGCCGACATCACGTCGGCCCGCAGCGCGTCGTGCATCATGTCGGCGTTCCACTGGTCACTCATCGCCTGGCTGACGACGGCGATCTCCTTGTTCGCCGCCGACTGGTCCGAGGCGTTGCGGACCGCGAACCCGGTCACCAGGCCGACCGAGACGAGTCCGGCGACGCCCATGACGACGAGGCGGCCGACGATGGTGACGTTCACGCCTATCCCATCGGCAACCGGGACAACCGCCTGAGGAACGGGCCCTAAGGTGATCTCATGACGGCCGCCGACGCTCAGCGCTGGGCCTCCGAGCCCGCCAAGGACAGCGGCTACGGACGGACCCCCTACCAGCGGGACCGTGCCCGGGTGCTGCATTCGGCCGGCTTCCGCCGGCTGGCGGCCAAGACGCAGGTGCACACCGCCGGCGTCGACGACTTCTTGCGTACGCGATTGACCCACTCCCTGGAGGTCGCCCAGATCTCCCGGGAGATGGGCGCCCGCCTCGGCTGCGACCCGGACGTGGTGGACGTCGCCGGCCTGGCCCACGACATCGGGCACCCGCCGTTCGGGCACAACGGCGAGGCCGCCCTCGACCAGGTCGCCCAGCCCTGCGGCGGCTTCGAGGGCAACGCGCAGACCCTGCGGGTGCTCACCCGGCTGGAGGCCAAGGTGCCCGGCGCCGGCCTCAACCTGACCCGCGCCTCGCTGGACGCCTGCTCGAAGTACCCGTGGTTCCGCAGGCCGGGCACCCGCAAGTTCGGGGTCTACGCCGACGACGAGCCGGTCTTCACCTGGCTGCGCGACGGCCGCGCCGACGACCGCCGCTGCCTCGAGGCCCAGGTGATGGACTGGGCCGACGACGTGGCGTACTCGGTGCACGACGTGGAGGACGGGGTGCACGGCGGGTACCTCGACCTCGGCCCGCTGCTGCACGACCCGGCCGAGCGTGCCGCGCTCTGCGCCGACGTGGCCGCCACGTATTCCGACGAGACCCCGGGGCAGCTCGGCGAGGCCCTCGACCAGCTGCTCGCCGACCCCGCGGTGGCCGCCGTCGGCGGTTACGACGGCTCGTACGCCGCGCAGATCACCCTGAAGCGGATGACCAGCGTGCTGACCGGCCGGTTCGTCTCGTCCGCGGTCGGCGCCACGCACAGCCAGTACGGCACCGACCCGATGCGCCGCTACGACGCCGACCTGGTCGTCCCGCGTACCGTGCGGAACCAGTGCGCGCTGCTCAAGGGGATGGCGTTCCGCTACGTGATGCGCAGCCGGGCCGCCGAGCAGTGGTACGAGCAGCAGCGGATCATCCTCGTCGAGCTGGTGGCGGCGCTCGGCCGTACCCCGGAGAAGTTGGATCCGCTCTTCCGGCCGCAGCATGCGGCCGCCTCGTCGGACGCGGCCGCCCTCCGGGTGATCATCGATCAGGTGGCGTCGCTCACCGACCACGCGGCCGTGGCCTGGCACCGCGACCTCTGCTGACGGCGCGCCCCGACCCTGCTGGCGGCTCCCGGCCGGCGCGAGGCAGGATGTATGCCGTGGCGGGCAGGGTGAAGGACGAGGACATCGCGCTGGTCCGTGACCGGACGTCGATCGCCGACGTGATCGGCGAGACCGTGACGCTGCGCTCGGCCGGCGGCGGCAACCTCAAGGGCCTCTGCCCCTTCCACGACGAGAAGAGCCCGTCGTTCAACGTCGCCCCGGCCCGGGGGGTGTATTACTGCTTCGGCTGCGGCCAGGGCGGCGACGCGATCAAGTTCCTGATGGACGCCGAGCACCTGTCGTTCATCGAGTCGGTGGAGCGGCTGGCCGGCAAGGCCGGCATCCAGTTGCGGTATGACACGGACGGCGCCGCCCCGGCCGGACCGCGCCCGCAGGCCGGGCAGCGGCAGCGGCTGATCGCCGCGCACGCCTCGGCCGTCGAGTTCTACCAGGACCAGCTCGGCTCGCCCGGCGCCCGCAAGGCCCGCGAGTTCCTCGCCGAGCGCGGCTTCGGCCGCGAGGCCGCGGAGAAATACGGCTGCGGCTTCGCCCCGGACTCCTGGGACGCGCTCAGCAAGCACCTGCGCCTGCAGGGGTTCACCGCCGACGAGCTGATCACCGCGGGCCTGTCCAAGACGGCCCGGTCCGGGTCGCTGATCGACCGGTTCCGCCGCCGGCTGCTCTGGCCGATCCGGGACCTGAGCGGCGACGTGATCGGCTTCGGCGCCCGCAAGCTGTTCGACGACGACGACGGCCCGAAATACCTGAACACCCCCGAGACCCCGATCTACAAGAAAAGCCATGTCCTGTACGGCATCGACCACGCCAAGCGGGAGATCGCCAAGCGCGGCCGGGCGGTGATCGTCGAGGGCTACACCGACGTGATGGCCTGTCACGAGGCCGGCGAGCCGACCGCGGTGGCCACCTGCGGCACCGCGTTCGGGGTCGACCACATCGGGGTGCTGCGCCGGCTGCTGATGGACAGCGACAGCTTCACCGGCGAGATCATCTACACCTTCGACGGCGACGCGGCCGGGCAGAAGGCGGCGCTGCGCGCGTTCGAGGAGGACCAGCGCTTCGTCGGGCGCACCTTCATCGCGGTCAGCCCGGACAACATGGACCCGTGCGAGCTGCGCCTGGCCCGCGGCGACCTGGCGGTCCGCGACATGATCGCCGGGCGGGAGCCGCTCGTCGACTTCGCCCTGCGGCACACCATCTCCCGGTTCGACCTGGACACGGTGGAGGGCCGGGTGGAGGCGATGCGCCGCGCCGCCCCGCTGGTCGCCAAGATCAAAGACCGGGAGAAAAGGCCGGAGTACGCGCGGAAACTCGCCGGCGACCTCGGCATGGACCTGGAGCCGGTGCAGCGCGCGGTGAACAACGCGCTGCGCGGCACCGTGGCGGCCGAGCAGCAGGCGCCCCGGGCCGCCGCCCACTCGCCGCAGCGCCTGGTCGAGCGGGACGCGCTCAAGCTGGCGCTCCAGGAGCCGGTGCTGGCCGGCCCGATGTTCGACGCGGTCGGGCCGGACAACTACGGCGACCCGGTGCTGCGCGCGGTCCGCGAGGCGATCGACGCGGCCGGCGGCGCGGGCTCCGCGGTCAGCGGCGTGGTCTGGATCGAGAAGGTGCGCACCGCCTGCGCCGACCTGGCCGGCCAGGTCGCGGTCAGCGAGCTCTCGGTCGAGCCGCTGCTGCTCGACGGCGTCCCGGACCCGCACTACGTCCAGGTCACCCTGGCCAAGTTGCAGCTGCCCCGGGTCACCCAGGTGATCCGCGACATCAAGTCGAAGTTGCAGCGGCTCAATCCGGTCACCAGCAAGGATCAGTATCTTGCCCTGGCCGGGGAGCTCTTCTCGCTGGAACAGCAGGCGCGAGCCCTGCGTGAACAGGCGGCAGGTGGAATGTGAAGCTCTTCCGGCGCCGGCCCGCGTTGCCGGCCGCGTCCCGTCCTCCGCTCGACGGGGAGGAGCGCGTCGTCGCCTGGTGCTCGTGCGAGCAGGGCGGCGTCGTCGTCGCGACGAACCGGGGGATCTGGCTGCCGGCCGCGAGCGACCGGCTGGGCTGGCACGAGATCCACAAGGCCTCCTGGTCCGGGCGGGAGCTGCGGATCACGCCGGCCGAGGTGGCCGAGGAGCGGGACGGGTACACCGTGCTGGTGGACGGGCCGGTGACGTCGTTCCTGCTGCTGGAGCCGGGGGAGGTGCCCGATCAGGTGCGCTCCCGGGTGACGCGGTCTGTGGCGTACACCACACATCACGAGCTGCCCGAGGGCGCGGTCCGGGTGGTCGGCCGCCGGGTGGCCGGGCTCGACGGCCTGAGCTGGGCGGTCCGCTACGACGCCGGCACCCCGGTGGACCAGCCGGAGATCGTCCAGGCGACCGACGACCTGGTCGGCGCGGCGCAGAAAACTGTCGCACCCCCTCCGTAGGGTCGGTGGCGTGACCCCGTCCAACCACCCCACCACCCTAAAACAGAACAAAGACTCCTCCCTTATCCACGCCCGTGGATTGATCAAACGGTTCGGCGACTTCACGGCGGTCGACGGCATCGACGTCGACGTGCAGCCCGGTGAGGCCTTCGGCTTCCTGGGGCCCAACGGCGCCGGCAAGAGCTCCACCATGCGGATGATCGGGTGCGTCTCGCCGCCCACCGACGGGGTCCTGCGCATCCTCGGCATGGATCCGCGGCGGGACGGCCCCGCGATCCGCGCCCGGCTCGGCGTCTGCCCCCAGCTGGACAACCTGGATGTCGAGCTCTCCGTCCGGGAGAATCTGACGACCTACGCCCGCTTCTTCGGCATCCCGCGCGCCACCGCCCGCCGCCGGGCCGACGAGCTGCTGGAGTTCGTGCAGCTCAGCGAGCGCGCCGGCAGCAAGGTCGAGCCGCTCTCCGGCGGCATGAAACGGCGCCTGACCATCGCCCGCGCCCTGGTCAACGAGCCCGACCTGGTCCTGCTCGACGAGCCCACCACCGGCCTCGACCCGCAGGCCCGGCACCTGGTCTGGGAGCGCCTGTTCCGGCTCAAGCAGCAGGGCGTCACTCTGGTCCTGACCACGCATTACATGGATGAGGCCGAGCAGCTCTGCGACCGCCTGGTGGTGATGGACGGTGGCAAGATCGTGGCCGAGGGCTCACCGCGCTCGCTGATCGAGCGGCACTCCACCCGCGAGGTGGTCGAGCTCCGCTTCGCCACCGAGGACCAGGGGACCTATGCCGGCAAGCTGGCCGGCATCGCCGACCGGATCGAGGTTCTGCCCGACCGCGTCCTGCTCTACGTCGCCGACGGCGACGACGCCCTGGCCGAGGTCCACCGCCGCTCGCTGAGCCCGGCCTCGGCCCTGGTCCGCCGCTCCAGCCTGGAGGACGTCTTCCTCCACCTCACCGGCCGCACCCTGGTGGACTGACCATGACCTCCGCGGGCTACGTGCTGGAGTATCACCTCGTCAACTACAAGCGGACCTGGCGGTCCAGCGCGCTGTCGACGCTGGTGCTGCCGCTGCTCACCATGGTCGGCTTCGGCCTGGGCGTCGGCGGTTACGTGCAGGCCGACATCGACGGCGCGGCCTATCTCGACTGGATCGTGCCCGGCCTGATCGCCTCGACCGCGGCGCAGACCGCGCTGGGCGAGGCCACCTGGCCGGTGCTGAGCAGCTTCGAGTGGATGAAAACGTATTTCGCGCAGGCCGCCGCGCCGCTGCGGATCGCCGACATCCTCGGCGGGCACCTGGCCTTCATGCTGTTCCGGGTGCTGGTGAGCATCACCGCGTTCCTGGCGGTGGCGGCCTGCTTCGGCACCCTGCACTCGGCCTGGGTGGTGGCCGTGCCGCCGATCGCGGCGCTGGTCGGGTTCTCCGTCGCGGCGCCGGTGGTGGCGTACACGGCGAGTGTCCGCAGCGACAGCTACCTGGCCATCCTGTTCCGGTTCGCGGTGCTGCCGATGTCGCTCTTCTCCGGGGTGTTCTTCCCGATCGAGTCGCTGCCCCCGCTGCTGCGCTGGGTGGCATATGCCTTGCCGCTCTGGCACGGCGTTGACCTCACCCGTGCCGCCACGCTGGGGCTGAACCCCGGGACGGCCGGCCTGTGGCACGTGCTCTACCTGCTGGCCTGGTGCGTGGCCGGCTGGTTCCTGGCCCGGTGGCGGTTCAAGAGCCGGCTGGTGATCTGACGATGAGAGGTGCTCTCCCGTGCTGACCCTGGTCCTGCCGAAACTGGTGTCGTTCGAGGGCAGCGCCGGCCGGTCCGTGCGCGTCACCGAGCGCAACGTCAACGCGCTGAAATCGGCGTATTGGGTGGTGCTGGCCGGCGGCCTGCTGGAGCCGGTGCTCTACCTGTTCTCCATCGGGGTCGGGGTGGGCGCGCTGATCGGCGACATCGCGCTGCCCGGCGGCCGGCTGGTGAGTTACACCGAGTTCGTCGCGCCGGCGATGCTGGCCGCCTCGGCGATGAGTGGGGCGCTCGCCGAGACCACCTTCAACTTCTTCGGAAAAATGAAGTTCATGCGGCTGTACGACGGGATTCTCGCCACGCCGATCCGGCCGTTCGAGATCGCCGTCGGGGAGCTGATCTGGGCGATGGCCCGGGGCAGCATCTACTCGGTGGCATTCCTGACGATCATGGTGGCGATGGATCTGACCACGCCGCTGCGGGCGCTCGCCGCGTTCCCGGCCACGGTGCTGGTCGGCTTCGCGTTCGGCGCGCTCGGCATGACCACGGCCACGCTGATCCGCAGCTGGCAGGACTTCGACCTGATCGGGGCCGGGCAGTTCGCGCTGTTCCTGTTCTCCGGCACGTTCGTCCCGGCCGAGTCCTACCCGGCGCTGCTGCGCTGGCTGGTCGAGGTCTCCCCGCTGTACCGGTCGGTCGACCTCATTCGCGGGATCAGCCTGGGGGCGGTCGGCTGGAGCCAGGTCGTCGACGTGGTCTATTTGCTGGCGCTGCTGGTGGTCGGTCTGACCGTTTCCGGTCGCCGGATGGGCAAGCTGCTCTGCAAGTAGGCCGGCCTTGGCGTCTGCGGTCTTTTGGGTCTGCGGCCTGGTGCGTCTGCGGCCTGTGCGAATGCGGCTTCGTGCCCGTTCGTGGGCTCGTGCGTTCGTAGGCTCGTGCGTCCGCGGTCTCGTGCGTCCGCGGCCTTGTGCGTGTCCGCGGCTTTTTGCGAGCGCGGCCTTTGGCTACCGCGGCCGGGCGCGGTGGTGACCGGCACCGGCCGGCCGCCCCGTGCCCGGCCGGTCGGCGCCGGTCCGCTCTGGCCCGGCCGCCCGTGGGCGGCCGGGGTTCAGCCTTGGCTGAGACCCTGCTCGGAGCCCTTCTTGAGTTTGCGGTCGTCCCGCAACTCCAGGAACGGCTCCTCGTCGGCCGGGTGGCCGGCGGCGATGGCGCGGCCGCGTTCCAGCTCGGCGTCCAGCTCGGCGCCGAGCATGATCGCCATGTTGGAGATCCACAGCCAGACCAGGAAGGCGATGACGCCGCCCAGGGTGCCGTAGGTCTTGTTGTAGTTGGCGAAGTTCGCCAGGTAGATCGCGAAACCGGCGGACGCGGCGACCCAGAGCAGCACCGCGAAGATGCCGCCCGGGCTGACCCAGCGGAAACCACCGGTCTTGGCGTTCGGCGAGGCCCAGTACAGTATCGCGAACATCAGGCTGACCAGGACCACCAGCACCGGCCACTTGGCGATGTTCCAGGTGGTCACGGCCACCCCGCCAAGGCCGAGCTTCTCGCCGACCACGCGAGCCAGGTCACCGGTGAACACCACGATCGCGGCCGAGGCGGTCAGCATCACGCCGACCACGGCGGTCACCCCGACCCGGATCGGCAGGGTCTTCCAGATCGGCCGGCCCTCCGGCACGTCGTAGATCGCGTTCGACGCGCGCATGAACGCCGCGATGTACCCGGACGCGGACCAGAACGCGACCAGCAGACCGATGATCGCGGCCACCCCGGCGCCGCCGGTGCCCTTCACCTGGCTCACCACGGTGTTGATGAGCTCCCGCAACTGAGCGTTCGGGGTGATCTCGGCGACCGCGTCGTTGAAGGTGCGCTGCCCGGCCGGACCGAGCATGCCGAGCACCGAGACGATCACCAGGACGCCCGGGAAGATCGACAGGACGCCGTAGTAGGTGAGTGCGGCCGCCCAGTCCGAGACGTTGTCCTCGGAGAACTGCTTGAAGGTCCGCTTCAGCGCGGCGACGATGCCCCGCAGCCGGAGCTGGGAGGGGCGGTCCGGGCCGGCGTCGGGTCCGGGCGCGTCGAGATCCTGGCGGCCGGGGGAGCGGCCCACCTCGGTATTGCTGGCCGCGGACAGATCGAAGTCCTCGGCGCCACGCCGCCGTGCGTCGGCGGCGTCCGCACCGGCCGGGGGTGTCTGCTCGGTGTCGGTGGCCGATCCGGCCGCGGTGTCACCGGACTTCACGGTCCCGGGGTGCTGCTCGTCGGGTTCGTGGTTACGGAGTCTCATGCGGGGCTTCCCTTCGGCGAAGCGTCGGGCCGTACTCGTGCCGCCCTCCCCGCTGCGACGTGCGAATACGACCTGCGAGGGTGATGCCCGTCGGACCGCGTTGCTAACCATCCGTTTCGCTGCCCGGGGCTGGACGCGCGGCCTGCCCGATGCCCCGTCCGAAGCCGACCTTGAGCAGTCCCCACCCCAACCGGGGGCAGACCACCCACGACCCAGCATTCCCCCAACGCGCCGATCCCGTCGCTCAGCCTGTGGACAACCCGCTTCTGTGGACAACATCGCCCCGCTGAACCGATCTCACGGCACCACCGTCTCCGTTCCGGCCCCACTCGGCTTTGCCGCTGCATACGGTGCCGCTTGCCGACCCGGCCGGCGGCGAACCGAACGAGCCGGAACCGCATCACCACCCCACCATCACCGGTGCGACCCCCGGCGGAGGGGATCGCAAGACGGGCATTTGCCGCGTGCGCTGGCACGCGCCGTACGCACGAGCAGCCGAACGTTGCATGTCCATTTGTTCAGATAGTGCACCCGATCACCCGTCCGAAAACGCTCTCCCGGCCCTTCCAGTACAGGGTTACTCGCTGGTCACCCCCACCCGGGACATAGTCACCCACCGATGACCGTGACGGCTTTTGATCATGAATCCGCCGGTCACGGTGTCGCACGGCAAGTACGCCGATGATCCGTGACGCGTCGCACGCTCGTATCGGAGGGCAACACATTCCAGGATGGAGGCAGCCATGGCACCCCGGTGGCTGGGTACTGGCGGATCAAGGCGGGTACCCCGGATGGTCCATACTGGAAACGTCGGCACGGGCGAATGCACGTGCACCTGCACGGGTGGTCTCGTCCGGGGAGGAAACTGATGCGGCTGCGACATCCCTCCGGCCGGATCGTGCGCCTCACCTGCGGCGTGAGCGTAATCGAAGCCCGGACCCCGTCCGACGCCTTCGCGATGATCGATGCGGCCGCCGCGGACCTGCGCGCCGGCCTGTGCGCCGCCCGCGGCGGCGACCCCGGCAGGATCAGCGTCGCGCTGCGCCTGCCCTACCCGCTTGCCGCCGCCCTCGTCACCGACGGGCGCGCCCGCACCCGGCTGCGTGCCGAGCTCGACGCCCGAGGCCTCGAGGTCGTCACGTTGAACGGCGGGCCCGATGCCGGGGGTGGCGGCCTGCCCCCGCTGCCCGACTGGAGCGAGCCGGCCCGTCTGGAGCACACCCTCGACCTGGCCCGGATCCTGGTCGACCTGCTGCCCGACGACGAGGTCCGGGGCGCCGTCGGCAGCTGCGGGCTGGGCCGCCGCGCGGACTGGGACGAGGCACACGAGAAAGCCGCCGCGCGACACCTGTCCCGGCTCTCCGGCAAGCTCGCCGACCTGGCCTGGCGGGTCGGGCGCGCGGTCCGTGCCGGCTTTGAGCCCGCTCCGGGGCAGGTCCTGGACAGTCCCGAGGACACCGTCGCCGCGCTCACCCGGGTGGACAAGGACCGGCTCGGCCTCAGCCTGGACCTGGCCCGGGTGGTGCGCGACTGGCCCGCCCCGCAGGACGGCGTCGACCGGCTCACCGACGCCGGCCTCTCGGTGATCACGGTGCGCGTCACCGATCCGTCGGCCGCCTGGCAGCCGGTGCTCCGGCACCTGCTCGCCGCGGACACCGCCCGCACCGAGTACATCGAGGTGGACACGCCCGGCTCGGCCGCGGCGCAGCAGATGGCGTACGTGATCGGCGAACTGACCGCCCTCGGCCTGACGCCGGAGAGCGAGCCCTGCACCACGCCCTGACCGGAAACGCCGAAGGCCGCGGACGCTGAGAGGCGGGAACGCTGAAGGCCGCCTCGGGAAGAGGCGGCCTTCAGCGTTCTACGGCGGATCAGAGCGTGCTGCTGGATCCCTTGCTACCGGACCCGGACAGGGTGTCGGTCGGGGCCAGCAACTCGTCCGTGCTCGTGTCGTGGTGGGTGGTGCCGAGCTTCTCCCCGAGCTTGGACGACTGAAGCTTGTCCTTGCCCTCGCTGTACAGCTTGTTGGCCTGCGCCTGCGCGACGCCGGCCGCCTCCTGAACCGTCGGATGCTCCCAGAGCTTCTGGGCGTTCGCCCGGATCTCCTCGTACTTCTCCCGGCCGGCTCGGCTGCCCAGGACGAAGCCCGCCGCAAGGCCGGTGAGGAACATCAACTTTCCGCGCATGATGGCGGCTCCTTCCGTTTCGTGACGCGCACGCGTCCTGCGGCGTGCATACCCATCCTGCCTCGCCGATATGCCCTCCATCCTGGTTTCACTCCTGTTGCCGGAAGTCGCACCAGTCACGACGACCCCGCCGCGCGGCACAGGGGTATCCCGTTCGCACGGCACCGGGAGGGTCGTGTAATCTTCTCTCCGTCGCCAGGGAAACCCGGCAACGAGCACGATCCCCTGTAGCTCAATTGGCAGAGCAGCCGGCTGTTAACCGGCAGGTTATTGGTTCGAGTCCAATCGGGGGAGCCACCCACGAAGCCCCAGACCACGGTCTGGGGCTTCGTCGTTTCCAAGATCCATTTTTCGTACGCGATGAGCACCGTCCCGTGTCCACCGTCCGGGCACGGTGCTCATGGCGTACGAAAAGGAATTTGGTTCGGGGTTTCTGGGGGTGGTCGTGCTTTCGCCTCCTTGGCCCGAAGTGCGCGGTTACGCTGAGGCTCGCGTTGTTCGCTCTCAGTGAGGTGGTTATGTCGCAGCCGGTCGAGGTGGACGTCGTCATCGTCGGCGGCGGGCTCGCCGGGCTGTCCGCCGCCCGCCGACTGGACCGCGCCGGCGTGGAATGGCTGCTCGTCGAGGGCTCCGACCGGATCGGCGGGCGGATCGCGACCGAGGTGCACGACGGCTGGCGGATGGACCGCGGCTTCCAGGTGCTGAACACCGCCTACCCCCGCCTGCCCGCGCTGGTCGACGTGGACGCGCTGGAGTTGAGGTATTTCACGTCCGGAGTGCTGGTCCGTCGCGGCGGGAGCCTGCACCGGCTGGAGAACCCGATACGCGAACCGCTCACCACCCCGCAGACGCTGCTCTCCGGGGTCGGCTCGCTGACCGACCGGCTGAAGTTCGCCGCGCTGGTCACCCGATGCGCCACCACCCCGGCGGACCGGCTGCTGGACGCGCCCGAGACGACCACCCAGGAGATGCTGCGCAAGGCCGGCCTGTCGCACCGGATCATCGAGGAGGTGCTGCGGCCGTTCTTCTCCGGCGTCTTCGCCGACCGGTCGCTGGACACCTCCAGCCACGTCACCGCGATGGTGCTGCGGTCCTTCGCCCGCGGCCGGATCGGGGTGCCGGCCCTCGGCATGGCCGCGCTGCCGGCCGCGGTGGCCGGGCCGCTGCCGTTCCCGCAACTGCTGATCGGCGCCCGCACACTCAGCATCGGCCCTGGCATGGTGGTCACCGAGGGCGGCGAACTCCGCTGCCGCGCCGTGATCGTCGCCACCGACCCGCTCACCGCCGCCGAACTGCTCCCGCAGCTGCCGAAACCGGACATGCACGGGCTGACCACGTTCTACTTCGGCGCCGACCACGCGCCCCTGGACGAGCCCATCCTGCTGCTCGACGGCGACCGGCGGGAGATCATCGCGAACACCGTAGTGATCAGCAACGCGGCACCCGAGTACGCCCCCAGCGGCCGCAGCCTGATCGCCGCGACCGTGGTCGGCGTCTCCGCCCCGTCCAGCGCCTCCGAGGCGGTCATCCGGGTGGAATTGGCCCGGATGTACGGAACGCCGACCGACGACTGGGAACTGCTCAACGTGATCAGCCTGCCGAACGCCCTGCCCGCGGCCCGCGTGCCGCAGGCCGCGCTGCGCAAGCCGGTCGCCCTCGGCGACGGCCTCTTCGTCGCCGGAGATCACCGCGACAGCCCGTCCATCCAGGGAGCGATGGCCGGGGGCTGGCGCACGGCTGGAGAGGTCCTGGCGTCACTCGGCGCCCGGGTCGGGGTATAGGACCCTGTCTGGAGGCTTGTCATCATGAGCGACATCAACCCGGAGAATTTCGCCGAATTCACCACCCAGGACGACGGTGAGTCCTGGAGCATCGGCGAGGAAGACGTGCCGGCGGTGGTCGACCTGCAACCGCCCGACATGGTGACAGACCCTCGGGTTCAGATTGTTTTGTTGCCACAGACGCTGGTGGAACGATAGATCGCTAGCTGCGGGAGCGGGCCGCGGGTTACTATCGCCGCCGGTACGGGGCGGTAGCTCAGTGGGTTAGAGCAGGGGACTCATAATCCCTCGGTCGCGGGTTCGAGTCCCGCCCGCCCCACCATTTTTGCCTGGGGGCGACCCCCAGACCCCACGTTACGGTGGGCGCGGGGGACGGCCCGGTCACGGTGGGAGACCTGGCTGGGCACCTTTGGGGCTGCCCGGTCGCCGACGTCGAAGCCGGCGATCTGGCGGGTGGGATGACGTTGGGCAGGCTCTCGGCGCGTCGCAATCGTGCTGCGCGGTGCGATCGTGCCCGGCACGCCGACGACCGCCTGCTCCACGTCGCGATGGTGACGTGCGAGGACTGCGTCACGGTTCGTTTCGTTGCGCCGGAGTGTCCGTCTTGGTGCCTTGGCCGGTCCGCTCTCGGCGAGCGCCTGCCGTCGCAGAACGACCTCGCCGAGCGCTACGGCGTAGCCCGCGAGACCGTCAAGTCCGCGCTCCGCATCTTTCGCGACGATCGCCTGATCGTCAGTCGGCAGGGGAGTGGCGCGTTCGTCCGCGCCCAGACCGATCGCCCGGTGGGGCTGCGGCCGCACATCGAGGCCGCGTTCGAGCAGTTCCACATCACGCTCGACTTCGCCGGCTTCTCCAGCGAGACCCTGCACGGCGCCATCCAGGAGCCGCTGGACAAGATCCGCGCCGGTCGCCTGACGCCCGAGTCGATCGCGATCCGCATCCTGCTGCCGGACCTGACCCAGCCCGCGGTCGTGCCCTCCCTCGCCGAACCAGCCGGTGACGATTCCGCGGTCCGCGAGCGCGCTGCCCGCATCGCGCGCCGGCATACCGAGGCGATCGAGGAGTCCGTCAGCGAGCTGGCGACGCTCGGCCTGGTCCGCAGCGCCACCACCGAGGTCCGCGCCTACGGCACCACGGTGCTGTCGAAGCTCTACATAATCAACCGCGAAGAGGTCTTCTTCGGCTTCTACCCGGTCGTCCGCAACACCGTCTCGGTCGACAAACAGCCGGTCTCGATCTTCGACGTGCTGGGCAAGGACGTGCCGCTCTTCCACTACGTCATCACCGGCGACGACGGCGACGCCAACGACCAGTTCATCAAGCAGTCCCGAGCCTGGTTCGACAGCGCCTGGACCACGATCGCCCGCGAGTACAAGCCGTGACCCTCACCGACCTGGTCACCAGCGCCGACTGCCTGCTGATCGACTTCGACGGCCCCATCTGCTCCGTCTTCGCCGGCTACCCTGCCCGCCCCATCGCCGAGGAAATGCGCGCCCTCGCGCAGAAGCTCGGCGGGGCCGACCTGGCGCGGCCGTTTGCTGACCTGCCGTTCGACCCGCTGGAGATCCTGGTAGCGGTCGCCGCGGTCGCCGACGAGAACCTGCTCCGCGAGGTTTCCGACACCTGCCGCGACGCCGAGGTGAAAGCCGTCGCGTCGGCCACCCCCACGCCTGGAGCCGCGGACGTGCTCCGCGCAGCGCACGCCGCCGGCCGCTCGGTCGCCATCGTCAGCAACAACAGCGGCGCGGCGATCGAGGCCTACCTTCACCGGCACGACCTGCTCCGCTGCATAGACGGCATCGCGGCCCGCTACGACGGCATGGATCCACGCCTGCTCAAGCCGAACCCGTACCTGGTTGAGCGAGGCCCGACCACCGCCCGCGCCAGCCGAGACGCCGCCGTCTTCATCGGCGAATCAGTGACCGACATCCATGCCGGCCAGGCCGCTGGTATCCCGACCGTCGGTTACGCCAATAAGCCCGGCAAACACCAGCGACTCACCGAGGCGGGAGCAGACGTAGTGATCGACTCAATGCACGCCATCTCCGACGCCCTGCACAGCCTCTCCGCGAAGTCGACCCGATGACGGACCAGCTCGCCTTGCCGGCCGACGTACTCGCAAACATCCAAAGACGCTGCCAGATGTCGCGGACTCATGGGCAGCCAATGTCCCTGAAGAGTTCCAAACCCTCTGCGAGCGCTACCAAGCGACACCGCGCTGCATCCTCCCAGCCCGCTACGGATTCGTCGCAGCCGTGGACACCCCAGACGGCCCGCTGGTGCTGCGCAGCAGCCCGGGCCCCCGCGGCCGCGGTAGCCGTAGCGCTTGCCGACCTGGGCGCCGGTCCGCGAATACACGAAATCATTGTCGACGATCACGGGACCTGGACTGTGGCCGACCGTGTGCGGCCCGGAACGCCTCTTAGTCGGACTGACCCGACAACAGTAAATCCGCAGAAGCTTTTCGCGCCGTTGGCCTCGATGCGGGATCAACCCGCCCCACTGCCCAGTATGCCTTCGGTATTGGATTGGCTTCGTGATCGCTTAGAGGACGATTCTCTAACCGACCTGCGACCCGGCACAAGCGTCGCGCCACTACACGAACGTCAAGCTGCTCTTGCGGTCTTGGATGATTTGGTACGCGATCACGTTCCTGGGCTGTGCCACGGGGATGCCTCTAGCGGGAATATAATCGCCAGCGGCAATAGTAGAAGGATGTATATCGATCCACGCGGCGTCGCAGGCGAGCATGTGTACGACGTTGCTGTTCTGTCGATACGTGTTGCTCAGGCATATGCTGGTGCCGAAGTTGTCGCGATTGCCGCCGACATCGCAGGCGTAGCAGAGGAGCGTTTGCGCGCCTGGGTTCAGGTCGCATCCGCTGCTCGCGTTTGAGGTCCTGCCTGAGCCTGAGGGGCGTAGATGTCGGGAGTGAATCTAGGCGTAATTGTGCAGGCCAATGTGATCTACCACAATGCGTAAATTGATTTTATCTATTGCAAAGTAAATTCTACCGCACTTGTCCGGCGATTTTGCATCGTCCACCTTAACATGAGGTGTGGTGTCTAGGGTGATTCCGTCGAGTGAAATACTTGGTGAGTTGAGGCTAGAGTCAAAGAGTGCGATCTCTATGCCGTACTGTTCCATGGCGTAGTCCGATAGTCGTCCGCCTAGATTCCCGGAGCTCTGGCGAAAATCTTCTGCGATTTTGGCAAGCTTCGCTGCAAAGGAAAGCATTCTTTGGGGCATTGGGTAAGGGTTGTTGTTAAGCATCTTGTGCGCTCGCTCGGTCAAGAAGAAGTGAGGGCCAACAAGATCCCTAATTTCTTTTGCGGCATCTTCCCAGCTCTGAACTCCGACCAACTCAGGTTGGTCCCGAGGTACGGCTAGGGGAGCGACTTCTCTGAGGTGCATTTGCAGTTCAGCCAGGTGGTCGTCGAAGTTCATCATCCCAGCTGTATTTGTGCCAAGGAGTTCAGCATACGCGTCCGGGCGGGCTGCTTTAAAGGGCAGGAGGTAAATCTCAGGCGCAGGCACCCAATCCGCCCATACAAGCAATCCCGCTGGAGGCTTTGTCCTCAAGTCATGAAGAATATACTGCCGAGACGAATCCGGACTGGGCCTGATGTCGAGGTTGACTTGACGCAACGCGGCTGTGAACCGAAACAGCCGCTTCCAACCCTCTGGAAGATCCCCTGGCTGGTCTGAGCCGCCGAGAAGGGCGACTACCGTTGGCCAGGGCTTCTGCCCAGGCTCTGGGGCCAGGGCTAGTGAGCTAGGGATTAGCCTAGCCTTCTGGACCATGGCACTCTCGACTTCTTCGAGATTCTCCGTCCATAGATCCTCGTTTTTCAAGACGAGTGAGCTGCCCATTCGGAGACCGTTCTCGATTACGATTATTCGAGATGCTCCGTAGAGAACTGTGCCACCCGCATTTACAGCGACGGCTGTACAGACAGCTCGCGGATTCTCGTTTCTAAATCTCGAAGGATCTACGCCCAGGCTGTGCAGCTCGGAGTCGCTGGGTCGTTGAAGGGGGACTATAAAAGTAGGAGAATATATTAGCAAAGATCGCGCGGTTCGCGCATCCCCCCGGGGAAGGCGCCCTACACCTTCCCCGGAATTGTCAACCCGAGACAGCCCAGCTATGTCCTTCGGGAGAACAAGTGGCTTCTCCCCTCCACCGACTGCTAGCTTGACCTTAGGATTGGCTCCGTAAGGCCAGGTGGTGGCGGCCGTATTCCCGCGCCAAGGTAAGTTCTGGGTATTGTCGACAAGGTCCTTAAGAGTCCGCACGGCCGACTAGTCTTCAAAAAGGTAGCCGACAGGAATGCTGATTTTCCTTATCTCCTCTAGCGGCATCCGGTCAATCGCCGAGTGTAGCCGTGATCGAAGCACTGCAAGCTGACTGACATTCGATGAAGGGCGTTCCGTCGTCATCAATATGCGTTCCGCGAAGATGCCTTGAACGGAATTGGTGAGTACCTGATTGCTCTTGACCTGGATTTTTGGCCTGGCTTCAGGGTTCATTATTGAGACTTCTGCGTTCGGTTTAGGAGCGTCTTCTTGCTCTTTCCTGTAGATCGCGATCTTACTGGCTCGCGGATCTGAAGACTGCCAATTTATAATCTTTTGTCGAACATCTTCCTGAAACTCCCTTTTCCAGCCTGCTGAAAAGTTTTCAGGAAGTCCGCGTAGAATAGCGTTAAACGCTTTAACTGGCTTGTCTGCATCGAGAGATGCTTGCAGCAAGACTTGCACTTGAGGATCGGGAATTTTGCTGGACCATTCCCGCATCCATGCAATCTGCTGCTGGACATCAATCGGTGTAATATCGATAAATTCTTCCGGGTGGGTAGCGCGGCGGACTCGGACGTCCTGGAAGTTTTTCGGTTCGAGTGGGGCGGGACGAGAAGGGATGCTTAAGGCGCGATCGCTGGTTAAATCAAAAAATCGGAGCCGGTCGGGTGTCCAGTCGACAAATGCCTTCCAGACATCTCGCCGGATAGATGGCGCGTGATCTATTGTTGCAGAGTAAACATGGCTAGGGAAGACGGCAATATCGCCGGCGCGAGACGGGTCGAGCTTTACGACTCCGTGGCTCTGTGCATCTTCTAGAAAGTCCCGGAAACGCTTGTATCCCATGCCCTTAGGATCAAATCCACCATAGGTGCGGCGCTTCATCTCAAGGCGTACTTCACTTGCAGTTGGGTACCTGCCTGTTGAGGATATAAGCCCCTCAAGAGAGTCTGCGAGCACCTCGAACGCCTGCTCTACGGGATTGGCCACCGCTGAAGCTTCGACCTTGTGCGTCTCAGTTACCGACTCAGTATGCTCAGATTGCATGTGCTACTCCATGGTTGAGCTAGGCCGGGGTCAATTGACCCCGGCCTACAGCTTCGACTACGGAAGTAGCGCCAGCGCCAGCAAATGATCTCCATGCTTCCCCGCAGGGGCCTCAGTCCACCGTGGGTGTCGCCTACTGTGCATCAGCGAACTTGGTGTTCTGCGGCTGGTAGATCATCCATGCTCGGTCCTCTTCAGGTGGTAAGAGAACCAAGCCTTAGCACCCTCCAGCCGCTAGTGTCTCTCATGCGAGACCAAACTGCAAGCACTTGCTGGGGCATGCAGCGGCTCGCCCAGGGGTAGGCGCTCGCTCGATACTACTGGGGTGGTAGCTGAGTGTCTAGGGTGATTGTGGGTTTGGTGTCCGCTTAAGGGCTTGGTGTCCAGCTCCTGGGCGCCTAGACCTAGTCAACCACTGGCCACTGCCGAATCGATCTCTTTGGGATCAAGGCGCCGCGCAGGCGCGCCGCGGCCGACCGCGCCCGGCCTGCTGGCGGCCTGCGGCCGGCATCGGCCAGCGCCGGCGGATTAGGGCTAAGAGGCTGGTAGGAGTTCGCAGGTCACCAGGCGTTCAGCTTCCCGTATCTACACTGCGGTAGAACACGGTACGGGCGAGAGGCACTTCTAGGTGGCGGCAGGCCGAATTTGCAGCATCGAAGGCTGCTCCAACCCCTCGCGCAAGCGCGGATGGTGCGAGATGCACTATTCGAGGTTCAAGGCCCACGGCGACCCGCTGGCGCCAGGTAGGCGCAGGCAGCCGGCCTACTGCGTCGTCGCAGGTTGCGATGAGCAGAGCCTTGCGAAGGATCTCTGCCGCCGTCACTACTACGCGCAGAGACGCGGAGCGCCCCTGGTCCCGCCGAAGCCGACCGAATGTACGGAGTTAGGTTGCGGCCTTCCCGTGCACGGCTTGGGTCTATGCGACAAGCACTATGCCCGCAGCCGGCTCTCCTTGCCGATCCGGAGGGTCTGTTTCCTCGACAACTGCGAAGAGCGTGCGACCTCCCGAGGTCTGTGCGGAGCTCACTACCAACGTTGGCGACGTTTCGGGGATCCCGAGTTTCATCCGCCGCAGGCGGTGAGGAAATGCACGATCGACGGATGCGATGAGGTCACCAACGGCCGAGGACTCTGTTCAAGCCATTACTACCGGTGGTGGCGTTACGGCGATCCGCTGATCTCCAAGAACCGCCCAAGGATACGACAGCCCGTATACCAGTTCGGGCCGCGGGCTTGCGTGACCTGTGGCCGCGAGTTCGATCCGGGTGCCAGTTCCGTCCGGCTGTACTGCGGCAAGCGGTGCAAGCCCAGTGGGCGGATCGCGGGTAGCGTCAACAAGCGAAGCTGGGTCGAAAAGCTCGGAGCGGAAGACGGCTGGACATGTTGGCTCTGCAAGGCGCCCGTGGACCCCGCGCTCTACTGGCCGCACCGGTGGGCTGGCTCAGTTGACCACGTGGTGCATGTATCGAACGGCGGGACGGACGAGCGCTCCAACCTCCGGTTGGCGCACCTTACCTGCAATGTGAGCCGCCAGAACTCGCATGATGAGCATCAGCCGTAGCAGAGTTTGAGTGGGAGGGGCCCGTGCGCTTCCTGAGCGAAGAGGCTGCCGCGCCGCTTCGCGGCTTGCCACCGAAAGGGTGGGCGCGGTGGTGTCGCGGGTTGCCGAACGCCGGCACTGGCGGTCAATGCCGGCGGGGCTGCGGGGTGGGCGGTGCACGAGCAGCGCGTGGCCGAGGTCGAAGAGTCCGCAATCAGTCCGCACGAGGTCCGCAAAGGCAGTGGAACGCTATCAGATCATGGCAAGCGTTTTCGCTGTTCGGCGGATGTTTGTGCCAGTAGATCGAGTGCGGTTTTCGATCTCATAATTCCTCGGTCGCGGGGTGGGCCAACTGGGTAACCCGGAACCCGGCCAGGATTTGAGGCCGGCGATTACCGCTTCTCGCACAGTTCAAGCCGGAACTATGACACCCGTAGCAGGCGCCCTTCGGGGGCGGACCGAAACCGATCCGCCCACCGCACCCCACGTAATGTGGGGTCTGGGGGCGCCCCAGGCCAATACCGTGGACGGGACGTTGCGCCATGCGAACCGACCCACCGCTGTCTCCGGCAATCGCTTACCGGGACGCTTGACCAGTTCACGCAGCAGGTTGGACATTGCCTGAATGTTGACGATGGCCGCCCGAAACTCTCAAACCTCGCAGGACCAGTCAACAGCAGGCGATCTGCCGGAGGTCAACCCGGCGACGTTCCGTTAGCCGACCCCGAACCGATCCTGCTCCTCTGCGTCGTTCGACTACCCCTCAAGCAGCTTCACCGCGCGGCTCGAAACCCACCTTGAGGCCCACGTCGAGCGCCGTCGCCAACCGCTCCAGCACCGGCAAGGTCGGCACGGTACCCCCTGCCTCGAACCGAGCGACCGCCGACTGAGTCATTCCCGCTTCCTTAGCAAGTTGCGTCTGGCTCCAGCCTCGTCGTTCACGAAGCTCGCGAACAGAACGACCGAGCTCGAACGCCAAACGCGCCGCGTCGTAAGCCGCGGCAGCTCCCGGTTCAGCCAACCGCCGCTCCCGCATAGCGGCCCAACCGCCATTCTCGCTCATGGCCTAGCCCTCCTCGTCCACAACCTGGTGCGCCTCGTCGATGCACAGCGCCAATGCCCGACGCGCTCGGTCGATCTCTCGCTCGTCGCGCATACGCGTCTTGTAGAAGACCGTCAGCAAGATGATCCTCCTGTCCGATGCGATCCAGTACGTGATCCGGACCGCTTGCCTACCAAGGTGGAATCGCAGCTCACGCAGCTTTCGATCAAGCTGCTTGGTGTACGGCTCACCCAGCAGCGGCCCTTGCTCAGCGAGTAGATCGACGTAGAACGCCGCGTGGGCGAACTGAGCGGTAGGCAGACTCTCCAGCCACTTCTCCACCTCCGGTTCGAGCTCGACAGCACCCCATGCCATAGCAGCAATGCTATACCCATGAGTGCGGAAGGGCCTCGACGAACTGGACGCCCCGTGATCCGGCCCCTGCCGTCGTGCAACTGGTATCAGGACATGGCGGACGTCATCGACCTCGTCAGCGACGACCGAGCATTCCGAACCGGCGGTGCGGAGGGGGCCGATCCGTAACCGGGACCGCCCTCCGCATTCCCCGCCTGTAGCGGTTCGTGAGTGCCGACACCCACCCCCGCGTGGTACCGCGGTACCACGCCGGATGAGCACCGTGGTCGGCTGGCGGGCGGCTCGGCCGTCCGTAACGTCGGCCCGGTGATCGAAGTTCACGGCCTGACCGGGAGGTACGGCGGCGTCTCGGCAGTGCGGAACGTGTCGTTCCGCCTGGGACCCGGTGGCCTGCACGGGATCGTCGGCCCGGCCGGCGCCGGCAAGTCCACGATGCTGCGCCTGATGGTCGGGCTGGACCGGGCCGCGTCCGGCCGGTGCCTGTTCGACGGCCGGTCCTACCGTGATCTGGCGTATCCGCTGCGGGAGGTCGGCATCCTGCTCGCCCCGCCGCCGGCTCATCCCGGCCGTACCGGCCGCGATCACCTGCGGATCCTCGCCCGGACCCACGGGATCCCGGACCGCCGCACCGACGAGGTCCTGGAGATGACCGGGCTGGCCGACGTCGCGCGGCTGCGGGCCGGCGTCTATTCCTCCGGCCTGCGGCAGCGGCTCGGCCTGGCCGGCGCGCTGTTGGGTGACCCTCCGGCCCTGCTGCTCGACGATCCGGCGGCCGGACTGGACCCGGACGGTGTCGCCTGGCTGCGCGCCCTGCTCCGCACGCTCGCCCGCGAGGGCCGGGCCGTCCTGGTCACCGGCCGCCTGACCGGGGAACTGGCCGGCGACATCGACCGGCTGGTCATTCTCGGGCGAGGCCGGGTGCTCGCCGACGCTCCGGCGGCCGAGGTGATCTCGCGGAACACGGTCCCGGCGGTGCGGGTCCGCCCGGACCGCCCGGACGACCTGGAGAAGCTGCTGCGCGGGCACGGCGCGGCCGTCGCCCTGCGCCCGGACGGCCGCCTGGAGATCACCGGGCTGACCTCGGCCGACGTCGCCGGGCTGGCCGTCCGCGCCGGCATCCTGCTGATCGAGAACGCCCCGGTGCACGCCTCCCTCGAAGACGTCTACCTGGCTCTGGCCCGCGGCCGATGATCCGCCTCGTCGCTGCCGAGTGGCTGAAACTCCGTACCCTGAAGTCGTTCTGGATCTGCGCGGGAACCGCGCTGGTCTTCACCCCCGCGGCCGCGACGCTGTCCGGACTCCTGGCCGCCGGGGTCCTTCAAACGGTGATCATCGTGCTGGCGGCTGTCGTGCCCGGTTCGGAGTACGCCACCGGAACCATCCGGACGACCTTCCTGGCCGCACCCCGCCGGATCGCCGTGATGACCGCGAAGGCCCTGGTGGCGGCCGTGGTCGCGGCGGTGCTCGGGGCCGTGTGCCTGATGCTGGCGTACGTTGTCGTGACGCTGGTCGATGTGCGGTACGGCACAGTCGTGAGCCGGTCGGCCGTCGATATCGGACACTGCGTGCTCGTGGCGCTGTTCGCGTTCGCCGTCACGCTCGCCGTCAAGCACACGGCGTCCGCTGTCAGCCTCGCCCTCAGCGCCGTCCTGCTGGTCAGATTGGTGCTGATGGTGGTGAGCATGATGGTCGGGGCCGACCCGTCGACGGCTTCCTGGAATCTCTGACCCGTGGAGCCCGACACCGGGATCCGGGTCTTCTGGGCCAACCATCCCCACCTGGCCACCGTCATCGTCGTCGCGGTCAGCCTCTTCGCCGGCCTCGACTTCGACATGCTGACCGGCGACATGACCCGCGCCAGTTGGTGGGCGGTGGTCGTCAACACGGTGATCTCGCTGGCGCTGATCTGGCGGCGGTCGTGGCCGTGGGCGGTGCTGGCGGTGACCGTGACCGGCGACGCCCTGTCCGGCGACACCCAGCTGTTCGCGTTCGCCGTAGTGATGTATTCGCTGGTGGTGCACCGTTCGTTGCAGGCTGCGACGATCGGCGCGGTCCTCTCGGTGGCCGTGCTCGGGGTGGTCACCTTCCAGCAGGAGGGCCACGACGGGCTCGGCCCCTTCATCGGCCTCTACGGGCTCGCGGTGATCATTCCGGTGCTGGTCGGCGGGACCGTGGCCACCCGCCGTCGTCACGTGCGGTCGCTGGAGGACCGGGCCGCCCGGCTGGCCCGGGAGAAGGAGCAGGAGGGCAAGCTGGCCGCCGCCCGCGAGCGCGTGCGGATCGCACACGACATGCACGACATCGTCGCCCACAACCTGACCATCATGGTCCGCCTGGCCGACGGCGCGACCGCGGTCGCCGACACCGACCCGGAGCGTTCCCGAAAGGCCGTGCAGCGGGTCGCTGCCCTGGGGCGGGAGGCGATGACCGACATGCGCCGGCTGCTCGGCGTGCTGCGCGACGACAGCCCGGACACTCCGGGTGACCTGGAGAGCCTGATCGAGACGTTCCGGATCGCCGGCCTGCCGGTGACCCTGCGCCGCCACGGGCCGGATCCGTCCTCACCGGGTCTGCAGCGGGTGGTGTTCCGGGTCGTGCAGGAGTCACTGACCAACGCGCTGCGCTACGCCGACCGGCCCACCGACGTCCTGGTCGACCTGGACTACGGCGACGACCCGATCCGGATCGTGGTCGCCGACGACGGCCGGGGCACCACGCCGGCCCCGTCGGTCGGCAGCGAGCAGGGCCTGAACGCGATGCGCGAACGAGTCGCCATGTACGGCGGCACCGTCGAAGCCGGCCGTCAGGTGGTCGGGTGGACCGTACGAGTGGACCTGCCCCATCCCGCAGAAGGTGCCGATGTCTGAGATAACCCTGCTGCTCGTGGACGACCAGGAACTCCTGCGCGAGGGCATGGCCATGGTCCTCGGCGCGACACCCGGCCTGCGTATCGTCGGTGAGGCCGGCGACGGCCGGGCCGGTGCCCTGCTGGCCCGGGACCGCCGCCCCGACGTGGTGCTGATGGACGTCCGGATGCCGATCATGGACGGGATCGAGGCGACGCGGGACATCGTCGCCAACTGTCCCGGCACCCGGGTTCTCATCCTGACCACCTTCGACCTGGATGAGTACGCGTTCACCGCCCTGCGCGCCGGGGCCAGCGGCTTCCTGCTCAAGGACGCGCCCTCGGCCGACCTGATCGACGCGGTCCGCACCGTCGCGGCCGGCGCGGCGGTGGTCTCGCCTCGGATCACCCGCGCCCTGCTCGACCACTACCAGGGCGGGCGGGCCCCCGACCCGGCGGGCACGAGCCTCCTGGAGGAGCTGACCGCCCGGGAGCGCGAGGTGCTGGTGGCGATCGGCCGTGGACTGTCCAACCCGGAGATCGCCGGGGAGTTGTTCCTGTCCGAGTCGACGGTGAAGACCCATGTCGGCCGGGTGCTGGCCAAACTCGGGGCCCGCGACCGCGTGCACGCGGTGATCTGGGCGCACACCAACGGGCTCGTCTGAGCCGTGTGGTACCGCGGTACCACACACGATGAGCACCGTGGTCGGATGGCTGCCCGGCGGGGCGTCCGTAGTGTCATTCCCATGAACGAGGTCGATGAAAACGGCCTCTGACCAGGAGAAATTCGCCCCGCGTCTCGCCGGAAGAGGAATGTGTCATGACCACCAGAACCCGCGTCAACCCCCTTGTGATCTGGGCGCCGGTCTCGGTCGCCTTGCTCGTCGCCGTGTTCGTGGCGTGGATCGGCTGGCCGGTCCAGCCCGCCCGACTGCCGGAAGGCGCCTCGATCGTCGACGTCTATCTGATCAGTGACGAGCTGAGCAAGCCGGCAGAGCGCGGCCAGACCGACGGCTGGTTCGGCGGTCTAGGCCTGCCGTGCGGCACCGACGCGTGGTACGTCGAGGCGAACAACACCGCGATGTGCGCGGTGCTGGACGGCCCGAAGGGCGTCGTCGCCGTGAACACCAGGGACAAGCAGATCTCGCTGCCCGACGCGTCGCAGACCGCGCTGAAGGTCTGGGCCACCGAGGCCGACGCCGGCACCGAACAGCACACCACCCGCGTCCTGCTGGTGCAGGACAGCACCGCGGTCGCGGTCGTCGCCCTGGCCAGTCCGGCCACCGCTGCCCCGGTGGATTAGCCCCACTCCCGAATCACACGACGTCCGTGGCTCAGTTGCGCCCTTTTAGAGAACGGGAAGTCCGATGAATACCACAATCTCCCGAATCGCTGCCCTCGCCGCCCTTGTGGTTGTCTCCGCCACCGCGCAGGCGTGCTCGTCCGGGACGACGACGACCACCACCGCGCCGTCCGCCCCCGCCGGCGCCACTGCCGCCCCCGCCGGCACCACGGCCGCCACGACCTCGGCGGCTCCGGCCGCCACCAAGCGCGTGGAGCCGGTCGTCAAGAGCACCCCGCGGAGCAAGCCGACCCGCAAGAAGCCGAAGCTGCCGGAGGCGCAATCCCTCGTCACGGTCACGGCTGCGGACTCCGGCGCCTCGATCACCGACCGGGGCAAGGGTTATCTGAGCGCCTCGAAGAACGGCACGGCGCTTCAGTTCCACCTGATCCATACCGACGACAAGACCGATAACTATCAGTTCAGCCTGGCCGGCCCCAAGAATCTGTGCCTGGAACAGGCCCTCGACCCGTTCGGCAGTCTCCGGCTGAAGCCGTGCGACATCGAGAAGGCCGAGCAGCTGTTCGTGATCACGCCGGCCGCCGACGGCTACTACATCGGCAGCAAGCACGCCGAGTACCTGTACCAGGGCGTCGGCGACGTCGCGTCGTTCGACGTCACCTCCGACTTCGAGCCCGGCCACTGGACCTTCGTCGTGAAGGGCTCCGAGCCGCTCGACTGACCGGACCGAACTGCCCGATGCCCGGCCCACCACGGCCGGGCATCGGGCGGTTCTCCAAATCAAGATCAAATTCGTGCGGCCGCTTGAGCCGGCCGAGACTCGCGCCACTGCGTCCAGGCTGCTCATCGCGTGCCAATGCGTGCTCGTGACCTGGCTAAACCCATCAGCGGGTCACCGACGACCACGGTGGCGTGGTTCGCATGGTCAACGTCCGGTCTACGTTGATCTTGTATGCGAACCACTGGTCCGTGGTTCGCTGTCGTCGACTGCTGGCGAAGCGCCGGGGGCGGTTCATTATCCTGCGCGGATGTCTTCGCTCAGGGATATCGAGTTCGATGCCTTGGTCGCCGAGGCGGTCGCATGATTGAGGGCGATCTGGCGGTGCCGTTCGAGACCGAGGTTCTCGGCGTACCGGTGACCGTCCGAAAGGTGGATCTGCGCTCGTCGGGGATCGTCGCGAACTGCCATCATGACCGGCTGCGGCAGGCGATCGGGGTTCTGGACCTTCCGTTGCCGGATCTCGCGCCGGAGGGTGCGCGGTGGATCGGGGCGTACCGCTGGTGGGCGGCGGGCCGGTGAGCGAATACCAGTATTACGAGTTCGTGGCGCTCGATCAGGCGTTGTCGGCGAAGCAGCAGGGCGAGTTGCGGGCGGTGTCGTCGCGAGGCCGGATCACGTCGTCGGGTTTCGTCAACGACTATCAGTGGGGCGATCTCAAGGCTGACCCGGCCAAGTGGATGGAGCGGTACTTCGACGCGCATCTGTATCTGGCGAACTGGGGAACGCGGCGGATCATGCTGCGGTTGCCGAAGGCGGCATTGGCTCCAGAGACGGCGGAAGCGTTTTGTGTCGGGGAGTCGGCCGGCTGCTGGACGACACGTACCCATGTGATCCTCGATCTTCGTAGTGAAGATGAGGACGGTGACGAGAATTCGTGGAACGAGGAAGGACGGCTCGCGGCCATCGTTCCGGTCCGGGCGGAGCTAGCCGGCGGTGATCGGCGGCTGCTGTATCTGGCCTGGCTGCTGTGTGTGCAGAACCGGGACCTGGAAGATGACGAGCTGGAGCCGCCGGTTCCAGCCGGACTGGCGAACCTGAGCGGGCCGTTGCAATCCCTGGCCGATTTCCTTCGCCTGGATCTCGATCTGCTGGACGCGGCGGCAGTGGCGAGCCGGCCACTGGCCGAGAAGATTCCGTCCGCCGCTGAATTGCGCCGCTGGGTGGCGGATCTGCCGGAGGCGGACAAGGACGAGATGCTGCTCCGGGTGTTCCGTGGCGATGCCGGGTTGCTGCGGTCGGAGTTGCTGCGGACGTTTCATGGTGTGACGGAGGAGTCGCCTGCCGGAGAGGGGCGGACCGCCGGGGATCTGCTCGCCGCCGCTGAGGAGCGCTGGGTGGCACGGCAGCAGCAGAATCGGGAGCGAGAGGCGGCCCAGCGTCAGCGCAGCGAGGAAGCGGCCGCAGCGGCCCGCGAGGAGCGTCTGGACGAGCTGGCACGAAACCCGGTCCGCACCTGGAACCGGGTGGACGAGTTGATCGCGACGAAGCGTCCGAAGGACTACGACACCGCGGTGGCACTGCTTTTGGATCTACAGGCGCTGGCGATACGGGAAGGTGAGATCTTCGAGTTCGCGGAGCAGATGACCCTGCTGCGGGAGCGTCATGCGCGGAAGCCGAGCCTGATCGACCGTTTCGACCGGGCCCGGCTTGACTGATTCGGCTGCCGGGTTGGCGGTGGCCGGCGTGTGAAGATTGGCCGGTGGTGTCCGTTGACGCGGTGACTGATGACGAGGTCGCTCGGCTGCGTCGTGAGCTGGAGCGGTTACGGGCGGAGAACCATCGGCTGTCGCGTCTGCTGGATCTGCGGGGCCAGGACACCGCTCCGGCTCCCGAGCAACTTGCCGCGACGGCCACACCAGGGCCGGTCACGATGGCGTCGCCGGTAGGGGAGAAGCTCGCGTTCTACGCCAACCTGTTCCAGGCGCGGCGGGATGCTTATGCGAAGAGGTGTAAGAACCACCGGCTCGGTACGGCGGGGTGGTCTCCCGCAGTGGCGGGTGGCTGGCGTAAGGGGATGGACCGGCGCGCGGCGGCCTATCTGCCGCTCACCGCGGAGGTGGTTGCCGCTCATCTGGTCGGTGACGTGTTCATGGGCCTGTATCCGCTGCTCACCGACAACACCTGCCAATTTTGGCCGCCGACTTCGACGGCAGCACCGCGATGCTCGATGCGCTTGCCTATTGCAAGGCGGCTCGTGCCAGTGGGGTGCCCGCGGCGTTGGAGATCTCCCAGTCAGGGCGTGGAGCGCATGCCTGGATCTTCTTCACCGACCCGATACCCGCGACTACGGCCCGGTCGATAGGAACGGTTCTGCTGCACGAGGCAATGGTCCTTCAGGGCTCGATGGACCTGCGCTCGTACGACCGGCTGTTCCCGAACCAGGACGTTCTACCGGACGGAGGTTTCGGAAACCTGATCGCTGCCCCGCTGCAGGGCAGGCGCCGCAAGGACGGATTAACGCTCTTCCTCGATCTGGCAACTCTGGAACCGTACGAGGACCAATGGGCCTTCCTGTCGGTCCTCGACCGGCTCAGCCCAGGCGACGCGGAAAGAATCGCCCGCCGTGCCAAACAGGCCGTTGTGGGCGCCGGTGTGGCGAAGATGAGCAGGTCGGATGCAACGAGGGTCCACCCGCCATTGCCGATGACGGTGCAGGCAGATCTCGCGGCGGGACTGAGTATCGAAATCTCGCAACTGCCGGCGGCCGCGCTGGCCACGTTCAAGCACGCGGCCTCGCTGGCCAATCCGAAGTTCTACGAATTGCAGCGGCTTCGCAAGTCGACCTGGGCCACGCCACGGTTTCTTCGTGGGTACGACATCACGCTGGACGGTCGCCTGGTCCTGCCGCGCGGGTTGCGGCCCGCTGTGTGACGAATCGTCGAGGAGGCCGGATCCCGTCTGGTGATCACGGATACGCGGGATGCTGGCCGGGAGATCGAGGTTGCTTTCACCGCTGAGCTGACCACCAGCTTTCACCGCTGAGCTGACCACCAGGCAGAGCACCGGGGTGAGTGCATGCTCGGCCACGACGACGGCATGCTGGTGGCTCCACCGGGCTCCGGCAAGACCGTCATGGCCTGCGCGATGATCGCCGAGCGTGCCACCTCGACTCTGATTCTCGTCGATCGCAAAGCGCTGGCCGGACAGTGGCGATCACGCATCGAGCAGTTCCTCGGCGTACGGCCGGAGCAGATCGGCGGCGGCCGGCGCAAGCTCACCGGCGACATGATGGTGCGCCAGTGCGCCGCACCGTTCACCGTGCCTGTCGCGACGCCTCGTCAGGCCTGGTGCCGAGCCCACTTCGTGCACTCCGCGCCGTATTTCGCCTGGCGGTCGCCGTCGTTGTCGATCAGATGGTCGGCGAGCCAATGACGTTCACCGTCCCCGGACTCAACGTTTTCCATCACATACGACTCAAGGTTCGCCCGGTCCTGCCGCACTTTGAAGTGCTTCTCCTCGGCGTGGCGCCAATATCCGTGATCGGTACAGAAGGTGACCGTTGCTCGATTTGGGCCGGTCCGCTCGACACCCATGACCTTGACCCAGATCGGGCCGATCAGCGGATCCTGGACCGCTGAGGACCTCGCAAACGGTGCGAGAAACTCTTCGTAGAACGCCTCGGTGTAGACGAATCGTCCGATCGGGATGACTTCGGTCCAGTCGGTCGCCTGCCGTTCCCAGTAGATGAACGCAAGACTCCGTCGGGCGGCGAGCACCTCGTCGGTATCCGGCAGCGCCGATAGGTCCCAGGTGATCGGCAGGGCCTTGGTTCCGTTCATCGGCAGTTTCCGGTACGCCTCCTCGAACGTCATGGAGGGTGCGACGGTACTGCTCGACGGCGTCGGCTCCTCGGCGCGGCGATCATCGGTACAGCCCGCCGCAGCAAGACCAACGGTCGCGGCGACGAGCATCGCGACGAACATCTTCAGTTTGGATGAGCCAGCACTACTTCTCATTCGAAGATGTCTCCCGCCCACTCGTAGCCGTTCTGGTAGGAGTCCCCCGCGTGAGTGGCGGCGTTACCAACAGTGCTCATGCCGTGCCCCGCCTTGTACTGCTGCCAGGCCTGATAGTCCGCCTCGTTCCACCGGCTCACCGGCTTCAAGCTGCCGTTCTCGGTGAAGTTGTCTGGCAGATTGTCGAGTTTGCCGCTGTTGTAGAGGGACAGTTCGGTTAGGTCGACGGCGGTGGTTCGGCTGGCGCCGAGCGCGGCACCGACCTCATACGTCGCCTTGCCGGAGTTGTCGACCGTCGCGTGTTCCTCGGCCTGTGTCACCAGGTCGTTGACGTAGTCCTTGGCCAGGTCACCGACGACCGGCACCGGCATCTTCCCGGTCACCTTGCCCATCACCTCATCGACGACGAGACCGACAACCTTGTACCGATCCTCGATGATCTTGTTGGTGGCCTCGTCCTGCTGTGCGCTGGTGGTGTGATGCACATCGTGCGCCCCGTGGTCGAGTGCGCCCATCACGCTGCCGTAGTTGTGTGAGACGTTCTCCATCGCGCGCAGGTTCCCGTTGATGTCGTCGTGCGGGTTCTGTTGGCCGGACAGGATGTTGTCGTAGCTGCCCGCGGCGTACGCCGCCTCGGCCTTGGCGATGGTGTCGTGCGCGCCCTGATCCCTGCCCAGGTCGGCCAGGAGTTTCACCAGGTGGTTGCGATCGACGTCGATGGTCTGCCCGGGGATGGCGGCGTGCGAGTCGGCGATGTTGAGGTTCACGTCGAAGATGTACGCCGACGTGATGGCGGCGATCGGCTGGCGCAGCTGCGGGTTGATGATCTCGGGTGTGCCGGTCTGGCCGTGGCCCGGGATCGTGCCGTTGGGATAGCCCATGGCCTGCTCGTCGACGTTGCCCTCGTAGATGATCGATTCGACGATGTGCCGGGCCTGCGGACCGGGCTGTTCGGTGGTGGCGTGTTCGAGCGCGATGCCGAACTTGTCGAGAGCGGTGTTGCGGTAGTCGTCGCTGTGCTGCGTCACCTCGGACAACCAGCCTCCGCCGCCGGGGACGTCGGCGGTCGCGCTCCAGTTCCGGTCGGTGAGCAGGTAGTCGAGCCGGGGCAGCCGGCCGTCGGCGGGGCCGTCGCTGGTGAAGGTGGTGGTGCCGGTGAGTAGGTCCCGGGTGGCGTCACCGTTGCGTGACAGGGCGTCCATCAGGCCGTTCATCGGGTCGTAGCCGGCCGGCACGGTGTTGTCGGTGTGGCCCCGGGTCCAGTCCAGGCGCAGGTACTCGCCGCGTTCCCCGGTCCACAGGGCGCTGTTCTTGCCCTGTGACATCTCGAAATCGACCATGTCGCCGCCCACCGTCGACAGGAAACCGGCGTCGTAGGTGCCGCTGTGCAGCAGCGGGGCGAGTAGCTGGTACCCGTTTACGTGCACGTCTTGTGGCGGGCCGTAGGGGCTGATGACGGTCATCTCGCTGCGTCCGGCGGCCATCAGGTCGGTGATCCACTGGCTGGGCAGCTCGTGGTCGCCGGGGGTGTAGGTCTCGCCGCGGAAGCCGCCGTGGGTGCCGGTCTGCGTGGTCGCGGTGGCCAGCATGACGCCGAGTCCGTACTGCAGATCCCGCACCATGTCGGCGGTGTTGTTGCTGAACAGCAAGCCGTCGGGGTCATTGCCGGGGTTGTCGGGCTGGTAGGTGGCGAGGGTGCCGTTGAGCTGGAGCAGGCCCTGGGGTCCCAGGACGGTGAGGACGTCGTGGGCAAAGGCCTCGTCCCGGCCGTACAGCTTGATCAGGTTGCGCAGCTCGTCGAGTTCGGCGGCGGTCGGCTGGTATGCCGGGTTCTTGAGTTTGTTCGCCAGCTCGGTGGCCCGGGCGATCGCGCCGGGCGGGCTGGCCCCGAACCCGGTCCGGGGCGACGGCACGTTGCCGTTGATGATCTCGGCCGTGGAGTCGTCCTGCGCTCGTGCGTACTCCACGACCGTACGCAGATCGTTGAGCAGCGCGCCGGTTTCCCGGCCGGTCTGGTCCAGGTTGCCGCCCATGTACGCGGACGCCGGCGCGGTGATCGTCACGGCTGCCGTATCCACGGTGTAGCCGGCCTGCTGCGCCGACGCGACGATCCCTTCCGCTTGGCTGCGCAGACCCTTCATCGCGTACGCATGCTGGTCGAACGCATCGGCCAGGGCTTTTGCCGGTGGGTAGGTGTTCTCCACCTCGGCCCGCAGCATGGCCGCCTTCTGCAAGGCCGCGGCCGATCCTTTGCCGTCCGGCCACACCGCACCCAGGTCACGGGTGCCGGCGATCAACTGATCCGACGCGGTGTCGATACCCCGGGCCAGGCGCTGCCAGGCGTCGGCCACGGAATGCCACGGTCCGGCGTCGAACTCGAGCAGATCATGCAGCGTCATGCCACTCACTGAGCCACCCCCGCTCCGCTGGACCGCAGCTCGTGCGCGTTCGACTGGTCCGTGGCCCGATAGGTCCGTGCCGAGGTGATCAGGCTTGTGCCGTACTCGTCGGCTTGGCCGGTGAGTCGCCGCAGGTCGGCGAGCCATGCCTTCTGCGCAGCCTGCGCCGCGGTAGTCGCCGTGGAGACCGGACGCGGTGCGGGCGCCAGGCCGGAGCCGGCCGCCTTCACGGCGTTCTTCATCGTCGCTGCGGCCTCGGCCACGTCCTGTCCGATACCGCGCAAGGCATCGGCATCAACCTGTAGACCCCCAGGGTGCACAGCGCTCCCCCTTCGAAGGGAACATCACGGCGGCCCGCGCCGTCATGCCAACTCCGCTACGGACGGCGCTGCGGACAGCGATAAGCCAGTCCACGACCGATCCATAGTCATTCGACTATCTCTGATGCATGAGAGGCCAGAACCCAACAGCGCTGAAGCCGTTGTGGACGCTCGCAGTGGTACACGCCGCCGGCGTCCCACCGGTTCAGCGCTTGCTCCGACTTGGCACCACCACGCCCTGGTCGATCGTCGCGGCCACTTATGAGCAGCACAGGAACAACCCGGCGTCACCGAGATCGAAACCCGCGGGTACCACTGACCAACATTTCGCTGAGATCCACGGGTGTCGGTTCCGGCGATGAGTCGAGGATCATGAGCCGGAGTGGCTCACCCACGTCGGGGAGCGTGTCAGGCCTCGTACTCCCGCAGGCAGGTCCACGTCCGGCCGGAGTCCGGTGGACAGCGGCCGGCTGGACTGCCGGCAGCACCACCGGTAAATCATTGTGGTGCCAACTTCTCGATGGTCTCCAACGGGACCGCGACCAAGCCGCGTCGTTCCAGCCGGGTATAGGTGTCGCTGCCCGGTACGCCGGTGAGCGGCCCGTGATACGGCACCCCCTGGAGACCGGCCGCGGTGAACGAGTTCCAGCACCCGTCAGCGACGAGAATGGCGTTGTTGCCGACGACCGGCACGTGGCTGACGACGGCCCCGAGCGATCCCCGGTTCACGTTCTGTGGTGCGTAGAAGCCGAGCAGAGCCCCGTCCGGGCCCCACAACGGTCCCTCCGGTCCGGCGTCGGCGGACCCGCTCGCGGCCTGCGTCCAGACGGTAGCGCCCTCACCCACGGCAGGACCCGTGAGGGTACGGACGTGGGTGAGCGTCATCTCGTGATACCGGTAGCCGTCGAGGCGGGTGCGCCCGGTCAACTTCCCCCGGGCGACGATGACCGACACTCCTTCGGACGGTGCCCGGGAGAACGACTCCGGCAGAGCGAGGCAGGCGCTGGCGGCCAGACCCGTCTCGGCACTCGTGGGTGACTCGGCCGCTGTCGAACTCGTCGTCCCCGGCGCCTCGCCGAGGCGGGACCAGATGCCCACGCCACCGGCGACGAGCACGACCCCGGCGGCCACGGCGATCATCGTCTGCCTCCGGCGCCGGGCGCGCTGCTTGACGCGCAGCTGGGTCAGGACCACGTCCGGGTCGGCGTCGTGACGCGACAGCACGTCGCGCAGGTGGGCCGGATCCATCGGTATCAGCCTCGTTCCGCGGTTGTCGCGGCCAGCCGCAGGGCCGCACGGGCATGGGACAGGTGTGACCGCACCGTGCCGGGCGAACACGCGAGGGCGTCGGCGATCTCCTCGTCCGTGCGGTCGAACAGGTAGCGCAAGACGACCGCTACGCGCTGGTGGGCGCTCAGGTGGGTGAGCAGGCGCACGACGGCGTCACGGGCGTCCACCGTCGCGTGCGGATCGTCGCCGGCGCGGTCCAGGACGCCGAGGTCGGCGGTCGCCTGGGTCCGGCGTCGCCGGGTCTTTCGCCGCTCGGACAGGAAGGTCGTGACTACGGTACGGCGCACGTACCCCAGCGGGTTCTCCATCCGCCGGATCCGGCCCCACCGGGTCGAGACGACCATCAGCGCGTCCGACAGGATGTCCTCGGCCAGATGGTGATCCCCGGTCAGCGCGCCGGCGAACCGGGCAAGGCCGGCCATCTCGGCACGGAGAAATTCCTCGAACGTCACGGGACCCCATTCGGTGGTACTGCCGGACCAGGCGGACCGGCACGGTTCAGCTTGATAACGCCACGACCCGGCCTTCCTGTGGAGGATGCCGCGGAGAAATCTGTGGGAAGACGACTGCGCGGGCCGGCCACCGGCCGCGACGGCGGTGTCCTGAGGACGGACCGTCGCTGCCGGAGGCCGAGTTCCGCACCGGCGACGGCGGTCAGCCGGTCAGCCGGTCAGCCGGTCAGCCGGTCAGCCGGTCACCAGTGAGGCGTTCGGCAGCGTATTCACGATCGTACGCATCGCGGTGAAGTAGAAGCGCCAGGTGCAGACGGCGCCACCGGACCAGGTGGTGGAGGAGGTGTGGTACCGCGTGTCGGTGGCCGGGCCGCCCTGGATCATGCCCACCGCCTTGACCTTCATGTTGCCTGCGGTCACCAGCACCGGACCGCCGCTGTCGCCCTGACAGGCCGCGGTCTTGTGGCTCTCCTGGTCGCCGACGATCGTCGAGAAGGTGGAGTTGCCGCCATGCGGGTAGCCGTCGTCGAACCAGTGCACCATCTGGGTGATCCGGATGCCGCAGTGAACACCGGAGTTGGCCCCGCTGGTGCAAACGCTGTCACGGAGGCTCACGTCGCCGTATCCGACGACCGTCTTCTTGTAGCCGTTGGCGTCGTTGCGGGAGCCGTCGAACATCAGCGGCGATCCTTTGGCGCTCATCTGGCGTGCCGCGCCGTCCGTGGAGTTGCGCACGCCGTCGCCGTAGTTGTTCCGGCTGTTGTTGAGCGGGCGATAGTCATGCGCCGTGCAGTGACGGGCGGTCGTCGTGTACCGGGTGCCTCCGACGCTGACCGAGAAGCCGGTCGAGCAGATCTCCCGGGTAGCCGGGCTGTACATGACGCCGCCGGCGTTGAACGCGGGCGTGTCCGTGTCCCGGGTGGCCGCGAAGGTCTCGTCGCCGCCGCCGAGTTCCACGCTGACCGCGACGCCCAGGTCTTCGCTGGCCTCCCGGGCCACCTTGCTGATGGTCGTCTGCGGCGTCTCCTCACGGGAGCCGTCGGCGAGCGTGCGTGCCGAGCCGCCGTCCGGCACGCCCTGCACCTTGATGCCGTCGAACTCCGCGGTGATCCCGCTGATCGAATTCAGATCGAAATTCTTGTACGCGGTCTTGCCCCGCTTGGCGAGCGTCTCGACCGCCTCGACCAGTTGCTCGCGGCTGTACCTGCGTTGCTCGACCTTGACCGAGATCCCGCGGCGCCGGCCCTCGGCAATGATGTTGCGCTGCGTGTCGTCGGAGGGACCGTGCCAGAGCAGCGTGGTGGACAGGGATGCGGCGTCGTTCACCGACTCGATGTAACCGCTGTGCCCGAGGCTTGGCTGCTGGATGATCCAGGTCTTGAGGTCCGTAAGCCGGTTCTGCTGCCCGTTCGGGTCCTGCGAGTCGATGAGGTCCGGCTGGCCCGCGGGCGGAGCCTTCGGCTTGCCGTCGTCGGCGAGCACCGGAGAACCGGTGAATGCCACCAGGGTGGCACTTGTGGTCACGACGAGGCTCAAGGCGAGCGATTTACGTCGGAGATTGTGGAACATGGAAACCTGTTTCGTCGTACGTAGCCCCCGTGGCTACGTTTCCGCTCGCATTCAATCGAGCTGATGAACGTTATGGCGAAACGGCGAAATGGTGTCATCCGCCGAACGTCGAGCGCATCCGCCCGTATTCTGGCGAGATTGCTCGTTCGTCTTCTTATCGGCAGTCGTTCGCAGCAGTATTCGAACCGACCAAGCCATTGTGGATCGGTGCCGCTTGTGATCTAGGTTCATCTGGGGTGTGCACTTCACGGGGACTTTACGCTGATATGGCGCGGAGTGATGCTGCGGTCGCTAAAGGTGACGCCTTGCCCTGCGGGCCGAAAAAACGAAATAAAGTGCTCGCCGCATAGATAAAAGTCACGCTTGACTTCCGGGGAGGCGAACGCATTAGGGGCCATTTTATTTTAAGAAACTAACCTCAATTTTTGGCTGTCGCACTACTTTGCGAGGCGCACCGGGGAGGCTTGTTGAGCGAAGCTGCCGTAAGCGCCTGCTGGCCAGGACGGCAGGAGATGGCGCGGAGCCGCGCCGGTGTGAGATCTCTGCGCGGTTGATGGGGGCAGGCGGTCCCGGACCTTGCCGTTGCCGGGGATTGACTGGCCGAAGTCCCTGCGCAGCTGTGAATCAAACTGTGGGTGGGTGGCCGCCGGGGATGACACCATGATTCGTCATGAGCTATGTCGTGGACTTCGAGACCGTTTCGACCGTGGGCCTCGAGTCGTCGCCGGTCGCGGAGGCGCTGGCCGGGCTGCGGGCGAACGAGGCCCGGTACTTCAAGAACAAGTACGGGCACGTCTTCACGGTCGAGGCCGCGAGTGACGCCGAGGCGACGATCGCGTGGGTGAGCCGGATCCTCGCGGAGGAGCGCGGCATCGTCGTCGCCGCCCGGCCGCTGGAGGCAACCGCGTTCCAGGTCGAGAACATCCGGATGGCGTACGTCTTCTACGAGGACGGACTGTCGATCAACGTGATGTACACCGTCGACGAGGGCGGGAAGCGGGCGGTCGGGTTCAAGCTCTCCGACGGGATGGAGGTTCCCGCGGAGCTCGGGGCGTTCAAGTTCGCCCGGCAGAAGTCGAAGCTGGCCGGGACCATCCGCGGGTCGTACTTCGTCATCAAGAACGAGTACTGACCGCGCAACCTCCCGGGCGAAGGGCTAGGCGAGAACCGGGAAGTGGAGCGGGAGCCGGTCGGGGCCGTGGGTGCCGATGGCCGGGCGCCACGTCACCTCGCCGGTGATGACCGGTGGGCCGAAGCGGCGCGTCAGGATCGGCAGGGACTCGGCCAGTTCGGCCTGGGCCAGAGCGGCGCCCAGACAATAGTGCGGGCCCGCGCCGAACTGGAGCAGCGGCGCCTCGAACCCGGCGGTGATGTCGAAGACCTCGCCCCCGGGATAGGCGCGCGGATCGCGCTGGGCGGTCTGTGCGGCGATGGTGACGAAGCTTCCGGCGGTGACGGACAGGCCCTGGAACTCGAAGTCCTCGACGGCGCGGTGGAAGATGCTGGCCGCCGCCGGCCGCCAGCGCATCGTCTCGGTGACGGCGTTCCCGGCCAGGTCCGGGCGGTCGTGCAGCAGCGTCCACTGTGCCGGGTGCTCGGCGAAGGTGACCAGGGCGTTCGAGAACTGCTGGCGGGTGTTGTCGTGGGCGCCGAAGACCAGGGTGACCAGCAGGTTGCGCAGCTCCTCGCGGGTGACCGCCTGCTCGGCGACCATCGCGGAGATCAGGTCGTCGGCCGGGTTCTTGGTCTTCTCGTCGATCAGCGCGTCGATGTAGGCGTCCAGGCCGGTGACGGCCTGTTCGACGCGGGCCGCCTTGTCGCCGCCGGTGGCCAGGGCGAAGATCAGGCCCAGGTCGCTGGACCAGACGCTGAAGACGTCGTGGTCGGCGGCGGGCACGCCGAGCAGCTCGCCCATCACCGCCAGCGGCAGGCGGTCGGCGAAGGCGCCGACGAACTCGACCTCGCCGGCCTCGGCGATCTCGTCGGCCAGCGCCTCGGCCGTCGCGCGGACGAACGGCCGCAGCCGGCCGATGGTGCGGGGTGTGAAGGAGCGGGAGACCAGGCCGCGGAGCCGCCGGTGGTCGGGGCCGTCCCGATTGACGATCATCGGCACCCACCAGTCGTAGATCGGCCCGGAGGTGATGCCGTTGCGGCGCAGGTAGTCGTCGCCGCCGTGGTCGAACCGGCGGTCGCGGAGCAGCTCGTGCGCCTGCGCGTGGCGCAGCACGAACGGGCCGAGCGGGCTGTCGGCGTACCAGCCGGCGGCCTGCGCCGCGAACACCTCCGGCGCGGTCAGATCAAAGTCGGGATCAACGACATCGAGGTACGGCATAACCGAGTGTGCCGCGCCGTCCACCAAGAGCAGAAGTCTCAGGCGACCTGCTGCCACCAGGCGTCGATCTCCGGCGGGCCGTCCACGTCGACCCGCTGGCCGGGGCGCGGGATGGCGAGCCGCACGTCGCGGGCCTTGGCCTCGCGCCAGGTGCGGTCGGCGGGCTCGGCCCACCGGTGCGTCGCGAGGTCGAAGGTGGCCCAGTGCACCGGGATCAGCAGGCCGCCGTGGACGTCGAGGTGGGTGGCCACCCCGTCCTCCGGGACCATGTGGATGTCCGGCCAGTCGGCGCCGTACGCACCCACCTGCACCAGCGTGACGTCGAACGGGCCGTGCTCCGCGCCGATCGCGGCGAAGCCGGGGAAGTAGCCGGTGTCGCCGGAGTAGAAGACCCGGCGGGCCGGTCCCTTGATCACCCAGCTGGCCCAGAGCGTCTCGTCCCGGCTGAACCCGCGCCCGGAGAAGTGCCGTGCCGGGGTGGCGATCAGGTCGAGGCCGGCCACCCGGGTGCTCTCGTGCCAGTCGAGCTCGGCGATGCGATCCTCGGGCACGCCCCAGCGCTCCAGGTGCGCGCCGACGCCGAGCGGCACCACGAAGGTCGCCGGGTGGTGCGCGGCCAGGTGCTGGACGGTCGCCATGTCGAGGTGGTCGTAGTGGTCGTGGGAGATCACCACGGCGTCGACCGCAGGCAGCTCGTGCAGCGGGACCGGCGGCCGGTGCAGCCGGCGCGGGCCGGCCAGCTGGGAGGGGGAGCAGCGGTCGCTCCACACCGGGTCGAGCAGCACCCGGCGCCCCTCGATCTCGATCAGCGCGGTGGAGTGCCCGTACCAGGTGACGTGCAGGCCCTCGGCGTCGGCGGGAGCAGCGCTGACCAGGGGGATGTCCTGGTGCGGGCGGCGGGCCTCGGTGCCGGTGAAGGCAGCGACGGCGATCCGCGGGAGGGCGGTGAGCGACACGGAGGAGGCGGTGGGCACGGGGTTGCGGAACTTGCCGTCGGCGAACTGGGGCGAGGCTTCGACGCGGGCGCGGCGGGCTCCGGTGGACTTTCCGCCCAGCTGGGCGGCGAGGTTCGAAGGCATGCCCTCAATGTAGGCGGTGATAACAATGTAGGCAACGATCACAATGTGTTCGTCGCCTACATCACGGTAGGCTGGTGGCATGAAGACCCGTCCGTACCATCACGGGGACCTGCGCGCCGCCCTGCTCGCCCTCGCCGAGGACACCCTGCGCGACCGGGGGCCCGGCGAGCTGTCGCTGCGTGAGCTGGCCCGTGCGGCGGGGGTCAGTCCGGCCGCGCCGAGCCGGCACTTCCGGACCAAGCAGGCGCTGCTGGACGCGCTGGCGCTGGAGGGCTTCGACCGGCTCACCGCCGCGATGACCGAGGCGCTGGCACGGACCGGCGACTCGTTCGGCGAGCGGCTCACCGCACTCACCCGGACGTATGTGACGTTCGCGATCGGCAACCCGGCGCTGCTGGAGCTGATGTTCTCGCGCAAGCACGAGCCGACCGCGCCCGCGGAGCTGATCGAGGCCACCCAGCGGTTGATGGCGATGGCCACCGGACTGATCGAGGACGGCCAGCGCCGGGGCGAGGTCCGGGAGGGGCCGGTGATCCGGCTCGCCGTGCCGCTCGCCGCCGTCCTCCAGGGGATGACCGATCTGGCGTTGAGCGGCGGATTCACCGAGGAGCAGGTCGAGGAGGGACTGGTCGAGATGATCGACTTCATCCGGCGCGGTTACCGGCCCTGAGCGGCTAGGAGCGAGCCAGTTTCGCGGCGTGGTCGGGCACGAACGTCTGCATGTCGCGCGGCGTCCGCTGATAGCCGCTCGACGGCGGCCGGGGCGGCAGCGACAGCGGCACCCGCTGCACCTCGTGGTACGGGATCGTGGAGATCAGGTGGGCGATCATGTTGATCCGCGCCCGCCGCTTGTCCTCGCTCTCCACGACGTGCCAGGGCGCCTCGGGGATGTCGGTGTGCAGGAACATCTCGTCCTTGGCCCGGGAGTACTCCTCCCACCGGCTGATCGACTCGAGGTCCATCGGGGAGAGCTTCCAGCGGCGCATCGGATCGGTCAGCCGGGATCGGAACCGCTCCTCCTGCTCGTGATCGCTGACCGAGAACCAGTATTTGCGCAGCAGGATCCCGTCCTCGATCAGCAGCCGTTCGAAGATCGGGCACTGGTGCAGGAAGCGCATGTACTCCGCCTGGGTGCAGAAGCCCATCACCCGCTCGACGCCGGCCCGGTTGTACCAGCTCCGGTCGAACAGCACGATCTCGCCGGCGGCCGGGAAGCGCTCGATGTAGCGCTGGAAGTACCACTGCCCGCGCTCCCGCTCGGTCGGCGCGGGGAGGGCGGCGATCCGGGCCAGGCGCGGGTTCAGGAACTCGGTGACCCGCTTGATGGTGCTGCCCTTGCCGGCCGCGTCCCGTCCCTCGAAGACGACCACGACCCGGGCGCCCTCGACCTTGACCCACTCCTGGAGCTTGACGAGCTCCCCTTGCAGGCGGAACAGCTCCGCCTCGTACGCCTTCTTCGGCAGTCGTTCGACCCGATCCTTCTTGGCCACGCGGCCCACCTCCTCCGAGCCCGCCCTCAGTCGGCATCCTCCCTCGTTCCACGCCCGGACCCGGGCCGGTTCGGATGGTGCAACAACCGGCCGGACATCGCTGATGACAAGTTCTTCGATACAGTCACGCTCCCAGGCGAGGGAAGAGGCTGAGCGCGGCATGGCTGACACGGGGGACGAGCGGGCCGATCCGGCGGCCGGTGACGAGACGGTGGCGCCGGTGCCCACCGACACCCTGGCGGGGAACGCGGCCGAACAGGACGAGCCGACCACGACCGGGGACGCCGACAAGACCGCGTACGCACCCCTGGCCCAGTGGGCGATCCGGGCCGGCGGGCGACCGCAGCCGGCGCCCGGTTCCGGCGAGCTCCAGACGCCGGCCGACCCGTGGCCCGAGCCGATCCAGGGCCTGGTGCCGCCGCTCGGCCAGCCGCCGTTCGAGGCGGCGGAGCTGCTGCGGCTTGCCGTCCCGGAGGCCGTGCCACCGAAGCCCCGGCGCCGGCTGGGCGCGATCCTGGCGGCCGTCGCCGTCGCGCTCCTGATGGGCGCGGCCGGCGTTCTGGTGGCGCTCTGGCCGGAGAAGGACGCGGGTCCGGTGGCGGCGCCGACCGGCGCACCCACCGAAAAGGTGGCGACGAAGCCCGCGGAGACGACGGCCCCGCCGGCGACCCCCGCCGGGCCGAAGCCGCGGGAAACGCCGCTGAGCAGCAATTTCGATGTGGATCCGATCTGCGCCGGCGAGGCCTACTGGCCGATGCAGCCGAAGCGGACCGGCAGGGCGCCGCACCCGGTGCTGGTCTACGGCGACCAGGGCAACGGCGACCGGCTGCCGTTCACGATGTTCAAGACCTGGTTCCTGAAGGGCAAGGCGAAGGAGGCCGTCTGGTCGCCCCAGCAGGACCCGGCGAAGATTCAGATGGTGGCCTGTGTGGACCGGGTGTCGGCCGGCGCGAAGCTGCGCACCTGCACCTACAAGGCGCCGGCCGAGCCGGGGACCGGGACGATGTACCGCGCCTCCTACCGGTTGCACGTCTACGAGACGGCAACCGGCAGGAGGGTGCTCGACACCAGGCTCGCCGGGACGGTGAAGACCTGCCCGTACGCCCTGAGCGTCCCGACCGACAAGAAGCTCTACATGGAGGTCAGCGAGGAGGACCTGGTCGCCGCCCTCGGCAAACTCGTCGAGGGGTGACGCGGGTCAGCCCCGGTACCCACCAATGATCTTGGTGAACTGGTACGCGGACTGGGTCACGCCGCTGCACGTGTCGTCGTTCGGGTAGGCGCCGGGGCACTGCCGGTCCCGGTTCAGCGACCAGAACGTCAGCCGCGCGATGGTGTGCTGCTGGGCGTACGCCGTGATGGTCTGCATGTCGGCCAGGGTGACCGTCGCGTGCTCGTCGGTGATCCCGTTCATCGACGAGATGCCCACGTGCTTGTACGCCTCGGCGTCGGACCAGCCGTACGCGGACTTGAGTTTGTTCTTCAGGCCGTCCGCGGCCTGAATGGTCAGCTGACCCTGATTGCCGCTGGTGTTGCCCCAGTCGAAGGTCATGATGCCCCAGCCGTCGACCACCAGTCCGGCGGCCGCCGCGCGCTTGATCAGCGAGTCGTCCGGACCGGTCGTCCCGCTGCCCAGCGTGATGTAGACGGTGATCCCGGGGTTGTTCGCCTTGATCGTCTTCAGCGCGTCGACGGTCTTCTGCTGGTCGGTCGCGTTGTTGTACGGCGTCCCCTCGATGTCGATGTCGATCGCCTTGAGCGAGTACGCGTTGATCACCTTCTGGTACGCCGCGGCCAGCGCCGACGCGCTCGGACAGTAGTGCTCCAGCCAGGGACCGCTGGCGCCGCCGAAGGAGACCACCACGTCCCCGCCGTTGGCCCGGATGGTGGTGATCGCGGCCTGGTCCTGGCCGCCGGTCAGCGCCCGTCCGCCGTCCCACTTCGGGTCGCAGGTGCCGCTGTTCAGCATGAACGCCATGGTGAACCACTTGACCCCGGTGGCGGTGGTGACCGCGGTGAGGTTCGGCGGGTTGCCCCAGCCGGTGTAGTAGTAGGGCGCGACGGCCTTGATGCCGGGCCCGCCGGTGGAGGGGGGTGGGGTGGTGCCGCCCGAGGAGCCGAAGGTCCACTTCTGGTTGGACGTGCCGGTGCACGACCAGATCTGGAGCTTCGCGCCGTTCGCGGTGTTCTTGTCCTTGACGTCCAGGCACTTGCCGGACGCCTGGTTCACCAGGTCGCCGGCCGCGCTCAGCGTCCACTTCTGACTGCTCACGGTGTCGTAGCAGTCCCAGAGGTGCACGGCGGCGCCGTCGGTGGTGGCGTTGTTCGCCACGTCCAGGCACTTGCCCCTGCCCTGCACCGAGCCGTTGTCGGCAAGGGTCCAGAGCTGGTTGGCGCTGCCGGCGACGCAGTCCCAGAGCTGGGGCAGGTTGCCGTTGGCGGTGGAGCCGTCGGTGACGTCCAGGCACTTGCCGTTCAGGGCGCTCTTCAGGGTGCCGGCGCTGGCCGCCGAGGCGGTGCTGACGCCGAGGGCGCCGAGAGTGCCGACGACGACCGCGGAGGTCACGATGGCGAGGATGCGGGAGCGTTTCACGGGGGATCTCCCTTGCCGAGGGGATTGGAAAGGTGGCTTACGATTACGCCTCCGTCGATGTGTCGTCAACCTCACGTGAGTGTCACGAACGCCGCGTTTTCCCAGCTCAAAGGCGGTAGCGCGGGCAACCATAAGGGAACCTTAAAATTCGGGAATCCATGAAACACGGCAATGCCGGTCGATAGGGGGTCGTACACTCCCGGGCCCACCCTTCGATCGGAGACGCATGAAGCGCTTCCTGGCCGGCACGCTCGCCGGTGTCACCGCCCTGACCCTCACGGTCGGGTGTGCCAAGCAGTTGCAGCAGCTCGAGCCCAAGCTGGCGATCCAGAAGGCGGCGGAGAAGCTGGCGGCCACCGGCAAGGCCGGTTTCACCCTCAAGGCGGGCGGCAGCGTCGACGACCTGATCGCGCTGGCCAAGAAGGAGTCCGGCACCGGTGAGGGCGCCTTCACCGACGAGGACGCCGACCTGCTCCGCAAGATCTACCGCTCGTCGTTCACGGTCGCCTGGGACAAGGCGGGTGACGGCGTCGCCGACGACAAGGCCCTGATCAACGCGGTGATCGACGGCGTGACCGGGCTCGAGATCCGGGTGGTCGACCAGGTCGCCTACGTGAAGGCGCCGGTCAGCGACCTGGCCGCGAAATTCGGCGCCTCGGCCGCCGACATCGCCGAGATCCGCAAGGAGATGGGCGCCGCGGTCCCGGGCGTCGAGACCCTGCTCGACGGCGGCTGGGTCTCGGTCGACGCGGCCGGCCTGAAGAAGCTCAGCGAGGGCAGCGTCGGGGTCGCGCCGAGCACCGACCCGGCGCAGAACGAGAAGCTCGCCGCCGAGGTGCAGGCCAGCGCGCACAACCTGATCGAGGGCGCCGAGGTGGTCCGCGACGGCAAGGACGACACCCACCTGGTCGTCACCACGTCCACGGTCAAGGCGTACACCGAGGGCAAGCGCCTGGTCGAGGCGATGGCGACGATCGCCGGGGGGCCGACCTCCGAGCTGCTCGACAAGTCGCTCGGCTCCGAGCTGGACAAGCCGCCGGCGGACAAGCCGATCGTCATGGACCTGTGGGTGGACGACGACGGGTTCAAGGCGTTCGAGATCAACCTGCTCCAGTTCGCCGAGGGCAGCACCGGTCGCGCGACCCTGCGAGTCGACATCGCCTCGGGGGCGGACATCGCCGCTCCGGGCGACGCCACGAAACTCGACGTCGCGAAGATCTTCGAGCAGATCGCGGGCGCCGGTGCCGGCGTCGGCGGCCCGGGTGGCCCGATCGGCCCGGGCGGCGGGGCGGAGACCTGGGCCGGGCTGCTCGGCTCGCAGGCCATGCTGCTCGCGGTGAGTGACGGCAAGCCGGCGGCGCACCTCAAGGAGGCCGCCCGCAAGCTGACCATCCCGGGCGTGACCGTGAAGGTCGTGCGGCGCGGCGTCGCCGAGGTCACCTCGGCCGGCGGCGTCGCGTGCGTGACCGTCCCGGCCAGCACGTCGGGCGAGCCGGAGGTCGTCGCGCACGCCTGCTGACATGGCAGAATCGCGAGCGATGAGGATCAATGTGATCGGCGCCGGAATCGGCGGCCTGACGGCGGCACTGTCGCTGTTGGACGCCGGTTTCGACGTCCATGTGCACGAGCGGGCGTCCGCGCTGACCGAGACCGGCGCGGGCATCCAGCTCAGTCCGAACGCGACCCGCGTCCTGCACGGCCTCGGCCTGGAGAAGGAGCTCGCCCTCACCGCGGTGCGACCGCTCGCGTTCCACCAGCGCCGCTGGGACGACGGCCGCACCCTGCAACGCGCGCCCCTGGGCGACCAGGTCCAGGCCCGGTTCGGTTTTCCGTACTACCACATGCACCGGGCCGACCTGCTCGCCTTGCTCGCCGCCGCGTTCCCCGCCGAGCGGCTCCACCTGGGCCACCGGCTGACCGGGATAACCGACCACGGCAGCCACGTGCGGGCGCATTTCGGCGATGGCGGGACCGACGACGCCGACGTGCTGGTCGGCGCGGACGGCATCCACTCCCGGGTGCGCGCCGAGCTGTTCGGCGCCGAGAACCCCCGGTTCACCGGCTGCGTCGCGTACCGCGGGCTGGTCCCCGCCGACCGGGTGCGCGACCTGGCGATCGAGGTGTCCGCGCAGGCCTGGCTCGGCCCCGGGCAGCACTTCGTGCATTACTTCGTCAGCGGGCAGCGGCTGCTCAACTTCGTCGCGGTGCTCGAGCGGGACGCCTGGACGCACGAGTCGTGGACCGACCGCGGCGACCTGGCCGACGTGCTGGCCGCGTTCGACGGGTGGCATCCGCAGGTGCGGGAGATCGTGACGGCCGCCGACGAGACGTATCTCTGGGCGCTGTTCGACCGGGCGCCGCTGGAGCGCTGGTCGCGGGGCCGGGTGACGCTGCTCGGCGACGCCTGCCACGCCATGCTGCCGTTCCTGGCGCAGGGCGCCGCGCAGGCCGTCGAGGACGGTGCCACGCTGGCCCGCTGCCTCGCCGACGGTGGTGATCCGGCCGAGGCGTTGCGGCGCTACGAGACGTCGCGCCTGGCCCGGACCAGCCGGGTGCAGGCCATGTCGGCGGCGAACAAGACGCGGTTCCACCTGCCCGACGGCCCGGACCAGCGGGACCGGGACGCGGACCTGGCGGCGGGCGCGACCGGCTGGTCGTTCGACGCGATCGCCTGGCTCTACGAGCACCGGGCTTAAGGCCTGTTTCATAACCCGGCCGAGTGCGAGGCGAGGTCAGGAGTGTGGCTGGCAACGGCGGACGCTGCCAGGCGCGCTCCTGGCCACGCCGCAGCCCCGGTCGGGTTATGAAACAGGCCTTAACTTGAGTTTTAACCGGTGCGGCGTGGTCTGGGTCTGCTCGAGATTCTCTTCGTCTTGTCGCTTGGGCTGGTGTTTGGGCTGGTGACGATGTGGACGTCGTGGCGGGTGGCCGGCTGGTTGTTGCGGCGGCCGGGTGGGCGTCCGGGGCCTGGCCGGGAGGGTTTCGGTGCAGCAGTAGGACTGCCGGTCCTGCTGTGCAGGTTCCGAAACCCGCGCCGGACGCGGGCGGGCGTGAGCCGTTCGGCAGGCATGGGTCGTTCCCAGGGGCGGCGTAGGTCGCTGACCGCTGCTCGGGCGAGTCGCAGTTGGGTGTAGGCCGCCAGCACGAGCCAGGCCCAGCGGTCGGCGGCCTCGGGGTCGCGTAGTTTTGGGCGGGTCCAGCCGAGGGTCTGTTTGAGCATGCGGAAGGTGTGCTCGATGTCGAACCTGCGGAGGAATGCCTGCCAGGCCAGGTTGACTTCGTGGCTGTCGGCGGTGGGGTGGGACCACCAGAGCCAGACCGGTTTCGGGTTGCCGCCGGACGGCAGTTGTTCGACGCTCAGTCTGATGACGGTGCCCTCGATGATCGGTAGCTGCCCGTTTTGGCTGATCCAGGCGGTGCGGTGAGTCAGACGCGGATGCAGCCGGTGCCAGGCTCGGGCGGTCGCGGCGCCGTAGAGGCGGGTGTCGGTCGTGGTAGCCGCGTCGGGCTCGCCCCAGCTGGCAGGGTCGCCGAAGAGGAACTCGCCGCCGTGGCGGGGCGGACGGCCGGTCGTGCCTGGCGTCCGGGCTGGTGCGGGCCGGCGCAGGACTCGGTCGGAGCGCATCCTGACCAGGATCTGCACGGGCAGGTCGGTGAGCAGGAACGCCAGTCGGGGTCCGTCGTAGCCGGCGTCGGCGACGATCCAGATGTCGGGGTCGCCGGGCTGCCAGTGTCCGGCGGCGATGAGCCGTTCGACCACGTCGCGGAGTTGCCCGGCGGTGATCGTGGCAGTGTCGTCGCCGGGTGCCAGGCGGCGGGCGTCCAGGGGTGCGGTCCACGAGCTGCGGCCGGTCTCCAGGGCGGTGACCAGTGAGTATGGCCAGCCCGGGACCATGATGTGGGTGTCCTTGCCGCGGCCGTAGGTGTGGCAGAGCACCCGTTGCGGGCTGGTGTGGGCCTCGGGTCGCAGCCAGCAGGTCACGTCCACGGCCAGGACGATCCGTCCGTCAGCGGCTCTCGGGACGGTGACCGAGGCCAAGGCGGTCCGTAGCCGGTCGACGTCGATACGGCCGCGGCTCAGGGCCGCGTACAGCGAACCATGACTGCGCCGATGTTCACCGGTCAGTGACAGCTCGGGCAGCGAGATCACCGGGCCGTCCCCGCACAACAGCGCGTCCACCAGCTCGAACAAAGCATCCGGACGGCGGCTCAGGCAGCGGTGGAACTCCTGCCTAAACGCGGTCAGCTGCCCGACCGCGTCAGCCGGAACAGCGTCGTGCACACTGATCAACAGACAGCCCTTGATTCGGTTTTCTTCCCTAGACAAGAAGATCATCAATCAAGGGCTGTCTCCATGATCAGCCAGGGTCGATACCGCCAGGCCGCACGTTAAAACTCAAGTTAACGGCCGGGCACCGCCGGGGTCGCCAGGGCGACCACCAGGGACCCGTCCCGGAAGATCAGCCCGCGCCGGGCGAACTCGGCGAGCACCTCGTCCACGAAGCCGGGCCGGCCCAGTCGCCGGTGGATCGCCGCGACCCCGGTCGGCCGATCCACACAGGACAGGTACACGTCGGCGATCGCGCCGTCGAAGGTGTAGGTGCCCGCGCTCTCCGGGTGCCGGGTGTCGTGGATCTGCACCACGCCCGGCGCCGCCCGATAGGTGAGCGCCGGCCGCGGCTCCCGCGACCAGGCCCGCGACCAGGCGTCGAGCGCGTCGCTCAGCGGGGCGTAGACGTGGTCCGGCAGGGCGTCACCGGAGGCGTCGTCGAAGAAGTAGGCCAGCCGGGCGTGGTCGAAACCGGTCGGGTACACGTACCGATAACTGGGGGTGGGTGTCTTCTTCTCGATGCTCGTGAAGAGCGGGCTGAAGCGCTCCAGCCAGATGCGGCCGGATCCCTCGGGTGGTTGCAGGTGCGCCAGGTGCGGGATCAGGGCCGTCTGCTCCGCGTAGTCGCCGGCGGTCTCGCCCGGGAAGCCCCACAGGATGCTCCACGCCACATCCAACCCGTAGTAACCGGCCCAGCGGAGCAGGTTCACGTTCTGTGCGGCCCGCACGCCCTTGTTCATCAGCCGCAGCACCGTTGAGCTCAGCGATTCCAGGCCGGGCTGCAACCGGGTCACCCCGCCGCGGGCCAGCGCGCGCAGCTGCTCCCGGGTCAGGTTCGCCTTGGCCTCGTAGAAGAACTCGTAGTCGTGCCGCCCGTCGGCGATCGCCGGGAACAGCTCGGTGAGATGCCGCATGTCGAGGATGTTGTCGACCGCCTCGAAACGCAGCGTCCGGTGCCGGCGCGACAGGGTGTCGAGTTCGGCGAGGATCCGCTGCGGTGACTTGCTGCGGTAACTCATCGTGGTCGCGTTGAGGCCACAGAACGTGCAGTGATGCTTGGCGCCCCACCAGCAGCCGCGGGAGCTCTCGAAGGGCAGCCAGACTTCGCGGCGCTCGGCCGGGGAGAGCAGGCCGAGGCGCTCGGCGCGGGCGAAGTACTCGCGGTAGTCCGGTGGCGGAAGAGCGTCGAGATCCTCCTGCGGAGGAGCGGGCGCGGTCACTTTCAGACCGCTGCCCGCACGGCGGGCGATTCCCGGTACGGCCGCGGGCTCCGCACCCTCGGACAGCGCCCGCAGCACGGCCGGGAACGCCGTGTCCGCCTCCCCGGCCACGATCAGGTCGATCACGTCGACCCGGCGCAGCAGCTCCAGCCCCATCTCGTCGTCGAACCCGGCCCCGCCGAAGATCGTGACCAGCCCCGGGTGGTCCGCCTTCAGCCGCCGCGCCAGCGCGAACGACGCGACGTTCTGCTGGAACGTGCAGGTGAACCCGGCCACCTCGACCCCGGCCCAGGGATACCCCGCCGCCAGGTCGTCGAGCAGCGCGGGAACGTCCCGCTCCCGGGCCCGCAGCAGCCGGTCCCGCCGCGCCCCGGTGATCCCCAGCTCGTCGAGGAACCGGCCGTCCGGGTCGGGCGCCGCCGCGCCGAACGCCGCCGGCGCGAACAGCCAGTCGCCGAGCAGCGGCCCGCGCGCGTCGGCGACCGACCGGTAGAAGTCCGTGCCGACGCGGGCCGCGAAGTCCAGGTTGGCGTGCAGGGTGTCGACCGGGAAGCCGTGCGCCGTGCCGATCGCCCGGAGCAGCCCGAGCTGGATCGACGGCCGGTCCACGCTCATGAACGGCATGGCGACCAGCACGGTGCGCACGGTGCGGCGGGCGGTCAGCGGCCGATCTTCATGACGGTGACCCGGACGGTGCGATCCGCGGACGGCTCCGGGGCGAACGAGGCCTCGAACTGATCGTCCACCGAGTCCACCTCGACGCTCACGCTGACCCGGAAATCCTCGCCGACCGACTCGCGGATCGCGGTGACCAGGGCGCGCAGCAGTTCCGGTGCCGGCAGATCACCCTGTTCGACGGCCTCGGCGAGCGCGTCGATGTCCTCCCGGTTGACGACTACCTCGTCCATGTCTCTCCTCTCAGGTGCCGGCCCGGGCGCGGATGGCCGCCGCGCCCGGATGGTCGATCAGGTCGAGCAGGTCCGCGGCGGATCGCCAGGCCGCGCGGGCCGCCGCGGCGTCACCGGCCGCGTGGTACGCGTCGCCCAGCGAGGCCGTGCTGTCCGCCTCGTTGTACCGGTCATCGAACTCTTGATAGAGCGCCACCGCTGTCCGGTACGCGTCGATCGCCTCCTGATGCCGGCCCAGCCGCTGCGTGGCGTATCCGAGGCTGTCCCAGGTCTCGGCCTGCCCGAACCGGTCCCCGGCCTCGGCCTGCAGGCGCAGCGCCGCCCGGCACACGGTGACCGCCTCGGCGTAGTCGCCGAGCATGGCGTGGAACCAGCCGATCGCGTTGAGCCCGCGGCCCCGCCCGGCCCGGTGCCCGGCCGCGGTGAACAGCTCGACGGCCTGTTCCGCGTGCCCCAGCGCCTCCCGGTACCGGCCCTGCACCTCCAGCAGCCAGGCCAGGTGCCGGTGGGCGTGCGCCTGCCCGGTGACGTCGCCCGCCGCCCGGTGGAGCCGCAGCGCCTCGGCCAGGTGCGTGCCGGCCTCGTCCAACCGGCGCAGCCGCACGTAGGCGCAGCCCAGGTAGCGGTGGGCGAACGCGGCCTCGGCCGGCTCGCCCCGCCGCCGGGCGGCCGCCAGCGCGGCGGACAGCGCCTCGATCGAGTCGTGCCAGCGCCCGTGGTACGACAGGTACCGGGTCAGCGCCCAGGCCAGCTGCCACGCCATCTCGTCGTCCGCGGCCCCGCCCAGCGCCGCGAGCATCACGTGGTACTCGGCGCCGAACCAGGCCCGCGCCTCCGGCTGCCCGGCCGGGCGTTCCGCGACGGTCCCGGCGGGCAGCGGCGGCGGCGCGGCCACCGGCTCGTCGCGCAGCGGGTTGAGCAGCAGGTCGGCGGCGTACGCGCTGTGCACGTAGTAGCCCAGCACCCGGCGTGCCGCGGCGGCCCGCTCCGGCGCCGGGTCGAGCGTGCCGGCCAGCTCGGTGGCGTACGCCCGGAGCAGGTCGTGCAGGGTGTACCGGACCCCGGCCCGCTCCAGCAGGTGCGCCCGGGTGAGCTCGTCCAGCGCCGGCCGGACGGCGGTGACCGGCACCCCGGCCAGCGCGGCCGCGGCCGGCGCCCCGAGGTCCGGGCCGGGATGCCCGGCCAGCCGCCGGAACAGCTCCGCCGCCGCCGGGCCGAGCTGCCGGTACGACCAGGAGAAGACGGCCCGGACGTTGCTCTCCAGGTCGGGGTCGGTGAACTCGGTCAGCCCGCCCTGCGCCTCGCGCAGCTCCCCGGCGAGCGCCGCGAGCGGCAGCTCGGGCGCGACGGCGGCCCGGGTGGCGACGATCGCCAGGGCCAGCGGCAGCCGCGCGCAGCGGGTGACGATCTCGTCGACCGCGTCCGGCTCGGCGGCCACCCGGCGCACGCCGATCCGGTACGCCAGCAGGTCCCGGGCCTCGCCGGCCGGCGGCAGGCCGAGCGCCAGCGGGTGCGCGCCGGCCGTGGTGACCAGCCCGGCGAGCCGGTTGCGGCTGGTCACCACGGCGAGGCAGCCGGGCGCGCCGGGCAGCAGCGGGCGGACCTGCTCGGCGTCCCGGGCGTTGTCGAGCAGCAGCAGCACCCGCCGGCCGGCCAGCAGGCTGCGGAACAGCCCGGCCCGGGCCTCCAGCCCGGCCGGGACCCGCTCCGGCGGGACGTCGAGCGCGTCGAGGAAACCGCGGAGCGCCTCGGCCGGCGGGACCGGGTCGCCGGTCGCGTCGAAGCCGCGCAGGTTGACGTAGAGCTGGCCGCCGGGGAAGTGCCGGGCGGCGCGGTGCGCCCAGTGCACGGCCAGCGCGGTCTTGCCGATGCCGGCCATCCCGTCGATCGCCACCGGCCGGGCCGGCGTGGTCGCCCGGACCGCCTCCAGCTCACGCAACTGGGCGGTACGCCCGGCGAAGCCGTACACGTCCGGCGGCAGCTGGGCCGGGACGGGCACCGGCCGGACCGGTGGCGGGGCGTGCGCCTCGCCGCGCAGGATCGCCTCGTGCAGGGCGCGCAGCTGCGGGCCCGGGTCGGCGCCGAGTGCCTCGGCCAGCCGGGTGCGGACCGCGGCGTACCGGTCCATCGCCTCGGCGTCCCGCCCGGTCCGGTGCAGCGCCTCCATCAGCAGGGCTTCCAGCGGCTCGGCGAGCGGATACTCGGCGATCAGCGGGGGAGCGGCGGCGATCACCGCGTCGGCGTGCCCGAGCCGCAGCTCGGCGCGGGCCCAGGCGACCACGGTGTCGAGCCGGCGCTGGTGCCAGGCCTGCCGGACGCCGGCCGCCCAGTCGCCGGTGAGCGCCGCCAGCGGCGCGCCGCGCCACAGGCTCAGCGCCTGGGCGAGCACGGCCGCCCGGTCGGCCTCCGGGCGGTCCGGGTCCCGGCCCTGGTCGGTGAGCCGGCCGAACCGGTGCAGGTCGACCAGGTCCGGGTCCACGTCGAGGACGTAGCCGGCGTGCCGGCGGTCGAGCCGCCCGGCGGCGTCGTCGCCGAGCACCGCGGCCTGCCGGAGCAGCCCGCGGATCCGGCTGATGTGCGAGTACAGGACGTTGCGGGCCTCGGCCGGCGGGTCGTCGCCCCAGACCCGGTCGACGAGCGTCTCGATCGGCACCGGCCGGCCGGGGTCGACGGCGAGCGCGGCGAACACCGCCTGCTGCCGCGGGGTCCCGGTGTCGAGCGGCCGGCCCGCGGCGAGCAGCTGCACCTCCCCGAGCAACCGGACGTCCATAGTGCCCCCCCGCACCCATGCTTGCCTGCGCCGCAAGGTGGCCGCAAGGTACGTGAGCAGGACAGGGGACGACCGTTCGGGCATGACTGACCACCACCATCACCCGAGCGGCGAGTGCGACACCACCGGCCGCCACGGCATGCTGCTGTTCGGCGCCGGCCCGGTCTACCTGTCGCACCTGCCGATGTACCACTGTCCACACCACTTCCAGGTCCTGCTCGAGGCGGAACTGCCGCCCGGCGTCCTGGAGAAGGTGACCGGCGACGGCCTGTTCACCTTCGACCCCGACCCGTTCCCGATCGCCGAGCTGGGGCCGCACGACGGGCCGGCCCGGACCACGCTGACCGGGACGGTGTTCCGTGGCCACTTCGAACGCGGCGGCACCCCGATCGCCAAGGGCGTGCGGGTCACCGTGCGGCGCGTCGTCTGGTTCCGCGACATCGAGGACGCGGCGGCCTCCGGCGGCGGGTTGCCGTACCTCTGCTTCGGCCGCGGCGAGCAGGTGTTCCTGGCCCACGAACTGACCACCCGGCCGAATTTCGACCAGGTGCTCGCGGTGCGGTTCGTACCCGGCACGGTACGCACCCAGGTCGGCCATCCGCTCGACGACGACGTCGCCGAGCTGCGCTTCGACCAGGCGCAGCCGGTCACGTTCGGCCGCGACGACGGCATCGACCGGCGGCTGCACGCCGGCGAGGTCGCCACCGGGTCGTTCGCGCTGACCCGATCGCCCAGCTTCTCCCGCGGCTTCACGGTCGGCGTCGAGGTGGAGCGGGAGCTGTACCTCGAGATCGACGAACTGGCCTGAGAGGCGGACGACCATGACCGAGCAAGTACCGGACGTGGCGCTGGACCCGGCGAAGCCCGAGGTCAAGCCACTGTTCGCGATCTCCCCGGCGCTGCCCGAGAGCATCGAGGCGCAGCTCAAGCCGGTGCGGATCGCGCTGAACGTGCCGCCGTCGGCGTTTCCGGCGCGGCTCGGCGGGTTCGCCGGTCCGGCGGATTCGCCGTACGCCAGGCGCAAGGGCGCCTTCGGCTGCGCGGCCCGCGGGTTCGGGGCGACCGGCGACCGCATCTGGTTCTTCCGGGGCGGCAAGTACCTGCGGTACTTCGAGAAGCCGGAGCGCCACGACGAGACGTCCGGCTGGCTGCCGATCGCCGGCAACTGGAACGTGCCGCCGGCCTTCGCCAACCGGGTCGACGCGGTGCTGACCGGGAGCATCCCGCCGTACCAGGGGCACGTCTGGCTGTTCAGCGGCGACCAGTACCTGCGTTACGACCCGAACAGCGACACCGTGATCATCGGGGCCCAGCCGATCGCCGGGAACTGGAACCTGCCGCCGGAGTTCTGTTCCGGCTTCGACGCGGTGATCCACGGCGCCGGCCCGTTCCTCGGCATCGTCTGGTTCTTCAAGGGCGGCAAGTACGTCCGCTACAACCTGCGCGACGACGTCACCGAGTTCGGCCCGTCCGACATCACGCCGCTGTGGCGGGACTGGCCGGAGGCCTTCGCCGACGGGGTGGACTTCGCGTTCTACGGCACCGGGCCGCACGAGAACCACATCTACTTCTTCCGCGGCGACCAGTTCATCCGGTACGACCTGGACGCCGACCGGGTCGTGGAGGGCCCCGCCAAGGCGGTCGAGAGCTGGCCCGCCCTGGGCCGGTACATGCCGGTCCCGCAGCTCTTCCTCGACGAGCGGTACCAGCTGTTCACCTTCCACGGCCGGCTCGGCAACGGCGGCGTGGTCGGCACCCGGACGATCGAGGGCCGCAGCCGCACCGAGGTCTGGGTGATCACCCGCCGCCAGGAGAAGGTCGACACGAAGACCTCGTCGAACCTGCTGGAGAGCAGCTCGCAGCAGGTCGTCGACAACTTCTCCGAGCAGGTCCGGCACGACGACTCGGAGCAGCAGAGCCGGGAGGACTACGACTACGGCACCGACGCCTCGTTCCACGGCGAGGCCCAGGCGACCGGGCTGACCGGCGGCGAGGTGGACGCCACGCTGCACGTGCAGGGGCAGACCCACGACGTGCGCTCGTCGTTCGCCAAGGCGGTCGGGCGGCAGGTCAACAACGCCCGGCAGGAGTCCCAGGACCGGCACTCGCAGCAGGTCCGCACCGAGGAGACGAACACCAGCATCGACCAGCAGACCGAGCAGGGGTACCGGCAGGTGGTCGACAACCTGGCCAGTGACCGGCCGCTCAACTTCGTGCTGTTCCAGCTCACCCAGGAGTACATCCTGGTGCTCAGTCTGGTCGACGCGCAGCTCGCGTTCCGCAACGGCGACGACCGGGCCGCCCAGTCGGTCCCGATCCGGGACATGGGCAAGCTGCTCGACGCGGTCCTCGCCGACCCGGCCGTGCGCGCCGACGTGGCGCGGGCGGTGACCGCCGCGCTCTCCGCGGTGACCGACGCGACCACCGGCACCGACCGCTCGCTGCTGACCGAGGCCGGGACCGCGGTGGACCCGAAGGTGCGCACCACGTTCCGGGTCACCGACACCGAGGGCAACCTGGTGCGCGCCATCGAGGTCGACGGGATCGTCGTCGACGTCGAGCGGCCGGTCGTCCTCACCCCGAACACCGCCATCGCCACCGCAGGCATCGTCTGATCAGGAGTCCGACATGACACTCGAACCCGGCGACCACCTCTGGTACTGGTCCACCACCGGCCGCGTCTCGACCGACCTGAGCATCCCGCAGGCCGACTGGTTCCCCGGCTTCCAGGGCCCGACCGACTACCAGGGCCACGGCACCGAGATCTTCAACTACGTCGTGTACGAGTCGGAGATCGTCCGGGGGCAGCCGCACATGCGCAACCACCCCGGCACCTACGCCTGGCTGAACAACAACCCCGGCAACATCACCGGGCAGCCCGGCGGCCCGGACTTCGGCCAGTACCCGGGCAAGTTCAACTGGCACCACTTCCTGATCTTCCCGACCTGGGACGCCGGCTTCGCCGCCATCGCCCAGCTGCTGCGTGGCTCCGGCTACGCCGGGCTCACCGTCCTGGCGGCGTTCCAGAAGTACGCGCCCGCCTCGGACGGCAACGACCCGGCCCGGTACGCCAAGGACGTCGCGGCCGCCGCCGGCGTCGACGAGTCGGCGATCGTCGGCGACCTCGACGACGACCAGATGCTGATCATGCAAAGCAAGATCACCGAGATCGAGGGCGCGGTGGCCGGGGAGAGCCTGGCGTACGACTCGCCCGACCTGCCCGCCGAGATCGCCGCCCTGCTGCCCTGAGAGGACCGACACCATGGAACCGTTCGACATCGACATGTCCGCGCCCGTCGACCCGGCCGGTGCCCGGGACGGCCTCGGCGGGCCGGGCCAGGGCGGCCACACCGGCCCGAACTGGTACATCGCCTTCGGCATGGACCTCGGCGCCGATGAGGGCACCGAGGTCTTCGCCCCGTTCGACGCGCACATCACCAAGTTCCAGCCGCACGACCCGGCCACCGACTCCGGCAAGGTCTACGGCGCGCAGATCTTCATGCGCTCGCCGAACGACGGCATGGGCGCGTTCTGCACCCACCTCACCGGCACCCCCGACGGCCTGGGCATCGGCACCGAGGTGAAACGCGGAGACCTGCTCGGCACCGTCTTCGCCCACGCCGGCATCCCGCCGCACCTGCACATGGCGGTCTGCGAGGTGCTCGGCGGCGTGGACGGCGAACGCCGTGGCGTTGACCTGTATCAATTCTTCCTCGACCTGGAGCGAGCGGCGGCCGGGACGGTCATCCCGGTGACCTTCGCCCAGGACGGCTCGGCGCCGATTCCGCAAACCGACTAGCGGAACACCTTGACGCCGGTCGATGCCGATTGTTCAACTGTGTTTGCTCACGGTTGAACACGAGCGCTTCTGAACCGTCCTCAAGGAGCATCGCGCGTGAAGAAACACATCCTCACCGTGGCGACCGTGGTCGCCGCCGTCCTGGCGGCGGCGCCACCGGCCGTCGCCGCCGATCCCGAGCCCGCCTGGCACCCCGGCGTCCCGCCGCTGGCCACCCCGTGGACCGACCAGGTCGGCCCGGACAACGCCCTTCCCGAGTACCCCCGGCCGCAGCTCACCCGCGGCAAGTGGCAGAGCCTCAACGGCGTCTGGCAGTTCGCCCGCGCCACCACCGGACAGGCCGTGCCGACCGGGACCGACCTCGGCGAGCGGGTGCTGGTGCCCTATCCGATCGAGTCCGCGCTCTCCGGCATCCAGCGGCACGAGGACCGGATGTGGTACCGCCGCACCTTCACGGTCCCGAGCGGCTGGAACATCGGCGGCGGCAACCGGCTCAAGCTCAACTTCGGCGCGGTCGACTACGACGCCAAGGTCTACGTCAACGGCAAGCTGGTCGCCACGCACCGCGGCGGCTACGACAAGTTCGACGCCGACGTCACCGACGCGCTCACCGGCAGCGGCGAGCAGGAGCTGATCGTCGGGGCCGAGGACCTCACCGACGCCACCGGCCAGCCGATCGGCAAGCAGCGCCGGACCGGCGACCACGGCATCTTCTACCAGGGCAGCTCCGGCATCTGGCAGACCGTCTGGATGGAGCCGGTCCCGGCCGCCTCGATCACCGGGCTGCGCTTCACCCCGGATCTCGCCGCCGGCGTCCTGCGCCTCACGGTCGACGTCGCGGGACGCGACGACCTGCAGGTCAAGGCCGTTGCGCGAGGCAGCGGCGCGGTGGCCGGCAAAATCCAAGGGCCTTCCGGTACGCCATTGGCACTCCCGATCACCCGTCCGCACCTCTGGTCGCCCGCTGACCCGTACCTTTATGACCTCGACGTCTCCCTGATCGACGGCACGACGACCGTCGACAAGGTCGGGTCGTACTTCGGGATGCGCTCGGTCGGCACCGCCCAGGGCGAGGACGGCCGGCTGCGGATCACCCTGAACAACAAGATCCTGTTCAACATGGCCAACCTCGACCAGGGCTTCTGGCCGGACGGCCTGTACACCGCGCCCACCGACGCGGCACTGAAGTGGGATCTCAAGAAGGACAAGGAGATGGGCTTCAACGCGGTGCGCAAGCACATCAAGGTGGAGCCGGACCGCTGGTACTACTGGGCCGACAAGCTGGGCCTGATGGTGTGGCAGGACATGCCGTCGTCGAACACCGGCCCGATCCCGGAGCAGTGGCGCGGTCAGTTCGAGGCCGAGCTGCACGAGATGGTCCGCGAGCACCAGAACTGGACCTCGATCGTCGGCTGGATCCCGTTCAACGAGGGCTGGGGCGAGTGGGACCGGGCGGCCACCGGCCGGATCGCCGACGAGGTCCAGGCGCAGGACCCGTCCCGCCTGGTCAACGCGCACAGCGGGGTGAACTGCTGCAACTCCAAGGGCGACTCGGGCCGGGGCGACGTGATCGACTTCCACCAGTACCTGGGCCCGGCGTCACCACGGCCGACGACCGAGCGGGTGTCGATCGACGGCGAGCACGGCGGGTACGGGCTGAAGGTCGCCAACCACATGTGGTTCGGGGACGGCAACGCGTACCAGATGACGCCCGACAAGGCGACGCTGACCAGCCGGTACGTGCAGAACCAGGCGGACGTGCTGACCTCGGCGCAGCGGTGCGGGATCAGCGCGGCGATCTACACCCAGCTGTCCGACGTGGAGGGCGAGCTCAACGGTTTCTTCACCTACGACCGGCGGGTCACCAAGATGGACCTGGCCCAGGTCAGGGCGATCAACGAGAAGATCATCGCGGGGGCGGACGGCACCACCGCCGGCATCCCGCAGCCGGACCCGGGCACCCCGGGACTGACCGGGATCGCGTTCTGGCCGCTCGACGGGTCCTACGGTGACCTCACCCCGGTCAACGGCCCGGCGTTCACCGACGGGCACACCGGGCAGGGCGTGGCGTTCAACGGCGGCAACCAGTACCTGGACGCCGGCCGCCCGGTCCTGAACACCGCCTCCGACTACTCGGTCGCGGCGTGGGTCAAGCTCGACAAGGCCGACGGCGCGTTCCAGACCGTGGTCAGCCAGGACGGCGCCGCCAACAGCGACTTCTTCCTCCAGTACTCGGGCGCCGACCAGCGCTTCGCGATGAGCTTCGCCGGTGTCCGCGCGCTCGGCCCGAGCAAGCCGGAGGTGGGCCGGTGGTACCACCTGGTCGGCGTCCGCGACACGGTCAAGGGCGAACTGCGCCTCTACGTCGACGGCGTCCTCGCCGGCACCGCCGACGCCTGCCTCCCGCAGGCCGCCCCGACCGGTCACACGGTGATCGGCCGCGGCAAGTTCGGCGGCAACCCGGTCGACTACCTGGCCGGCGCCGCCGACCAGGTGCACCTCTACGACCGGGCGCTGTCCGCCGCCGAGATCCAGCAGCTCTACGCCTCCAACCAGTAACGGGACGCACGAGGGGCCGACGCCTTCGCGTCGGCCCCTCGTGCGTGCGGATCACTCGGCGGGCCGGCGGGCCAGGGTGTCGCCGACGGCGCGGAGGAAGGCCCGGAGCAGCGGAGTCTCCGCGCCCTTACGCCACACCGGCGCGTACCGCAGGATCGGTCCGTCCTCGATCGGCAGGAAGGTGACGTCCGGACGGGTCCGGTCCGCGGCGGTGTACGACCCGACCGGCGAGACGACCCCGCCGCCGCTGATCGCGGTCAGGGCCTCGGCCAGGGTGGCCACCGCGATGCCGCGCGGAATCGGCCGGCCGGACGGCGTCACGGGCGGCGTGTGCGATGCCCAGAGGTAGTCCGGGATCGGCCCGTCCGGGCAGATCACCGGGTGGTCGCCGAGATCCTCCATCACGACCCGATCCCGGGCGGCCAGCGGGTGGTCCGCCGCGACGGCCAGCACCAACGGCTCGGTGAACAACTCCGGGCCGACGACCAGGTCGGGTTCGTGGACCGGCAGCCAGAGCACCGCCACGTCGACCCGGCGGGAGCGCAGCCCGGCGAACGGGTCGATCGGCAGCACCTCCGGCAACCGCAGGGTGGTCTGCGGATGCCGTTGCCGGAACAGGTCGAGGACGGCCGCGATCGACCGGTGCTGTGCGTCGTAGGTGCCGACGGTCAGGGTGCCGGCCTGCCCCCGGGCGATCGAGGTGGCCTCCTCGATCCCGGCCATGATCTCGGTGTAGCCGGCGGAGAGCCGGTCCCGCAGCCCGTCGCCCAGCGGGGTGAGCCGCACGCTGCGGCTGGTGCGCTCGAACAGGGCCCCGCCGATCCGGCGCTCCTGCTGCTTGATCGACTGGCTGACCCGGGCCTGCGACACGTGGAGGCGCTCGGCCGTACGCCCGAAATGCAGCTCGTCGGCCAGCGTCAGGAAGATCTCGATGTCGCGTAACTCCACCAGCCGAGAGTGTACGGCCAGGCCCGGGGCCGCGTGGTCCCGCGATCCCGGGCCCCGCCCCGCCGGGTCAGACCCGGCACTGCCAGGAGGCGGCGTCGTGGAAGTCGGTGAAGCGGTCGACCGTCGCGGCGGTGCCCGCGGTGTACGCGCAGACGGCCGGCAGGCTCACGTCGAAGTACGTCGGGCCGCCCCGGCTGTAGTTCACGCAGTGCCAGTCGTAGACCGTGGCGCCGGTCAGGGTCGAGGCGCTGTGGCCGGTGGAGACGCAGTAGTCGTTGAAAGCCGGGGTGAGGATCGTCGGGGTGACCCGCCAGCAGCGGACCGACGTGGGGTCGGTGAAGTTCCCGATCCGGTCGACGGCGTCGCCGCTGTGGTACGTCCAGCGGCAGGCCGCCTCGAAGGTCAGGTCGTGCCGGCCGCCGTCGCTGCCGGCGCAGTGCCAGTCGTAGGCGGTCGAGCCGGTCAGCGTGGCGTCGGCATAACCGATCGAGCGGCAGTAGGCGCCGAGGTCGAGGCCGCCGAGCTGCTCGGGCGTCGAGGACGCCGCGGCGGCCGGGCTGATCGCGGCGAGCACTCCGGCGAAGCCGACGATCAGGGCGATCAGCACCTTGCTGAGCGAACGCATAGCTCTCCTGAAAAACCCGGAACCATCCTGTTTGGACGGTTGGCGGACTCAGCCTAGGGCGGCGGCGGCATTCTGCAAGACCTTGCAAAAGAAACGTAACCGCATTCACCCAATAATCAATCTTGCAGACATCACCCGATCCGGCGCTCGACCCGGCGCCGCCGCCGCGGTACCACAGAGACACCGCGACGAGAGGAGCACCGTGCACTGGACCAGGCTCGCCCTAGTCACGCTGACCCTGGTCACCGGCCTCGCGGCGCCCGCGACGGCGGCCACCGGCCGGTGCGCCCTCTCGGTCGTCGCCCACGAGGACGACGACCTGCTCTTTCTCAACCCGGAGATCAGCGACGACATCGCGGCCGGCCGCTGCGTCACCACGCTCTACGTCACCTCCGGCGACGCGGCCCGCGGCCCGGCCTACTGGCGCGGCCGGGAGAAGGGGGAGATGGCGGCGTACGCTCGGATGGCCGGCCGCCCGAACCGGTGGACCGAGGGCACCCTGGCGCTCGACGGGCGCCCGGTGCACCGGGCGGTCCTGGACGGCGCCCGGATCACCCTGCTCTTCCTGCGGCTGCCCGACCGGGTCGGCGGCTGGCCGGACCAGACCCTCCAGATGCTCTGGCTGGACCCGGCCGCCCGCACGCACACGCTGGACACCGGTTACCGCTTCAGCCGGGCCGCCCTGCTGGAGGTGCTGGCCGCCGTCCTCGCCCGCTTCCGTCCCCGGGTCATCCGCACCCTGGACTTCCGGGGCGCGTACGGCGACGGCGACCACGACGACCACCACACGGTCGCGTACCTCACCTACACGGCCGCGCGGTGGTACCGCACCCCGCACCGGATCATCGGGCACCTCGGTTACCCGGTCGCCCGGCAGCCGGCGAACCTGACCGCCGCCCGCTACCGGGCCAAGCTCGCCGACTTCCTCGCCTACGCCCCGCACGACCGGGTGGTGTGCCAGACCGCCGACTGGTGCGACCGGGGCGGATACGGCGCGTACCTGCGCCGCAACGTCCGGGTCGCGCCCCCGGCCGGGCCGGGCCGCAACGTGGCCGGGCAGGCCGTCCCGGCCGCGTCGTCGGGCAACGCGGCCACCGTGGAGGTGGCGGCCCGGGCGGTCGACGGGCGGCGCGCCGGTGGCGACTGGGTCACCGTCGCCGAGGGCGCCGGCGCCTGGCTGACCCTGACCTGGGCCGCGCCGCAGGTGCTGGACCAGGTCGTCCTTTACGACCGGGAGAGCCGGTCGGACCGGGTCACCGGCGCGGTCCTGCGCTTCTCCGACGGCAGCGCGATCCCGGTCGGCCCGCTGCCCGACGACGGGTCCCCGGTCACCGTCGGGTTCACCCCGAGGACGGTGACCAGCCTGCGGTTCACCGTCACCGGCGTCTCCGGCACCACCCGGAACGTCGGCCTGGCCGAGATCCGTGCGGTGACCGCGTCCTGATCACACCGGGTACCCGGTGCCGCCGGTCACGTCCACCGCGAGGCCGCCGCCGACGGACTGGAAGGTGTAGCCGGCGAACTGGTGCCGATCGAGGGCCTGCTGGCCGGTCCCGTCGTAGGGCCGCACCTGTTTCGCCCAGGCGGTGATCTCCCGGTACGACGTCGTGCTCACCACGCCGTGCAGGCAATAGTCGATCATCGCGGCCGGGTCGGTCACACCGTCGGACTCGGGCTGCCACTCGTCGCGGCCACAGCTGAGCATCCACACCCCGGCCGGGTCGCCGGGCAGGCGATACAGCACCAGGGCCAGGGTCCGGCGGGGGTGACCGGGGAACGGCACCGTCAGGGTGACCACCCGCCGATCGCCCCAGGTGGCCTCCGCCGGTTTCGCTTTCCACCGGGCTGCCCACGCCTTGGTCACCCCGGCGACCGTCAGCCCGGGGATCGCCGCCGGGACGGCCCGCGGCGGTGGGCTCGTCGCGGGTGCCGGGACCGGCGGCCGGGCGGCCGGCAGGGGTGGTGGTGCCGCCGCCCAGAAGAAGATCGCGGCGACCACCGCCGCCAGCGACGTGACGATCCGCTCGGCACGCCGCCGGCGGGCGGGGACGGTCATCGCCGGGCGGCCGGCGGCGTGATCCGCACCCGCTCGGTCGCCGGCCGGGTCTCGATGTCGCCGAGCTGGCCGGTCACCGTGGCGCGCAGCTCGGCGTAGTCGTCGAAGGAGAAGTCCTGGAACAGCGTGTAGCCCGCCCACATCAGGTTGGCGCAGACCTGAGCCGGCACCCGGCCGGTCGCCGCGCCCATCCCGACCAGCGCGACCGACGCGATGCTGCCCGGCGCCTTCGCATTCTGCATGTGCACGGCCTGGAAGGCGGCGGCGCAGGCGAGCGCGACGTTCAGCGTCTCCCGCACGTTCTCCGAGGACTGCTCCATGGTGGGCGCGGCGATCAGGAATTTCGGCGTGGCCGCGCCCGAGGGCACGCAGACGGCGCTGCCGATCGGCAAGGCCTCGCCGAACCCGTCCCGGATCGCCCGCTGCACCCGCAGCTGGATGCCGGCGCCCAGGTGCCGCTTGATCACCGCGTCCACCCCGCCGTTCATCGCGCCGTGCGAGTTGGTCGGGCTGACCCAGGCGTCGGCCTGCTGGGTCAGGATCGATCCCTGATGGATCTCGACCTCCGGGTTGTCGGCGAACGCCGACCTCCAGGCCTCGATCACCTTGGCGTTGACATCGACGAGGATTACCTTGCGCAGCGTGGTCACGGGGAGCAACCTACCGCCGGGGTCCGACAAGAAATCGGCCGCGGCGGGCCTGCGATCATCGCCGCGTGACGGAGACGAATGACCCGCTGAAACTGACCGAGCTCTTCGCCGGCGGCGGTGAGCCGTGGCAGCCGCTGCTCCAGCCGGTGATCGAGGCACAACCCGGCGCCGAGGCGTTCATCGGCCCGGGCCGCGGCCCGCAGGTGGTGCCGGTCCGGGAGCTGACCTTCCAGGCCCTGAAGCCGAACCCGCCGGAGAAGTGGAAGGTCGTCGTCTTCGGACAGAACCCGTATCCGCGACCGGAGAGCGCCACCGGCATCGCGATGTTCGACAACACCTTCCACGACTGGGCGGACAGCCAGTTCGGCCGGGTGGTCAGCATCCGCTGCATCATCAAGGCCGCCGCGATGTGGAAGTACGGCATCCCGAAGAAGACGCCGATCGCCGACATCCGCGCGCTGCTCAAGAAGCACGACACGGTGCAGCCGCCGGAGTGGTTCCAGGCCATGCTCACCCAGGGCGTGCTGCTGCTCAACGCGGCGCTGACCGCGAGCGCCGACGCCGCGCGGGGCACCGACTCGCACACCGCGTTCTGGCGGCCGGTGGTGGAACGGATCGTCGAGGAGATCCTGCGCGCCAAGTCCGCGACGGACGAGGCGGACCGCGGGGTCGTCTTCGCGTGGTGGGGCGCGCACGCGCGTACCCTCAAGAACCTGGTCCTGCGGCTGGAGAAGAAGTATCCCGGGGTCGAGGTGCGGCACATCGACCACCCGAACCCGGCTGCCCAGGGCGACATCTTCTGCGACAACGAGCACTTCGCCGTGGTCAACGACGCCCTGCGGGGTCTCGGGATGGACCCGGTCGACTGGCTGCCCAGCGCCGGGTGGAACCAGGCGTCCGACCACGCCGACCGGATGGGCGCCTTCATCACGTCCACCATGGAGCTGCATCAGCTCTACCTGGAACGGCTCGCCAGCGTCAAGGACGAGGGTCTGTCGCTGCCGGCGATCAGCGGTGTCCTGGACACCCCGCTGCTCGACTTCCGCAAGGCGGTCGCGCCGGCCGCCGAGGTGCTGGGCGGCCTCGACCACTACGTCGACCGGTCGCAGCGCTTCGGCGAGCAGGTGGCCGACGCGAGCGGGCTGAGCGCCGACGAGGTGGCGGCGCTGTTCCTGTACACCTGCGAGTCCGCCTTCTACCGGCAGATCAACGCGACGCTGCGGCACCCGGACCGCAGCAGGATCACGCCCTATCTGCCGTACCTCAGACTGCTCTTCGCCGCGGTCGACCGCCTGCCGGTCCGCCGCGAGCCGCTCTGGCGCGGCGTCTCCCTCGACCTGCGCCCGCAGTACCCGCTCGGCCGGACGGTCACCTGGTGGGGCGTCTCGTCCTGCACCTCGAAACTCAGCGTCGCCCAGGCCTTCCTCGGCGGCCGCGGCAAACGCACCCTCTTCGAGGTCACCCCGGCCCGCGCGGTCGGCATCCGCGGCTTCTCCGCGTTCACCGGCGAGGAGGAGTTCATCCTCGCTCCCGGCACCCGGCTCACGGTCACCGAGGTGCGGGCCGAGCGCGGCGGCCTGTGCACCGTCAAACTCACCGAGCACACTGGCCGGCGCATGGTCTCCTAAGATCAAGATCCTTTTTGGGTACGCCAGGAGCCCGCCCGCCGCGACGCCGGCCGGAGCCGCAGCCCCGGCCGGCGTCCCCCGTTACCCCGTTCCTCTCTCAGCGGCAGGTCCACAGGAGAGGGGTGTTGGTGACGCCCGGCCCGGAGCTGTACCCACCGATCGTCCGGCCGTCGTCGCTGATGCTGACGAGCATGTAGTAGTCGTCCCTCGCGTCGTACGCCGGCATCCGGACCAGCCTCGGCCCGGCGACCAGGGCCGGAGTGTCCTGGTACTCCCCGGCCACCCAGCCGTTCGGCGCGATCAGCTCGGCCCGCCACAGCTTGTCCACCCGCTCGTAGGTCCCGGTGGCGACCCGGTAGCGCATCGGCGTGAAGTCCCGGGTCTGCGCGCTGTCGAAAACCGCGTCGCCGGCCACCCAGCCGTTGCTGATCGACGTGGGCCAGAACGCGGTGGCCGTCCGGCCGTCCACGACCGGCGGCGGCATCGCCCGGCCCGCGCCGCCGGGCAACCACAGGTATCCGCTGTCCATGCCGGTGGCCGGGCCGATCCGGCCGATCACCGTGCCGTCCTCGTCGACGCCGAGCGCGTCCCCGCGCGTCGCGCCGGCCGGCAGCGGCAGTCTCACCGGGGCGGCCGCCGGCGACGGCCACCGGGCCGGGACCTCGTCGGGCGCCGGGCCCAGGGCGCCCACCACGACACCGGCCTCGTTGATCGCCACGGCCGCCGCGTCCCGGCCGCGCATCTCGGTGAACCGGCCGTTCCGATAGGAATACGCGTGCTGCCGCCCCTGCCCGTCGAAGGCGCTGCCGACCCCGACCCCGGCGCTGTTGAGATCGTCGATCGAGGAGTCCGCGCCCGGTGACGCGATCCGGTACTCGATGGCGCCGTTCTTCCAGACCACGATCCGCCGCGCCGCGCTGTTCTCCGGATACAGCCGCCCGGCCAGGTAGGCGCCGCTCGGGTCGCCGCCGGTGACCAGCGCCTTCGCGATCCCGCCGGTCGGCAGGCGGACGACCGCGCAGGCGGCCGGCCCGGTCGGCGCGGTGGCGGTCACGGTCACCGGCGCGGTCACGGTCGGATCCGGCCGTGGCGACGGGTCGTCCCGGTCCCGCAGCGCGGCGGCCGCCAGGCTGCCGCCACCGGCCGTCACCGAGGTGAGCGCCACCAGCGCCACCCCGGAGGACCAGCGGCGCGACCGGCGGCGGCGCAGCCCCTCCGCCATGGCGCGCGGCACGTCGACGCCGGTCCGCGGGTCCGGCTCGCCCCGCAGCGGCGCCAGCAACCGGACCGCGCCCTCGTCGTCGAGCATCTCGTTCTCGTTCGTCATCCTCGGCTCCGACTGGCGGCGGTGGTCTGCGGGAAACGGGGGCCGAGCAGTTCCCGGAGCCGGCTCAGGCCGTGCGAGGACTGGCTCTTGACCGTGCCCTCCGAGCAGCGCAACAGGTCGGCGACCTCACGGACCGGCCGGTCGCAGAGGTAGCGCAGCACCAGCACGGCCTGCTGCCGCGGCGGCAGCTTGGCCAGCGCGGCCCGCAGCACGGTCCGGTCCTCGGCCGCGCCGTCGTCGGCCGGTGGCGGCTCCGGTGTCCAGTTCAGCAAACGGACCTTCCACCAGCCGCGGCGCCGGTCGTCGAGAAACGTGCGGACCAGCATGGTGTGCGTGTAAGCGTCCACGTTGTCCGCCCCGCGGATCCGGGGCCAGCGCGCGTACAGCTTGGTCAGGGTCTCCTGCACCAGGTCGTCGGCCTGGTGCCGATCGCCGCTGAGCAGGAACGCGGTCCGGCGCAACTCCTGGACGCGCCCGCGCACGTAGGCGAGGTACTCGCTGTCCGATCCGTCTGGCATGGGCTCCCGCTCCCGGTGTCCGCCGTCTCCCCCTATCCGACGGGATTCGGCGCCGATCGGTTGTCACCGATTTTGCGGCGGCCTGGCGAGCGTGTGTCAGACTGCGCGGATGCTGGACGACGCCACACCTCCGGTCATCGCGGCCAACATCTTCGGCCGCACCATGCTGGCCCTCCCGGCCCTGCTCCTGATCGCCTGGACCGCGATGAGCCAGGAGGAGGGCGAGAGCTGGGTCGGCGGCGACGGCTCCGGCGCCATGATCTTCTCGCTCGGGCTGACCGTGCTGGCGCTGGGTGCCCTTCTCGCGGCCCCGCTGCACCGTTTCCGGCGCGCCCGCCCGGCGGTCGTGCTCGGCTGGGCCCTCGGCGCCGTCGTCACGGTGTCCGCCGTCGCCGCCCTGACCTGCACCGGGTAACCGTGATGGCACGCCGTCGGCAGGTGGTCGCGCTGGCACTCGCCGGAGCCCTCGCGCTGGGGTGTGAGGGTGGCGCGGGGGCGGCCGGGGAGCCGGAGCCGACCAGGGGCAGGACGAAGGCGCCGACGACCGCCCCGGCCGGGTACCCCGCGTCGATGGCGGCGCTGGGCGACTCGATCACCGCCGGGGTGGGCAGTTGCCTGGCCTACCTGGCCTGTGCCAAGAACTCCTGGGCGGCCGGGGACGGCGCCGGCGTCGAGAGTCACTACCAGCGGATCCTCGCCGAGAACCCGAAGATCAAGAGGCGGGTGGACAACTTCGCCGAGCCCGGGGCGGCGTCGGACGCGCTGGCCGGGCAGGCGGTCCGGGCGGTGGACGCGAAGGCGCAGTACGTGACCGTGCTGATCGGCGCGAACGACGCCTGCGCCGGGCGGGTCGAGGACATGACCCCGGTGGCGACGTTCCGCACCCGGGTGGACCGTGGGCTGGCCACCCTGAGAAAGGGGCTGCCCAGAGCGCGGGTGCTGGTCGCCAGCATCCCGGATCTGTACCGGCTGTGGCAGGTCGGCCGCGAGGACGCGAGCGCGGTCCGGCTCTGGGAGAGCCTGGGCATCTGCCCGTCGATGCTGGCCGACCCGACCTCCACGGCGAGCGCCGACAACCGCCGGCGCCGCGCGGTCCGCGACCGGATCGACGCCTACGACGAGCAACTGCGCAAGGCCTGCGCGAAATACGGCAGCCGGTGCCGCTGGGACCAGGGGCGGGTCCACGACCTGCGCTTCAGCATCGAGCAGGTGAGCCCGCTCGACTACTTCCACCCGAGCCTGGCGGGCCAGAAGGAGCTCGCCGCCCGCACCTATCCCGGCTCCTTCACCTGGTGAGCCCGGGACTGTCCAAGCAGGCCGGTCGGACGGTACAACAGGGGGATGAGCGATCAGCCGCCGCAGGCGTACCGGCCGGTCGCGGTGCCGTTGCACCGGCCGGACAGGTTCGGGTTCGTCCCCGGTGGGGACCGTGACCACTGGTGGGGGCGGCTCGGCGCCGACATCCGGCAGCGGATCGGCGCCGCGGCCGGCCCGACCATCGACTGGTGGGCCTGGCGGCACGACGCCAACGATCAGCCTTACGCCGTGGTGCTCGGCACCGACGCCCTGGTGACGTCGATCCCGGACCGGCACGGCAGGCAGGAGCTGACCCTGCACCGGCTGGTGCCGGACTCGCTCACCGAGGCGCACGTCCAGCAGCGCCCCGCCGACGCCGCCCGGATCGGCGAGGTCGCCGACGACCAGGCGGCCGCCCCGTCGCTGACGATCAGCGAAGGGGTGCGCGGTTTCCTCGGCAACCTGCCGGCCGAGGCCCAGCAGCTGATGCAGGAGCCGTTCGTGACCGGCGACCGGGTCCGCAGCGACAGTTGCCACTACTTCGGCACGGACGAGGACGTGGCGGTCTGGTGCTTCCTGGCCGGCCGGGCGCACGTCACCTTCGTCTCCGGCCGCCGGCTGGCCCCGGCCGGCGCGCCGCCGCACGCCGCCACCTGGGACCTGATCTGCCGGCGGGCCCGGGTGCTGCGGTGACCGGATCAGACGGTCAGGGCCTGGCGGACCGTTGACTCCGCCCCGGCGCCGCCGTCGCCGGTGGAGGTGACCCGGCCCGCCTCCAGGACGTAATAGTGCTGGGCGGCGCGCAGGGCGAACCCGACGTGCTGCTCCACCAGCAGGACCGACATGCCGCCGCGGGCGGCCAGGTCCAGGATGGTCTGCTCGATCTCGGCGACCACCGACGGCTGGATGCCCTCGGTCGGCTCGTCGAGCAGCAGCAGCCGGGGCCGGGTGATCAGCGCCCGGGCCAGGGCCAGCTGTTGCCGCTGGCCCCCGGAGAGCAGTCCGGCCCGCCGCCCGAGCAGTTCCTTGAGCGCCGGGAACAGGTCCAGCGCCTCGGCCATCGCCGCCTTGCCGTCCTTGCGGCCGTCGGCGATCAGCCGCAGGTTCTCCAGCGCGGTCAGGTGCGGGAAGCTCTGCTGCCCCTGCGGGACGTAGGCCAGCCCGCGCGCCACCCGCTCGTGCGGCGCCAGCCGGGTGACGTCCTCGCCGTCCAGCAGGATCGTCCCCGACCTCGGCTTGAGCAGGCCGATCGCGGCGCGGAGCAGGGTGCTCTTGCCGGCCCCGTTGTGGCCCAGCACGGCTGCCACACCGTCGGTGGGGACGGTCAGGGAGACACCGTGCAGGACGATGCTGCGCCCGTACCCGCAATGGATGTCGTCAAAGCGAAGCATCGTGCGCCTCCTGCGAAGCGGAGTGTCCGAGATAGACCTCTTGCACCCGGGGGTCGGCCTGGACCTCGGCGACGGTGCCCTCGGAGAGGACCCGGCCGGCGTGCATGACCGTGACGGTCCGGGCGAACCGCCGCAGGAAGTCCATGTCGTGCTCGATCACCACCACGGTGTGGTTCTTGCTGAGCTCGCCGAGCAGCTCACCGGTGGCGTCCCGCTCCTCGTGGCTCATCCCGGCGACCGGCTCGTCGAGCAGGAACAGCCGGGCGTTCTGGACCAGCAGCATGCCGATCTCCAGCCACTGCTTCTGCCCGTGCGGCAGGGTGCCGGCGAGCTGGTCGCGGACCTCGGTGAGCCGGATCGTCTCCAGGGCGTGCTGCACCGCGGGCGGCACCGACGAGCGGCGGCGCAGCATGGTGAACGGGCCGCGGCTCCAGCCGGCCGCGATGTCCAGGTTCTGCAGGACGGTGAGCTCCTCGAAGACCGTGGAGTTCTGGAACGTCCGGCCGACGCCGAGCCGCGCGATCTTGTGCACCTTGCGGCCGAGCAGCTCCTGCCCGTCGAAGGTGACCGAGCCGGTGGCCCTGGCCAGGCCGGTGATCGCGTCGATCAGGGTGGTCTTGCCGGCGCCGTTCGGCCCGATCACGAACCGGACGTCGCCGGCCGGCACGGTCAGGTCGACGCCGCCGACCGCGACGAACCCGTCGAACACGACCTTGAGGTCCTTGACCACCAGTTCGCTCATGCCGCCTCCTTCTTGCTGAGGCGCCGGCGGCGCAGCAATGTCACGAGCGAGGCCAGGCCGCCGGGAAGGAAGAGGATCGGCAGGATGAAGAGCAGACCCTCGAAGTACGTCCAGGCCGACGGAAGTTTCTCGGAGAGCGCCGTCTTCGCCCAGGCCACCGCGACCGCCCCGAGCGCGGGACCGACCAGGCTGGCCCGTCCGCCGACCGCCACCCCGATCACGAACTCTATCGACGGGACCACACCGATCATGGCCGGCGAGATGATCCCGACGGCGGGGACGAACAGCGCGCCGGCCAGGCCCGCCATGCCGGCCGCCGCGACGTACGCGACCAGTTTGACGTTCGCCGGGTCGTAGCCGAGGAAGCGCACCCGCTCCTCGCCGTCCCGGACCGCGACCAGCAGCTCGCCGTACCGGCTGCGCATCAGCTGCCAGGTCAGGCCGAGCACGGCCAGCAGCGCCCCGGCCACGATGAAGTAGATCATCCGGCGGTTCACCGGGTCGGTCAGGTCGTAGCCGAAGAAGCCCTGGATGTCGGTGAGACCGTTGGTGCCGCCGGTGGTGCCCTGCTGCCCGATCAGGAAGATCGCCATGGCCGCGCAGAGCGCCTGGGAGAGGATCGCGAAGTAGGCGCCGCGGACCCTGCGCCGGAAGATCAGCAGGCCCAGCAGCGCCGCCACCAGCATCGGCAGCAGCACCGTCGCGGCCAGCGCGAACACCGGGTTCGCGAACGGCCGCCACCACCACGGCAGGGCGTTGAGCTGGCCGTACAGCTGCATGAAGTCGGGCAGCTGGCCGGGCCCGGCGTCGGTGAGCTTGAGATGCATGGCCATCGCGTAACCGCCGAGGCCGAAGAAGACGCCCTGGCCGAGGGTGAGCATCCCGCCGCGGCCCCAGGCGAGGCCGATGCCGGCCGCGACGATCGCGATGCACAGGTACTTGGCGAGCAGGCCGAGCCGGAAGTCGCCGAGCGCCGCGGGCGCGACCCCGAACAGCGCGACGGCCGCGAGACCGAAACCGATCGCGACGGCGGGTACCCCGCGCTTCCGCGCCGGCGGGGTGGTGGTGACCGGCGGATCCTGAAGCGTCGTCATGCCAGGCTCCTCGTCCGGAGGGTGAACAGACCCTGCGGGCGCCACTGGAGGAAGGCGACGATCACCAGGAAGACGATCACGCTGGCCACGCTGACCGTGGTGGTGTACTCCACCATGGACTGCACCACGCCCAGCGCGAACGCCACGATCACGGTGCCCTTGAGCTGGCCGATGCCGCCCACCACCACGACCAGGAACGCGTTCACGATGATGTTGGTGCCCATGGTCGGGCCGATCGGGCCGACCAGGGTGAGCGCGACCCCGGCGATCCCGGCCAGCCCGGACCCGATGAAGAAGGTCAGCCGGTCGACCCGGCCGGTGGCCAGGCCGGAGACCGAGGCCAGGTCGCGGTTCTGCACCACGGCACGGATGCGCCGGCCGAGCGGAGACACTTTCAGGACGACACTGAGCGCGCCCACCGCGGTCAGCGCCAGCACCAGGATGAACAGCCGGCTGCTCGACACGACCAGGTCGTCGGTGAGGTGGATGCTGCCGGTGAGCAGCTCCGGCGCCCGGGTCTGCACGTTCGGCGCGCCGAACACGTCCCGGGCCGCCTGCTGGAGGATCAGCGAGACGCCCCAGGTGACCAGCAGCGTGTCCAGCGGGCGCGCGTACAGGCGGCGGATCAGCAGCACCTCGATCAGCACACCCATCAGGCCGGCGATCACGAACGCCACCGGCAGGGCCACCAGCAGCGAGATCCCGGCCCCGCTGATCACTTTCTGGAGCACGTACACGGTGTAGGCGCCGAACATGATCAGTTCGCCGTGCGCCATGTTGATCACGTTCATCTGGCCGAAGGTGAGCGACAGGCCGAGCGCGATGAGGAGCAGCACCGCGCCGATGCTGATGCCGGTGAAGAGTTGGCTGAGGACGACAGTCACGGGTGAACCCCTTCCAGCGGGCCACCCCCGCGAGGGGGTGACCCGCCGTTCGAACGATCAGGAGAGGCCGGCCGCCCAGGGGTAGCCCTTGAGGTACGGGTCCGGCTTGATCGGCTCGCCGGAGTTCCACACCTCGGTGATCAGGCCGTCGGTGCCGATCTTGCCGATCCGCGCGGTCTTGAAGATGTGCTGCGTCGGGCCGTCCACAGTGACCTTGCCCTCCGGCGCGTCGTAGGTGATCCCACCGGCCGCCGCGGCCGCCTTCACCTTCTCGACGTCGAACGAGCCGGCCTTCTCGACCATCGCCTTCCACAGGTAGACCGAGGTGTACGCGGCCTCCATCGGGTCACTGGTCGGCTTGTCCGCGCCGTACTTGGCCTTGTACGCCTTCACGAACTTCTCGTTCGCCGCCCCCGGCGTGGTCTGGTAGTAGTTCCACGCGGTGAGCTGCCCGGCCAGGTACTGGGTGCCGATGCTCTTGACCTCCTCCTCGGCGATCGAGACGGAGACCACCGGCATCGCGGCGGCGGTCAGGCCGGCCGACTTGTACTCCTTGAAGAACGCGACGTTGCTGTCGCCGTTGAGGGTGTTGAAGACCGCGGACGCCCCGGACGCCTTCACCTTGTTGACGATCGTGGAGAACTCGGTGGAACCCAGCGGCGCGTAGTCCTCGCCGAGCACCTTCATGCCGTTCGCCGTGGCGTACGCCTTGATGATCTTGTTGGCGGTGCGCGGGAAGACGTAGTCCGAGCCGACCAGGTAGAGCGACGTCTTGCCCTGCGCCTTCAGGTAGTCCAGGCCGGGCACGATCTGCTGGTTGGTGGTCGCGCCGGTGTAGAAGATGTACGGCGACTGCTCCAGCCCCTCGTACTGCACCGGGTAGAACAGCAGCGACTTGTTCTTCTCGAAGACCGGCTTGACCGCCTTGCGCGATGCCGACGTCCAGCAGCCGAAGACCGCGGCGACGTGGTCCTGGCTGATCAGCTTCTGCGACTTCTCGGCGAAGGTCGGCCAGTCCGACGCGCCGTCCTCGCTGACCGGCTCGATCTGCTTGCCGAGCACGCCACCGGCGGCGTTGATCTCGTCGATCGCCAGCTTGAGCGAGTCCCGGACGGTCACCTCGCTGATCGCCATGGTGCCGGAGAGCGAGTTCAGCAGGCCCACCTTGACCGACGAGCCGGAGGTGTCGATCGTCGCGCCGGCCGCGGAGGACGAGGTGGAGTCGGACGTCTTGGCGCCACAGGCGGTAAGGGTCGCGAAGGCTGCCACCGTTGCGACAATGGCCGCTGAGCGGCGGCCGCGAATCCTGAACATGAAACCTCCCAGCCTCGATTTCGAGGCGCAATATGCATTGGTGTAGGTGAAGTTCATGCGCCGGGGTGTCCGGTCGTGCGCCGCTCTGACTGGCCGCGATGCCGGTCCTGGGCAACGCCAGTGTTAGATGTGTCGATTTCTGGGTTGTTTCCCGGCTCTTAATTGGCGGTTTCCGCGGAAGTCGGCCGGAAAAACAAAAAAGCCGACCTGAAAAAGGTCGGCAAAAATGGGGGTACTTCCCGTTGGAAGCATCTTGACCGCCCTCGGGCGGCGCTGTCAAGGCAGCTGGGTCACGATGTCGAAGTCGACACCGCGCGCCTCGGCGAGGTAGATCCGCTGGTTCACGTGCCGGCCGTGCAGCCGGAGCAGCCCGCGCGGGCCCTCGTAGGACACCGACTCGGCGTGCGCGCCGATCGCCCGGACGTCCAGGTCGCCGGCCTGCTCGACGAGCGCGGCCAGCAGCAGCACACCCTCGTAGCAGGACTCGCCGAGGCTGCCCAGCGGCGGTGCCTCCGGGCCGAACCGGCCGGCGTACCGGCCGTGGAAGTCCAGGTTCTCCGGAGTGATCATGTTGGCGAAGAAGCCGGCCGTGCTGAACAGGTCGCGAGTGGCCGGGGCGCCGCTGGCCAGCAACATGTTCTCGTCCATCAGGGTGCTCAGGCGCAGGCAGCGGCCGGGCAGCCCGGCCCGGGCGAAGGCCCGGTTGAACCGCACCGCGTCCATCCCGACCAGCAGCATCAGCACCGCGTCGGCCGAGGAGATCTCGATCCGGCGCAGCGCCTCGGAGAAGTCGGCGGTGGCCAGCGGCACGTAGCTCTCGCCGACGATGTGCAGGCCGTGCGTGGCGGCGTAGCGGTGTGCGGCCCGGGCGGTCCGGCGCGGCCACACGTAGTCGTTGCCGATCACGTACCACCGGCGGGCGGTGCGCTCCCGGGACAGCAGCCGCATCGCCGGGAACAGCTGCACGTCCGGGGTCTCGCTGGTCAGGAAGACCCCGTCGGTACGCTCGCCGCCCTCGTAGAGCGCCGTGTACACATAGGGCACCCGGCCGGCGATTCGGGGCGCCACCGCCTGCCGCACCGACGAGATGTGCCACCCGGTCACGCCCTGCACCGCCCCGGCCGAGACCAGCGCCTCCACCTCGGCGGCCACCACGGCCGGCGGAGCGCCGCCGTCGACCGGGATCAGCCGCAGCTCGCGCCCGAGCACCCCGCCGGACCGGTTGACCTCCTCGGCGGCCAGTTGCGCGCACAACTCGGCGCTTGGCCCGAAGATGCCGGCCGGGCCGCGCAGCGGCACCACCAGCGCGACATCGAAAGGCATGGCCCACATCGTCCCGGACGGTGGGCTGGATCTGAAGCACGGATTGGGTAACATCCCGACGATGCGGGGACCCACGGATCTTCTGTACCTGCTGACCCGGGCCGAGCGGCTGCTCGCCCGCCGACTGTCCGGCATCCTCGACGCCGAGGGCTGCTCGCCCGACGCGTGGCGGGTGCTCACCCTGCTCGCCGACGGGCGGGGCCACTTCATGACCGAGCTCTCCGAGCGGGCCTTCCTGCCGCCGGGCAGCCTGACCCGGCTGATCGACCACCTGGTCGAGGAGAACCTGGTCTACCGACGCGGGGACGACCTGGACCGGCGGCGGATCAAGGTGCACCTGACCGCCCGCGGCCGTCGCTTCCACCAGCGGGTGGACCAGCGCATCCGGGCCACGCTGGCCGACGTGCCGCTCGGCGACAGCCTCACCGGTCTGGTGGAGGCGCTGGAGTGTAGCCCGGGTCATACTTTTGCAGCGCGGCAAAGCCGCTAGCTGCCCCAACGGAACAGTTAACATTCCGCACCGTTATAAGTGCGCAAATGGTCGATAACCGTGATTCCCTACGGTCCGCGCCATGAGACGCGTAACCGCAGCGGCCGCTGCCAACGAGCCGCCGCTCGCCGCGATCAGCGGTTACGGCGACGTCGCCCGGTACCGCAACGGCGACAACGTGACCGTCTACCTACGGCGACATCCTCGGTGACTGGCGGGAGGAGTACCTGGCCGAGACCAGCGACCACACCGCGCTGCGGATCTTCACCACCAACGTGCCGACCAGCACCCGGCTGTACACGCTGGCGCACGACCCGGCGTACCGTCTGGGGTGGACGGTCCGGGGCTACCTCCAGTCGACCTTGACCGATTTCTATCTCGGTTTCGGCGGGCAGCTGCCGCCCCGGCCACGCATCCGGACGACCGCGTCGCCGGCAACCGCCCGCTGGTCTTCGACTACACCGACCCGGATCCGTACCTCCGCGGGTGGGTCGCCTTCCGTACGGTGGCCAGCCACTTCCACATCCAGGACTTCACCGTTTGGAGACCACCCACCGTGTAGGACGGCTCGCATCGAGTAACGTGCATCACATGCCGGACCTGTATTCGCGGCGATCCTTCATCGCCGGAGTGCTGACCGCGGGGATGCTGTCCACCGCCGCCGGCTACCTGTTCACCCGTCGCACCCCGGTGACCCTCACGCTGGTCACCGGGGTCGACAACACCGGCGGCCGCAACCTGCTGATCAACCTGTGGAACAGGTTCCATCCGGACGTGACCATCAGGGTGGTCACGGTCAACAGCTCCACCCAGGACCAGTACGACCAGTTCGTCAACACCCCGGCCGACATCTACAACCTCGACGTCATCCACATCCCGCGCTTCGCCGCCCGGGACCGGATCGCCCCGATCGAGGCGCCGGACGGCATCACCCTGCTGCGGCCGGTGCAGCGGGTCAGCCAGGTCGAGGAGGGCTCGGCGCCGCTCTGGGCGGTCCCGTTCAACACCGACGTCGGCATGCTGTACCGCCGGATCACCGACAAGGCGGCCACCGGTCCGGAACCCACGCTGGACTCCGTGATCGCCGAGAACCGGCAGTTCACCGGGCAGCTCGCCACCGAGGGCTCGGTCACCGACGAGGCCTTCGTGATCAATGTGCTGGAGCAGGCGCTCGCCCAGGACCGGACCATCGTCGACGAGCGGGGTGTCGTCTCGACCAGCCTCGGCCAGTGGCAGCGGGCCCTCGCGCCGCTCGCCGAGGCGCTGCGCCGCAACCGGATCGTGACGGCGGCCGGCGAGGAGAACACCAACGCCGCGTTCCAGACCGGCACCCTGCGCTACATGCGGAACTGGCCGGTCTGGTACCCGAAGATCGACCGCGAGGAGCGGGCCAAGCCGCGGACCGCGGCCATCCGGCTGGGCCGGTTGCCGATCGGGATCCTCGGCGGGCAGGGGCTGGCGATCGCCAAGGACACCGAACACCGCGAGGAGGCCACCGCGGTGATTCACTTCCTGACCGGCATGCCGGCGCAGAAACTGCTGGCCACCTACGGGTTCGCGCCGACCGCGCAGGAGGCCTACAACGACCCGGAGGTGAAGGCGGCGGTGCCGCATCTCGACATCGTCCGGTCCGCGGTGGAGGACGCGCACCCGCGCCCGATGAGCGCCGGGTACGCCGATTTCGCCCGGGTCTTCCGTCAGCACACCTACGACTACCTGTACCGGCGGGTCGCGCTCACCGACGGTTTCGTCGAGGGCATGCGGGAGGCGTTGCGGTGATCGACGACGGCGGGCTGCAAGCATGGCTGGTCCCGGTCTTCGTGACCGCCGCGATCATCCTGGTCGAGACGGTCGTCTGGCTGGTGACCAGCCGCCGCAGGCCGAACCGCTCGAACGGCACCCTCCAGGACCGCCGGGTCCAGACGATCGCCCTCGGCCTGCTGGTCCTGCTCGCCCTCGCGGTCGCCGGCATGGCAAGCCTCGGCCCGAACCTCGCCGACCAGCTGGCCAGCGTCATAGCCGCCCTGCTCGGCGGCGTCTCCGCCTTCCTCACCTACCTCTCCTACAAGTCCACCCTGGACGCCAAAGCCGCCGCCACGCCCACACCGCCGCCCGCAGCCTCAGCCGAAGCCGCCGCCACGCCGACACTGCCGCCCGCGGCCTCCGCTCAAGCCGTCACGCCGCCGCCCGCAGCATCAGCCGAAGCCGTCACGCCGCCGCCCGCAGCATCAGCCGAAGCCGCCGCGCCGCCGCCCGAAGCCGCAGAGGGAGCGACCGCGCAGCCCAACGGCCGGGAGCGGATCGATGGGGCCGAGGCCGCGACCGCACGCCCCGCCGACCGGAACGGGATCGATGGGGCCGGCTAGGTCCGCGATCTGGCGCGCAGACGCAGGACCACGGCCCATCCCCAGGCGATGAGTCCGAGAACGGTCAGCAGTTTGAAGATCACATAGCCCTCCCAGGGCGCTCCCGGCACGTCCGGCGGGATCGCCGCGGTGGGGGAGAGCAGCTCGCCGAGGACCGCGAGGGTGGGCAGCGCCAGCAGCGCGCCCCCGGCCCAGGCCGGCGCGTTCCACGGGCGGCGACCGGCCTGCCGGGCGGTGAACCGCAGCGCCACCCAGCCGCCGAGCAGCAGCCCGAACACCCCGCCGGCCAGCGCCAGCTCCCGCACGAGCGCCGGCTCGGGCCGCTGGAACACGACCCCCGCGCCGTCCGGCTCACTGTCGCGGAAGACCGCGAGCTCCACCCCGTCGCGGCGCGCGGTCACGAACTCCACCGTCTGCACGTCGGAGAGCCGCTCGACCCGCGCGGGCGTCAGGATCTGCCAACCGGCCCGCTCCAGGGCGCCGCGAACCGCCGCCAGGTCCGGCACGGGCACCGGCACCAGGACCGATCCGCCGTCATACTCGTCGTCGGTGAGCAGCCGGGTCTCCCAGTCCGGCCAGCGGTCGCCGAAGATCGCATCCCATCGGTCGATCGTGCCGATCGGCGCGCCCGGCAGCACCTCGGCGACGATCGCCGTGGCCCGCTCGTCACCCGGCAGCGGATCGGCGCCCCGCCACCCCAGCCAGGCGCCGGCCGAGGCCAGCGCGCCGCCGGCCACGAGCGCCACCGGCGAGCACCGCGCCCCAGCGCACCAGCCGCTGCCCGGCCCCATGCCCGGTGTGCTGCACATCCGTCGCGAGAATCGACATGCCGGAACCCTAGGCCGGGGGTCGGACATTTTCGAAGCGGGTCACGAACCGCCGCTGCCACGGCGTCTCCACGGCATGCCGGTGGTAGTGCTCCCGCACAAAGTCCACGGCCTCCCCGGCCGGCACCCCGTCGAGGACGGCCAGGCAGGCCAGCGCGGTCCCGGTCCGGCCGACACCGCCGAAACAGGCGATCTCCACCCGCTCCCGGTCCGCCCGGCGCAAGGCTTCGGTCAAGACCGATTTCAGGTACGCCGGGTCGGCCGGCACCCAGAAATCCCGCCAGCGCACCCAGCGGCTCTCCCACCCGAACTCCGGTGGCGGCGCCCCCAGCACGTAGACCCCGAAGCGGGGCGGGTGCCCGGTCGGCATCGGGGCACGCAGTCCACGGCCGCGGATCAGCCGCCCGGACGGCAGCCGCAGCACCCCGGCGCCGTCCTTGTCCCAGGTGGAGTCCCCGTTCACCGCTCGAACACTACCCGGCGACAGCACCCGCGACGGGCGGCTATAGTCGCGGCATGCACAGCCACTTCAGCGCGCGACGCCGGCGTCCCATGGGCCGCCGCTGATCTGTGCTTTCCGCCGGCGGGTCGATCCCGCCGGTGACGGATGCGTTGCTGGTCGACCCGCTTTGTTCGTACGAAAAAGTGGGGTTGATCGTGAATCTTGAATCTCTTCTGCACGACCGGCTGGCGCCCGCCCTCGCAGCGGTGGCCGGGCATCCCGTCGATCCGGTCGTGCGGGCGTCGCCGCACGCCGACTTCCAGTCCGGCGCTCCGCTGGCGCTGGCCCGGGAGCTGGGGCGGGCGCCTCGGGAGATCGCCGCCGAGGTGGCCGGGAAGGCCGATCTGACCGGTGTCGCGGAGATCGCCGTCTCCGGTCCCGGCTTCCTCAATCTGACCGTTTCCGACAGCCTGCTCACCGGCGCGCTGCGGGCCGTCGCGGCGGACGACCGGCTCGGTGTTCCGGTCACCGCGGCGCCGGAGCGGATCGTGGTCGACTACTCCGGGCCGAACGCGGCCAAGGAGATGCACGTCGGCCACCTGCGGTCGACCATCATCGGCGACGCCCTGGCCCGGATGCTGGACTGGCTGGGGCACGACGTGATCCGGATGAACCACCTGGGTGACTGGGGCACGCAGTTCGGCATGCTCGTCGAGCACCTGGTCGACCTGGGCGGTGCGGCCGACCACTCGATCCGGGATCTGACCGCCTTCTATCAGGACGCCCGGGTCAAGTTCGACGCCGACGAGGACTTCCGGACCCGTGCCCGGCTGCGGGTGGTGGCGCTCCAGTCCGGCGATCCGCTCTCCCGGCAGCTGTGGCGGCGGCTGGTCGCCCAGTCGGAGGTCTACTTCCTGGACGTCTACGCCCGGCTCGGGATCACCCTCACGGCGGCCGATTTCGCGGGGGAGAGCCGGTATCAGGACGACCTGCCGGTGCTGGTGGACGACCTGCTGGCGCAGGGGCTGCTGACCGAGAGCGACGGCGCGCTGTGCGCGTTCCCGGCGGGTTTCACCGGCCGGGACGGCGAGCCGCTGCCACTGATCGTGCGCAAGGCCGACGGCGGGTTCGGCTACGCCGCCACCGACCTGGCCGCGGTCCGGCACCGGGTCGCGACGCTGGGCGCGAACCGGCTGCTGTACGTGGTGGGCGCCCCGCAGCGGACGCACTTCGCGATGGTCTTCGCGGTGGCCCGGGCGGCCGGCTGGCTGCCGGACCCGGTGACCGCCGAGCACCTCGGCTTCGGCTCGGTGCTGGGCGCGGACGGCAAGATGCTGCGGACCCGGGCCGGCGACACGATCAAGCTGGCCGAGCTGATCGACGAGGCGGTCGGCCGGGCCACGGCGCCCGCCATCGGGATCGGCGCGATCAAATACGCCGACCTCTCCGGCGACCGGCGGGGCGACTACGTCTTCGACTGGGACCGGATGCTGGCCAGCACCGGCAACACCGGTCCTTATCTGCAGTACGCGTACGCAAGGGTCCGGTCCCTGTTCAGGAAGGCGGCCCACGGGCCGGGCCCGATCAGCGTGACCGAGCCGGCCGAACGGGCCCTGGCGCTGGCGCTGCTCGGTTTCGAACCGGCCGTGACGGCGGCGGCCGCCCTCGGCGAACCGCACCGGCTCGCGGTCTACCTGCACGACCTGGCCTCGGTCTTCTCCGGCTTCTACGAGAAGTGCCCGGTGCTGCGGTCGGCACCCGAGGTGCGGGCGAGCCGGCTCGGGCTGGCCGACCTGACCGCCCGGACCCTCCACACCGGATTGTTTCTGCTGGGTATCGAGGCGCCGGAGCAGATTTGAGCAAACTTGACAGTCGCGCAACCTTCCGTTGATCGACCGATTCCCTGATCCCCCGTTAGGGTGCGTGTCTGCGGCACCCACGAGGTGCGCACCGAAATCCTGATGCGAGAGGTTCGCAATGACGCTTCCCAACGGCGTATCGCGGCGCAGCGTGCTGGCCGCCTCGGCGGCCGCCGCCGCGGCACCGCTCGCCTTCCCCGGCGCGGCCGAGGCCCACGACAAGGGTGGCCCGAAGCCGCCGAAGTCCCCGGAGACGTTCCACCTGACCGTCCTGGGCACCTCGGACATGCACGGCAACGTCTACAACTGGGACTACTACAAGGACGCCGAGTACGACGACTCCGCGCACAACGACGTCGGCGTGGCCAAGCTGGCCGCGCTGGTGAACAAGCTGCGCGCCGAGGCGACCGGCGCCACGCTGGTGCTCGACGCGGGTGACACCATCCAGGGCACCCCGCTGGCCACGTACTACGCCAAGCAGGAGCCGATCACCGAGACCGGTGAGAAGCACCCGATGGCCAAGTCGATGAACGTGCTGCACTACGACGCGGTCACGCTCGGCAACCACGAGTTCAACTACGGCCTGCCGCTGCTGAACCTGTGGATCCGGCAGCTGGGCTTCCCGGCCCTGGCCGCGAACGCGGTGAGCGCCAAGACCGGCAAGCCGGCCTTCACGCCGTACGTGATCAAGAAGGTCTCGCTCGGCAAGCACGCGCCCACCCTGCGCGTCGGCATCCTGGGCCTGACCAACCCGGGCGTGGCGATCTGGGACAAGGGCAACGTCGAGGGCAAGCTGAACTTCCTCGGCATGGTGGAGACCGCTGCCAAGTGGGTGCCGATCATGCGGGCCCGCGGCGCCGACCTGGTGATCGTCTCGGCGCACGGCGGTGACAGCGGCACCTCCAGCTACGGCCCCGAGCTGCCGAACGAGAACCCGGTGCAGCTGATCGCCCAGCAGGTGCCGGGGATCGACGCGATCCTGTTCGGGCACGCGCACCAGGAGATCCCGCAGCGGTTCGTCACGAACACCGCGACCGGGGCGCAGGTGCTCACCTCGGAGCCGTCGAAGTTCGGCCAGCGGCTCACCAAGATGGACTTCGAGCTGGTCCGCGAGCACGGCTGCTGGAAGGTCGCCACGAAGGCGTCGACCACGCTGAACACCAACACGGTCGAGGCCGACCCGAAGGTGCTCGCGGTGGTGAAGAGCCAGCACGACAAGACCGTGGCGTACGTGAACCAGATCGTCGCCGCGTCCACCGAGGAGCTCTCCGCCGCCACCTCGCGGTACGAGGACACCGCGATCCTGGACTACATCAACAAGGTGCAGACCGACGAGGTGGTCCGGGCGCTGGCCGGCACGTCGTACGCGAGCCTGCCGGTCCTGTCGATCGCCGCGCCGTTCAGCCGGACCGCGGTGTTCCCGAAGGGCAACGTCAAGATCAAGGACGTCGCGGGGCTCTACATCTACGACAACACCCTGGAGGCGGTCGTGCTGACCGGCGCCGAGGTGCGGGCGTACCTGGAGTACTCGGCGAAGTACTTCAAGACCCTCGCGGTCGGCGCCCCGGTCGACGTGGCGACCATCAACGACAGCACGGTGCCGGACTACAACTACGACACCCTCTCCGGCGTCGAGTACGACATCGACATCAGCAAGCCGGTCGGCAGCCGGATCACCAAGCTGCAGGTCGGTGGCGTGGACGTGGCCGCCGACGCGCAGTTCGTGGTCGCGGTCAACAACTACCGCCGGTCGGGTGGTGGCAACTTCCCGGGCATCGTGAAGACCCAGGTCTACAACGAGCAGAAGGAGATCCGCCAGCTCCTGATCGACTGGGCGCAGGCGAAGGGTCAGATCAACCCGGCCGACTTCTTCGTCAAGAACTGGCAGCTCGTCCGCGAGGGTGTGCCGGTCACGTTCTGACCGGCTCAGTTCTTCGGCGTCTCCCAGTTGCCGCGCAGGTCCGCCATGATCGCCATCGTGGCGGACCGGCCGTCGGCCAGCTGGAACGTGCAGTCGTAGGACCGCAGGCCGTCGGCGCCACGGTCGCCGTCCGGCACACAGCCACCGGACTTGACCTTGGTGCCGACCGCCGCCTCCACCCGGCCGTCGCCGAGCACCTTGCTCTGCACGGCGGCGGTGGCCTGCGCCTCGACGTGGTGCTGGCGCAGCGGCAGGGCGACGTTGACCACCAGGGCCGACCAGAACGCCGCGCCGGCGGCCAGGGTGGCCAGGAACGCCACGTAGTAGGGGAGGCGGGCCCGGCCGTACGTCCGGGCCTTGCCGGCCCGGCGCATCGCCGGGATCACGCCCAGCACGCTCAGGAAGAACGTCCAGACCACCACCGGGCGCCAGGACGGCGCCTCCGGCCGGGCCGCGCCCAGCACCTCGTGCGGGAAGCGGACCAGCAGCTGACCGTGCTTGTTGTCCGGCGATCCGTACGGCGGGACGGTGCCCCCGAACGGCAACGCCCCCAGTTCCGCGGTGTCGGCGGAGGCGACGGGCTCGGTGGGGCCGGCCCAGGGCGGAGCGACCTCGGCGGTCGGCCCGGCCCAGGCCGGCGCCGCTTCCGGTGTGCCGCCCCACGGCTGGGCCGTTTCCGGTGTGCCGCCCCACGGCTGGGCCGTTTCGGGTGTGCCGGCCCACGGCTGGGCCGTTTCGGGTGTGCCGGCCCACGGCGGCGCCACGGAGTACGCGCCCGGCTCATACGGAGTCTGGTGAGTCTCGACGGTCGTCATGGTGGCGGCCCTTCCCGGTAGCGGCTCGGGTGCTTTTCCGTGCCACCCGAGCTCATCGGCCGGGACGAGACCCAGTTGAGGATTAGTTCTCGCCGGTTGCGATTCCGGTGCCGTCCAGCGGCACCTGCATCTCGGTGAGCCACTCCTGCTGCCCACCGGGCGGGCAGTGCAGGTACACCTCGCGGGCGTATCCGGGCGGAACCGGCCGGAACCCGTTGTCCTCGATCCAGGCCGCGATCCGCCCGCCGGTGCGGAACGCCTCCGACATCGGCCCCTCGTGCACCGCGGTGGCCGCCTCGATCGGCGGGAGCACCACCACGTCGAACCCGGCGCCGGCGACCTCCGCGTCGCCGATCGGGAACGCCGCGTGCACGGTGATCGTCTCGTCCTCCGGACCGGTCGGGGCGGGCTGGTAATACGCCAGCGGCGAGCCGGTCATGGCGACCCCCGCCTGCTCCATCAGCTCCATCAGGCGCGGGTAGAGCGGGGACAGGTTCTCGGTGATCGACGCGGGGTGGTCGTACCCCAGCGCGGTGGCGGACAGCTCCGCCACCCGCGTCGCCGGGACCTGCTTCAGGATGATGTCTCCGGTGTTCATGTGACCCTCTGTCTCGATCATCCGGAGCCGCGCGTCGACCAGGGCCAGGCGGGCGCTGTCCCGTTCCACCTGAACGGCCAGTTCCGCCCGTCGCAGCCGCAGCATCCCGCGCAGCTCACCGAGATCGACCTTCTCCTCGAGCATCAGCAGCACCTGGTGCAGGCTGAAGCCGAGATCCTTGAGGGCCAGGATCCGGTTGAGCCGCAACAGCTGCTCCGCCGTGTAGAAGCGGTAGCCGCTGTGCGGGTCGACGTGGGCGGGACGGAGCAGGCCGATGGCGTCGTAGTGGCGCAGCATGCGCACCGACACCCGGCCCAGGCCGGCGAAGTCTCCGATACTCAACATGGTCGTTCCACCGTGCCGTCTGACACAGGGGGAGGGTCAACCGTTGGTCCCGGACCCGCCGCCGGTGCCCGGGTCGGCCGGGGGAGTCGTGCCGGTCGGTGTGGCGGTGCCGGTGGTGGTGCCGCCGGTCGGGTCGTCCGTCGGCTTGGTGGTCGGCTCGGTCTTCGACGGCGTGGGGCTGGGGGACTCACTGGGCGTCACCGACGGGGTCGCCGAGACCGAGGCGCTCGCCGACGGGGTCCGGTTCCGCTTGGTGGTCGTGGTCTTGTGCGTGGTGGTCTCGACCTGCGGCGCCGGGCCGTCCGTGTCCACCGGATCGGCGGTCTGCGGCACGGGGTCGACGGTGGCCGAGGAGACGCCCGTCGGGCTGGCGTCGGCGGGCGGCGCCTTGTCGCTCAGCGCCCAGGCCACGCCGAGGCCGCCGGCCAGCACGAACAGTGCGATCACGGCGATCATCAGGGTGCGCTGGGCGCGCGGCGCCACCGGGACCACGTCGGGCGCGGGCATCGGCGGCGGGGCCGGTGACATCCGCGGCCGGTGGACCGGCTGGGTGGGCCGCGCCGGGCTGACCGGCGCGGTGGCCGGGGCGCCGCTGGTCGGGCGGATCAGGGCGGTGCCGGTCAGCCGTTTCCAGTCCTGCGGGGCGCCGACCGCGGCGTAGGCCGCCTCGGCGAACTCGGCCGCGCTGGCATAGCGGTCGGCCGGCTGCTTGGCCATCGCCCGGGCGATCAGCTCGCGGACCACGGCCGGCACGTGCTCGGGCAGCGGGTCCGGCTCGTCCTCCAGGTGCCGCAGCGCCACCTGGAGCGCGTTGTCCCCGTCGAACGGCGGCTGCCCGGCGATGCAGTGATAGGCCACCGCGCCGAGCGCGTAGACGTCGGTGCCGGGCGTCAGGTTGCCCTTGGCGACCTGCTCGGGGGCCATGTAGAGCGCGGTGCCGACGATCGAGTTGACCCCGGTCATGCTGGTCATCGTGTTGGACCGGGCGACGCCGAAGTCGATCAGGATGACCGCGCCGGACGGTTTCACGATCAGGTTGCCGGGCTTGATGTCGCGGTGCACGATGCCGGCCTCGTGCGCGGCGTGCAGCGCCTCGGCGGCCTGCGCCACGATCGACAGCGTGTCGCTGACCGGGAGGGGGCCCTGCTTGACCCGGTTCGACAGCGGCTCGCCCTCGACGAACGCCATCACCAGGTAGGCGACCTTCTCCGGGCCGCCGGCGTCGCCCTCCTCGGCGTAGTCGTAGACCTCGACGACGCCCGGGTGCCGGAACGCGGCCATCATCCGGGCCTCGCCGTAGAACCGGGCGGCGAACTCCGGGTCGTCCAGCAGCGCGGTGCGCAGCACCTTCACCGCGACGACGCGGCCGAGCACCACATCGGTGCCGCGCCACACGTCGCCCATCCCACCGGTCGCGATCCGTTCGTCCAACCGGTAGCGGTTGTCCAGGAGATGTCCCGCACTGAGCACCAGGTGGACCTTTTCTGATCGGGCGGCCCGGGCCGCGGTAGGAGTGGTTCGTTGATCGAACGCAATGCCGCTCAACTGTACAGAGCCGGACCGATCAACGGGAGATCAGCGGAGGCACCCGCCGGCCGGCCCCGGGATCGGCGTTGAGCTGGGCGAGTCGCTGCTGAGCGGCCCATGGGTGGCGGATCTCCGGCACGCCGGCGACTGCTCCTCGAACCAGGTCCACGCGCTCTGATCGGCCTGGAAAAGGGCGAGCTGAGCGCCGTCGGAGACGCCGGTCACACCGGCGTCGGTGAAGGGCGAGGGCTTCGGCCATCGTGACAGGGTAGGACCGCCGCGCTCGGCGCCCACCCTGCCACGGGTTCGTCCGTTAGGTCATTTCTGGTCGTACGTCGGGGTCACCACGACGGCCGTCTCGGCCAGTTCCAGCTGCTCGTTCTCCGCCTGCCGCTCGATCGCGGCGCGGGCGACCGAGGCCGCGGCCCAGCCGGCCGCCAGCCCGAGCAGACCGATACCGGCGATCAGGCCCCACGGGCGGCCCGGCTTGCGCCCGGCCAGCGCGGCAGCCGCCGCGTTCGCCCGCAGCCAGGCCTCGTCGGCCGCGCCACCGGCACGTTCGGCGAGGTAGGAGCCCTTCTTGCTGGCCTTGCGGGCCACTTTCCGGCTCTTCCGGTCGACCTTCGCGGCCGCTTCCTTGCCGGTCTCACCGGCGCTGACCATGGCAGCCGACAGGTAGTCCCACGCCTCGGCGGCGGTCCGTTCAGTCCGGGTCTTCCTGGTCGCGAACATCCTCGGTACCCTCCTGCGCTAGCCCTTCACGACAACCGTGCCCCGGCCCGGGGTACGGCAAACGTCCGGTATGGACGTCATCACGTTTCGAAAACGATTTGACGGCCCGCAGTACTGTTGACCTCGCTCACACGGGCCACTCAGGTGTCTAACAGGTTCGGGGCCTAACCTTTCGGTCAGTTTCACCGAACCTTCCGGGGGTAGTCCATCCGCCCTGCTCGCTCAAGGGTGGCCGGGACGACCACGGACAGAGGAACAACGCTCGGGACGACCCGGGCGGGTGGAGGGAAGAGGCGTGACGCTGTCGATAACGACGTCGACGCTCGCTGACGGTGCCGTCGAGATCTCGCCGCGCGGCGAGATCGACGTCGAGAACGCGTACGAGATCCGTGAGGCCGTGGCAGCCCAGCTCGCCGACGGCTCCCCGGTGCGTATCGAGCTCAACATGCAGCATGTGACCTTCATCGACTCCGTCGGCATCAGCGCGCTCGTGGCGGCCTTCCAGCTCGCCGGCGTGAGTGGTGTCAAGGTCGTCGTGACGCACCCCAGCCGATTCGCCCACAAGCAGCTCTGGGTCACCGGCCTGCTGGGCCTGTTCGGCAACCCCCAGCCCCATCAGGAGGACGCCGCGCTCTCCGGCGCCTGAGTCCGGATGAATCGGCCCTAGTAAGCCGGGCTCTGCACGTGGATGCCGCCGACGTTGATCCGGATGTCGGTGTCCTCGTGCGGTGCCCGGATCGGCGTCACCACGGCGAAGTTGTCGGCCAGCGCGGCCAGGTCGGTGCCGGGGTCGAGTTCCTCCTCGGCGGCCTGCACCGCGGTCCGGACGAACCCGTCACCCGCCTCCGCGATGCTCATCTGCACCTGGCCGAACCGGGCCAGTGAGGCCTGCTTCAGTCCCCGGATGCCGTCCACGTGCAGGTCCGGGACGTTCAGGTTGAACACCGTTCCGGGCGGAGTGTGCAGCAGCGACGGCAGCAGCCGGACCGCCAGCTCGGCGGCGCTGGCCCAGTGGTGCTGCTCCTCGTCGGCCTTGTGGATCGCGTCGATCGCGGCGCCGCCGCTGGCCGCGGTCGCCTGCGCCGGGGTGAGCACGTCCAGCGAGACGGCCAGCCCGCGCAGCCCGGCGTGCGAGGCGGTCAGGGTGGCGCCCACGGTGCCGGAGTGGACCACCGCGGCGCCGGCGTTGGCGCCCCGGTTGATCCCGGAGAGCACCAGGTCCGGCGGCGGGCCGAAGGCCTCCCGGAGGGCGAGCAGCACGATGTAGGCGGGGGAGGCGGCCACCCCGTACGCCGGGATGTGTTTCGCCCCGGCCAGCTCGCGGGGCTCGGACACGATCTTGCCGTCCTGCACCACGGCGGTCATCGAGGCGCTGCTGCCGCTGGACTCGCTCAGCGGGGCGGCGACCACCACGTCGTACTCGGCGTGCGCGAAGGCCCGGGCGAGCCAGCGGATGCCGGGCGCCTCGATGCCGTCGTCGTTGGTGATCAGGATGCGGGGGTGTCGAGCGGTCATGCCGTCGCCTTCTTGATCGGGGTGAGCCGGACTCGTTCGGTCAGCACCCGGACGGCGTCGACGTGCCCGGTGCCGAGGCCGTGCCGGGTGACGTTGAGGGCGCCGGCGGCCGCGCCGGTGCGGACCGCGTCGGTCATCGAGCCGCCGCGGGCCAGGGTGGCGGCCACCCCGGCGGTCATCGAGTCACCGGCGCCGCGGTGCTCGGCGGCGGTCAGCCGGGGCAGCGTGACGGTGTAGATCTCGTCGTCGATCAGGGCCAGGGCGCCCTCGTCGGCCCGGGACACCAGGACCGCCTCGGCGCCGTCCGTGTTGATCTTCACGAGCGCGGCCATCAGCTCCCGGGTGGAGCCGTCGTTCGCCAGCCCGTCCTTGATCAGCTCCTCGTGGCTGATCTTGACGACGTTCAGGCCGGCCTCCAGCACCGACTCCAGGTAGCGCCCGCACAGGTCGGCGATCACCCGGCAGCCGTTGGCGCGCAGGTCGGCGGCGAGCCGCCCGAACACCTCCGGCTTGATCACCGAGGGGTGCGCCGGGCCGCTGAGGATCGCGATGCCGGCCCGCAGGCCCTCGGCGAGCGTGAGGTTGTAGAGCTCGTCCAGCTCGTGCCGGGAGAGCGGCACGCCGGGCCGCTCGGCGATCTCCTGGCGGCTGCCGCTGCGCCGGTCGTGCACGTACCACCCGCTGCCGTGCTCGCGCGCCACCAGCCGCATGGTGACCCCGGGCAGGTCGGCCATCAGCGGGGCCAGCACCCGGCCCACCTCGCCGCCGGCCGCGGTGCAGAGCGTCACCTCGGCGCCCAGCGACGTGATCATGCGGGTCTGCCAGATGCCCTGGCCGCCCGGATGCACGTGCAACTCCGGTTCGTCGTGGTGTTGCTCGATGGTCACCGTCAGCTGTGGGGCCGGCGCGAAGACCATGACCCGGCCGTCACTCATGACTCGCATTCTCATCTTTTCGCGCATCCGGCGTGGCGGTTCGCAAAAAGAACAGAAGCGACGTTTTACAACTCGAAGCTCTTGGCGGTCAAATCGACCACCGCGCCGGCCAGGTCCGGCCGGCTCTGGAGCAGGTCCTGAAGACGCCACCGCCACTTGCCGGCCTCCACGTCCATCGGATACCGATCACCCTGGTCCCAGATGCCCGACGCGATCAGATAGTCCCGGGTGGCGATCAGCTGTTCCTGGATGTCCGGCCCGAGCCGGTCGCGCACCTGGAGACTGAAGTCGGCGAAATGCGGCCGTCCGGCGGCCCGGATGAACGCCCGGGCGCCGTCCCAGGCCACCCGTGGCTGGTGTTGCACGTGTGTCATGCAGTGATCGTGCGTGACCGATGTGATGATCGCCATACCGCAGACCCATTTTCGGTACGACCGGAGTACTCCCCGGCCGTACCGAAAGGGGCTAGGGATGCCAGGCGGGGTCGGAACCGACCGTGGTGAGGCGCTGGGTGGCCCGGGAGAGGGCGACGTACAGCGTGCGCACACCGGCCCGGTCGACGGCGATCTCACCCGGCTCGACCAGCACCACCGCGTCGTACTCCATGCCCTTGGCCTCCAGCGCGGTGACCACCTGGACGCGTTCCGGCAGGCCGGCGACCCAGCCGGCGACCTCGTCGCGGCGCGGCACCGGGGCGATCACGCCGATCGTCCCGTCGACATCGGCCAGCTGTTTCTCGGTCAGCTCGCGGACCGTGGCGGGCAGCGCCGCCCGCTCCGCGACCACGTCGACCGGGTCGACGCCGGTGGAGCGGACCGCGCGGGGCAGCGGCAGGTCGGGCAGGATCGCCCGGATCACGCCGGCGGCCACCTCGAAGATCTCCGACGAGTTGCGGTAGTTGGTGGTCAGCGCGTAGCTGTTGCGCTTGCGCGAGCCGAGCGCCCGCTCCCGCGCCCGGTCCAGCTCGGCCGGGTCGCCGGACCAGGCGGTCTGTGCCGGGTCGCCGACGACGGTCCAGGACGCGTACTGCCCCCGGCGGCCGATCATCCGCCACTGCATCGGCGAGACGTCCTGCGACTCGTCGACCACCACGTGCGCGTAGTCGCGGTAGTCCTCCTCACGCTGCACCTGCTGGGCCCGCTGGGCGGCCTGCCGGTCGGCGTAGGTGGAGACCTCCTGGATCCCGTCCCGCACGTGGAACGGGTTCTTCGTCTTCCGCTGCGGCTGCCGCGGGCGGCCCATCAGCTCGTCCAGCTCGTCCAGCAGCGCCACGTCGGCGATCGTCGGCCCGTGCTCGCCGAGCGCGTCGAAGGAGCCCTGGAGGACCGCGATCTCATCGCGGGAGAGAACCCCGTTCGCGTACGCCCGGAGCCGTCTCGGATCGGCCAGCCAGCGCAGCACCCGCATCGGGGTGAAACGCGGCCACCACGCTTTCAGGAACTCCCGGAAGTCGGTGCGGTCGGCCAGCTCGGACTCGAACTCGCGCTTCTCCGGCAGACCGGTCACCTTCTGCTCGCGGGCCTGCGCCCAGAGCGCGTCGAAGACCCGGTCGAAGCCCTGCCCGCGAACCTCGTTGCGCCGGGCGCCGCGCTGCAGCACCTTGCGCCGGATCTGGTCCAGCTCCGGCGTGCCCAGCCGCAGCAGCGTGCCCCGGTAGAGCAGGCGCAGCTCGGTGGGGCCGCCCGGCACCGCGTCGTGCGAGGCGCGCTCCAGCACCCGGCGCATCCGCAGCGAGCCCTTGATCGCGGCCACCTCGCCGGCGTCCACCCGGGTCGCGTCGTACCCCGGCACCAGCGAGCCGAGCGAGCGCAGCGTCGCGGTCTCCTCGCCGAGCGAGGGCAGCACGGTGGCGATGTACTCGACGAAGACGCCGGACGGGCCGACCACCAGGATGCCGCCGCCGGCGAACCGGCTGCGGTCGGAATACAGCAGGTACGCCGCGCGGTGCAGGGCCACCGCGGTCTTGCCGGTGCCCGGTCCGCCGGTGACGATCGTCACCCCGGAGGCTGGGGACCGGATCGCCTCGTCCTGCTCGCGCTGGATGGTGGCGACGATGTCGCGCATCCCGCGGCCGGTCGCCTTGGCCAGGCTGGCCAGCAGCGCGCCGTCGCCGACCACCCGCATCCCGGGCGGGGCCGACTCCGGGTCGAGCAGGTCGTCCTCGATGCCGGTGACCTTCTCCCGGCTGGACTGGATCATCCGGCGGCGGACCACGCCCAGCGGCTCGGCCGGGGTGGCCTGGTAGAACGCCGCGGCGGCGGGCGCCCGCCAGTCGACGACCAGCGGTTTCGAGCTGTCGTCGCGGATGCCCATCCGGCCCACGTAGTGGGTGGCGCCGGTCTTCAGGTCGAGGCGGCCGAAGACCAGGCCCTCATACTCGGTGTCGAGGGCGTGCCGGCGGCGGGCCGCGTGATAGACCATCGCGTCGCGCTCGACCAGCGCGCCGAAGGTGCCCACCCCGGCGAGCTGATAGCCCTCCTTCTCGGCGCGGGACGCGTGTGCGCGCAGCTCGGCGAGACGGGTGTAGACCCGGTCGACGTGCTGCTGCTCGACCGCGATCTCCTGTTGCAGGACGGTGGCGTCGCTCAAGTCGGTCGTTCTCCCTTTCATGCGCACCACCAGCGCGCTCGCGCGAAGGGGGCAATCGAACTTACTCCTGCCCGGCAACGTGCGTCGAAGCGGCCTGCCGACCGCATCGTTCGAGCTTTTCAGAAACGATGGGGAGGGCGCGGATGTTCCGGCTAAGCGGCCTCGGGGTAGTGCGCGCGCCGCGGTGCCTTACGGCTGCCGCGGTTCACCCGGCGGACGATGGCCAGCAGCGCGGCGGAGACCTCCTCCGGGCGCTCCAGCGGCAGCATGTGGCCGGCGCCGGGGCAGACGGTCAGCTCGGCGGCCGGCAGGGCGGAAGCGATCGACTCGGCGCACGGCGGCGGGGTGAGCCGGTCCCGGTCGCCGACCAGCACCGCGGCGGGCACGTCGCCGACCGCGGCGAGAGTGTCCAGCCGCTGCTGCGCGCCGATCGAGGTGCGGAACCCGCCGATCGACCGCAGCGACGCCCGGCCCACGCTGCGCAGGGTCAGGCCCAGGTCGTCGTCGGTGACCCGGTCGCCGAAGAGCAGCCAGCGCAGCGCCGGGGCCAGCGCGGGCAGCACGGCCCGGTGCGGCCGCCAGGCGCCGGAGCGGGCCAGCACGCCGGCGCCGAAGGTCTCGCCGGCCCGCAGCAGGCCGGCCATGGTGGGCGGCAGGCCGTACCGGGTGTGGGTGTGTCCCTCGGCGGTGGTGGAGACCAGCAGCAGGCCGGCCACCCGGGCGGCGAACTCGTCCGGGTGACGGTGCGCGTACTCCATGATCGTCATACCGCCCATCGAGTGCCCGCCGAGCACCACCGGCCCGGTCGGGGCCAGCCGGCGCACCACCTCGGCCAGGTCGTCGCCGAGCTGATCCAGGGTGGCGGCGTGGCGCCGGGTGGCCGAGGAGCGCCCGTGCCCCCGCGTGTCGTAGGCGATCACCCGCGGAGCCCGGCGGCCCAGCCCGCTGAGTGCGGTGACCTGGTGCCTCCAGGTCCGCCTGTCCAGGCACCAGCCGTGCAGCAGGATCACGGTCACCGGGGCGTCCGCGGGGCCGGAGACCTCGGCGTGCAGCCGCACGCCGTCGGCCAGCTGGATCTCGGTTCGCTCGGACATGGGCACCTCCGCGTGTGTCACGCCCCCCGTCGTACCCGCGGGTAGCAATCATCACTCGCGATCCGGCCCAGCGACCACTGTCTCTCCGGGTAGGGCCGGACGACCTTTGGTGACCGTGAGCTGCCTCGCAAATACTTTCCTCGGCCGCCCGGACCGCGAGAATCGACGACATGACAGGCACCCGCACCGTCCCGGCCATCACCCCCGCCACGGCTCTCGGCGAGCTGATCACCGGCAACAAGCGGTTCGTGTATGGCAAGCCGCATTATGGGCACAACGTCACCCAGGCCGCCGCGACCGCCGGCGGCCAGCAGCCGCACTCGGTGGTGCTGGGCTGCATCGACTCGCGAGTCCCCCTGGAGGCGGTCTTCGACCAGCCGTTCGGCGCGATCTGCGTGGCCCGCTCCGGCGCGCACGTGCTGGACCGGTCGTTGATCGGCTCGGTGGAGTTCGCCGTCGACGCGCTCGGCGTCTCGCTCGCCCTGGTGGTGGGGCACAAGCGCTGCGGCGCGGTGACCGCCACGGTCGGCGCGGTGCGCTCCGGCGACCGGCCCGACGGCGACGTCGGCTACCTGGTCGAGGAGATCGCCCCGGCGGTCGACGGGATCGACCTGGCCGACCCGGAGGCGACCGAGCTGGCGATCCGCGCGCACGTGACCCGCACCGTCGAGCGCCTGCGCGCGACCCCGAGCCTGGCCGCGGGGATCGCCGAGGGCCGGGTGAACGTGGTGGGCGCGATCTACGACCTGGACAGCGGATGGGTCGAGTTCCTCGACTGAGGATTTTGAGCTGATCTTCACCAGACGCGAAAAAGCACCTCCCGGCCGCCCGGCCGGGAGGTGCTTTTCAGTGTCTGCGTGGGGCTGCTCAGCCCTCGAAGACGCCGGCGTCGACGAGCCGCTGCTCGGCGGCCGCCCAGCCGTGCTCCGGGTTGGCGGTGTGCAGCGCGCCCAGCTCAGCGCGGATCTTGGCACCGTGGCCGGCCGCGGCCAGCACGCGGATTTCCTCGACGAACGCGTCCGAGGTGGTGTTCAGGTGCGTGGTCTTGCCGTTGGTCAGGTTCCGCACGTAGGCGAAGCGGCCGTTGGCGAGCGGGATGAGGTACTTGTACTCACCGAGCACGCTGAGGGCGCCACCGGTGCCCTGGCCGGCGCGGACTGATGCGCGGGCGGTCTTTGAGGTGTTGCCTGCCACGGCGGTACTCCTTGAGGAAAACATCGGGCAAAGAAAAAGGCCGTGGCAACTCTACACGACGCCTGGTGAACCGCACCGTCGGAGCAGGTACGAGCGTTGGACCGGATATGCCACTACGGCGGCTCCCATAGTCGATGTTGCGGATTCTCTGGCGCACCATCCGTACCAACCGGCATCATGGGACACGATCAACCGCGGTCGAGGTCGTAGGGGAAGACGCACCTCGGTCTCCGGGAGGTCACCGTGCCAACGTGTGGCGTCGTATACGTCCACTCATCCCCGCTCGCCGTGTGCCAGCACGTCGAATGGGCCATAGCGCGCGTCCTGACTGCGCCGGTCAATCTCCAATGGACCGTGCAGCCGGTCGATCCCAGCATGCGCCGTGCTGAGTGCAGCTGGACCGGACGCGCCGGAACTGGCGCCGAGCTGGCTGCTGCCCTCCGGCAGTGGCCCATGATCCGTTTCGAGGTGACCGAGGAACCGAGTCCGGGGCTCGACGGCGAGCGGTTCATGCACGTCCCGGGCCGGGGCCTGTTCCACGGCGCGATGGGCGCCTCGGGCGACATCCAGATCGGCGAGGACCGGCTGCGGGCCATCATGGCCTCCGCCCGGGCTCCCGAGGCGCTGACGCACGCCCTGGAGAAGGCGCTCGGCACCGCCTGGGACGCGGAGCTGGAGCCGTATCGGTATGCCGGCGACGGCGCCCCGGTCACGCTCCTCACCCGGGTCGGGTGACCCTCACGATCGGCCGGTGTTCCCCGGCCGGTCCGGCTTTCCGGGTGGTTCGCCTTTCTCTGCCGGGTCGGCGCACGGCGATTTCCGCGACCTGATTCGATGGAAGATGTGAAAAAGCTGTCCCGTGTCGCATTTGTCGCCCCGCTGCTGCTGCTCGCCGGAGCGTGCGGTGACGATGCCGACACGCCGGCGAACCCGCCGCCGAGCGCCGTGGCGCTGAGCGCCTCGGCGCCCGCGCCGATCTCCGAGTCGGCGTCCGCCCCGCCGGCGGACCCGGCGGTCCGGGCCGCGGCGGTGGTGGCCACGCTCAGCGACGACGACCTGGCCGGGCAGGTGCTGATGCCGTACGCCTACGGCGGCTCGGCCACCCAGGTGGACGCCGGTTCGGCGGCCGGGAACCGGAGCCTGGCCGGAGTGGACACTCCGGCCCAGATGATCGCCAAGTACAGGCTGGGCGGTCTGATCCTGGTCTCGTTCACCCAGAACGACCCGACCGGCAAGACCAACCCCACGTCGAACGTGGAGAACCCGAAGCAGGTGCGGGCGCTCACCGACGGCCTCCAGGCGGCCGCCCGCCAACTGCCCGCCGGTGCCCCGCTGATGATCGGCACCGACCAGGAGTACGGCATCGTCACCCGGGTCACCGACGGCATCACCGCGCTCCCGTCGGCACTGGCGGTCGGCGCGGCCGGGCAGCCCCCGCTGACCGAGGCGGCCTGGCACGCGGCCGGCCGGGAGCTGGCCGCGATGGGCATCACCGTCGACTTCGCCCCGGTCGCCGACACCCTGGGCGCCGCGGGCAGCTCGGTGATCGGCTCCCGGTCGTACGGCACGGACGCCAAGGCGAACGCGGCCCAGGTCGCCGCCGCCGTGCGCGGACTCCAGGCGGGCGGGGTCTCGGCCGCGCTCAAGCACTTCCCCGGGCACGGGCACACCACCGGCGACAGCCACGACGAGCTACCGGTGATCAAGCAGGACCTGGCCGCCTGGAAGGCGCAGGACCTGCCGCCGTTCCAGGCCGGGGTGCAGGCCGGCGCGGGCGTGGTGATGTCCGGCCACCTCAACCTCCAGGCGGTGGACAAGGGCACGGCCGCCACCTTCTCCCACAAGATCATGACGGACGTGCTGCGCGGCCAGCTGAAGTTCACCGGGGTGGCGATCACCGACGCGATGAACATGGCCCCGGCGATGAAGTGGCCGGCCGGCGAGGCCGCGGTCCGCGCCCTGAACGCGGGCAACGACATGCTGCTCATGCCGCCGGACATCGGCGCCGCCCGGGACGGCATCGTCGCCGGGCTGAGGAGCGGCGCCCTCAAGCGGGAACGCCTCATTGAGGCGGTCACCCGGATCCTCACCCTGAAGTTCCGCACCGCGGCCACCGCGCAGCCCGACCTCTCCGTGCTCGGCTCGGCGCCCCACCAGCAGGCGGTCTCGGCCCTCGACGCGGCCTCGATCACCGTCCTGCGCGGCAGGTGCGCGGGCCCGCTGGTCGACGGGCCGGTCACGGTGACCGCGCCGTCCTCCCGCGAGGTGGCCCGGGTCAACCTGGTGCACGCGTTGCAGGCGGCCGGCGTCAAGGTGCAGGCCGCGGGCGGCGCGGAGATCCGGCTGGTCGGCTACGGCGACAAGCCGGTCGACCTGTCCCCGGACGCGGCCGTCACGGTGATGATGGACCTGCCGGGGCTGCTGGCATATGCGAAGTCGCCGACGCTGGTGGCCACGTACTCGTCCAGCAAGCTGTCGCTGACCGCGCTCGCCTCGGTGATCGCCGGCAAGGCGACCGCGCCGGGCAAGTCGCCGATCGCGGTGGCCGGTCTGCCCCGCAGCGCCTGCGCCAAGTAGGACGTCGCCGCGGCGGTGGCCGCCACGAGCTCACGTCCGCGGCGCGGACCCCGGGCGATGCCCGTGGCTGGTCGAGGTGGACATCGCCGCCACTGCCGCCACCGGTCCGCCCTCGGTCGCGGTGAGCGTCGCCAGCTGGACGGGTGGGGTCGGGGTTCGGTGACCACCCACGGGCAATGAAGGGCGCGGAGATCGTCCTGGACGCTGAGCTGGCTGGCTCCGCTTCGCTCCGCGGCAAAACGCCTGGTAACCGGTGACGAGGCAGCTGATTCCCCGCCACCGGCAAACCCCACCGGCGTCGGGGAATCAGTTGCCTCGTCACCGGCGGCGTTTTGCAGCGGCCAGATCTCCGTGCCCGGCCCGCGCGGGAGCGTGCGGTCCGCACCCCGGCGGACGCGCGTATATGAAGATCTAGATCGTCAAAGAGGGATGTTGCTGCGGGCGCCTCGGGCCGGGGGTGCTTCGGCGAGGGCTTCGGCGATGCGGCGGCGGGTCTCGTCCGGGTGGATGACGGCGTCGACCACGCCGGCTTCCAGGGCGGGCTGGACGCCGCCGGTGGCCTCGACGTGGGCGCGGATCAGGCGTTCGCGGAGGGGGTCGCGCTCGGCGGGTGCGGCGGCGGCGAGTTGCCGGCGGTGCAGGACGTGGACGGCGGCGCCCGGGTCCAGCACCGCCACCTCGGCGTGTGGCCAGGCCAGGACGGCGGTGGCGCCGAGCGCGCGGGAGTTCATCGCCAGGTAGCCGCCGCCGTAGGCGCGACGGGTCACCAGGGTCACCCGGGGGACGACCGATGCGGCGAAGGCGTGCAGGAGCTGGGCGCCGCGCCGGACCACCGCGTCCGGCTCGCGGTCGGGCAGGTAGCCGGGGGTGTCGACGAGGACCAGCAGGGGGATCGCCAGGGCGTCGCACATCCGGACGAAGCGGGCGGCCTTCTCGGCGGCGGACGCGTCCAGGCAGCCGTTGAGGTGCTGCGGGTTGTTCGCGACCACCCCGACGGTACGCCCGGCGAAGCGCCCCAGCACGGTCACCAGGTTGGGTGCCCAGTGCGCGTGCGACTCCAGGCCGGGCTCGTCGAGCAGGGCGCGGACCAGCGGCCGTACGTCGTAGTTCGCGCCGGTGAGCAGCGAGTCGAGCGGGCGCCCGACCGTGCTGCCGGGCCGGACGTCGTCGGGCGACAGCCGGCCCTGATGGCCGAGGAGCCGGATCAGCCGGCGCGCCTCGGCGAGCGCGGCCGGTTCGTCCTCGGTGGCGACGTGCGCCCACGAGGTGGCGGTGCCGGACGGAACCAGCCGGCCGGCCCTGCTCATGATCACCAGGTCGGTGAGCGCCGGGCTGTACGCGGCACTGCCCGCGGCCGGCCCCAGCACCACCGAGACCTGCGGGATCCGGCCGGAGGCCCGCACCATGGCGGCGAAGACCCGGCCGGCCGCGTCGAGCGAGCTCACGCCCTCGGCGAGCCGTGCCCCGCCGGAGTGCCAGAGCCCGGCCACCGGAACGCGGTCCCGCACCGCGACGTCGATCGCCTCGACGACCCGCCGGCACCCCGCCACGCCGATCGCGCCGCCCATCCGGGTGGCGTCGGTGGCGAAGGCGACGGCGGGGGTGCCGTCGACCGTGCCACGGGCGTGCAGCACGCCGGACTCGTCCCGGGGGGCGAGCAGGCGCAGGGTGCCGCGGTCGAAGAGGGTACGCAGTCTCAGCTCGGGATCACGCCGATCGGTGGCCGAATCTGTCCCTCCGGGGGTGAAGGGCACGGCTCCTCCTGGTCAGGGGCGCGCGAAGACCAGGGCCACGTTGTGGCCGCCGAAACCGAACGAGTTGTTGAGCGCGGCCGGGATGTCGAGCTGGCGGGGCTTGTGCGCCGCCACGTCGAGGTCCAGCCGCTCGTCCGGGTCGTCGAGGTTGATGGTCGGGGGAACGATGTTGTCGCGGATCGCCAGGATGGTGGCGATCGACTCCAGCGCGCCGGCCGCGCCCAGCAGGTGCCCGGTCATCGACTTGGTCGACGTGACCACCGGGTGGTCACCGAGAGCGGCCCTGATGCCCTTGATCTCACCCATGTCACCGGCCGGGGTCGAGGTCGCGTGGGCGTTGACGTGCTTGATGTCGGCGCCGGTCAGACCGGCGTCGCGCAGCGCCATCTGCATCGCCCGGATCCCGCCCCGGCACTCCGGGTCGGGCTGGACGATGTCGTAGCCGTCCGAGGTGACGCCCGCGCCGGCCAGCCGGGCGTAGACCCGGGCACCGCGCGCGGCCGCGTGGTCGGCCCGCTCCAGGATGATCGCGCCGGAACCCTCACCGAGGACGAAGCCATCCCGGTTCTTGTCCCACGGGCGGGAGGCCCGCTCCGGCTCGTCGTTGCGCGTCGACATCGCGCGCATCGAGGCGAAACCGGCGATCGGCAGCGGGTGGATGACGGCCTCGGTGCTGCCGGCCACCACCACGTCGGCCCGTCCGGCCTTGATCAGGTCGAGGCCCAGGGCGATCGCCTCGGCGCCGGTGGCGCACGCGCTGGCCATCGCCCGGACGCCGGCCTTGGCGCCGAACTCCAGCCCCACGTAGGCGGCCGGGCCGTTCGGCATCAGCATCGGCACCGTGTGCGGGCTGACCCGCCGCGGTCCCGACTGCTCCAGGATGTCGTCCTGGTCCAGCAGGGTGATCGCCCCGCCGATGCCACTGCCGAAGCTGACCGCGAGGCGCTCCTGATCCAGCTCGACGCCCTCCAGTCCGGCGTCCGCCCAGGCCTGCTTCGCGGCGATGATGGCCATCGCCTCACTGCGGTCCAGGCGGCGCATCCGGACCCGCTCGATGACCTCCGACGGCTCGACGGCCAGTCGAGCGCCGATGCGCACGGGCAGCTGGCCGGCCCACTCCTCGGTGAGAGTTCGCACTCCGGAGCGGCCGGCAAGCATGGCGTCCCAAGTGGACACGACGTCCCCGCCCAGCGGGGTCGTCGCGCCGAGCCCGGTGACGACGACGTCTACAGTGCTCATCTCAGTGGTTCGCCTCGATGTAGGTGACCGCGTCACCGACGGTCTTGAGGTTCTGCACCTCGTTGTCCGGGATCTTGACGCCGAACTTCTCCTCGGCGGCCACCACGACCTCGACCATCGACAGCGAGTCGACGTCCAGGTCGTCGGTGAAGGACTTGCTCTCGGCGACGTCGTCCGGGTTCACCCCGGCGACCTCCTCGAGGATCTCGGCGAGGCCAGAGGTGATCTCTTCGCGAGTAGCCATGGTTTTTCTGTTTCCTCTCGGTTTTAACGGTTTGTGCAGAGCGACCTTACGGGCAGCGGACGACCTGACCCGCATAGGTCAGGCCGCCGCCGAAGCCGAACAGCAGCACCGGCGCCCCGGAGGGCACCTCGCGGCGCTCGATCAGCTTGGACAGGGCCAGCGGCACACTGGCCGCCGAGGTGTTGCCGGACTCGACCAGGTCCTTGGCGACGATCGCGTCCGGGCCCAGGCCCAGCCGCTTCACGATGCCGTCGATGATCCGGGTGTTGGCCTGGTGCGGCACGAAGGCGGCCAGGTCGGACGGCTCGACGCCGGCCCGGCGGCACGCCTCGATGGCGAACGGGGCGAGCGCGGTGGTCGCCCAGCGGAAGACGATCTGGCCCTCCTGCTTGATGTACGGCTGCCAGCCCTCGATCCGCAGCACGTCACCCTTGTCCGGGGCGGAGCCCCAGAGCACCGGTCCGACGCCGACCTCGTCCTCGGCGGTCACCCCGGTCACCACGGCCGCGCCGGCCGCGTCGCCGAAGAGCACGGCGGTGGTCCGGTCGGACCAGTCGGTGACGTCGGAGAGCTTCTCCGCGCCGATCACGATCGCGTTGCGGGCGGCGCCGGCGCGGATCGCGTGGTCGGCGCTGGCCATCGCGTACGAGAAGCCGGAGCAGGCGGTGTTCAGGTCGTACGCCGCCGGGGCGACGATGCCGAGCTTGCTCGCCACCCGGGTCGCCACGTTCGGGCAGCGGTCGATCGACGAGCAGGTGGCGACGACCACCAGGTCGATGTCGGCGGCCGAGAGCCCGGACGCCGCGAGCGCCTTCTCCGCGGCGTAGGTGGCCATGTCGGCGACCGTCTCGCCGTCGGCGATCCGCCGCTCGGCGATGCCCACCCGGTCCCGGATCCACTCGTCGTTGGTGTCCAGGGTCTTGGTGAGGTCTTCGTTCGTCACCACGCGCGAGGGCTGGTAGTGACCCATCGCGACGATGCGGGAACCCGCGATCATCCTGTTCCTCCTTCGGTCGCGACTGCGCGCGTCAGTGCTGTGCCGTGCCGTGCCGGGCGATCAGGTCGCGCGCGGCGGGCAGGTCGTCCGGCGTGTTCAGGGTGACGATCTCCGGAGCGCCGTCGCCCTTGAGCTCGCGCTTGACCAGACCGGCCAGGGTGCCGGCCGGGGGCAGCTCGATCACCCCGGTGACCCCCAGGTCCTTGAGCGTGCGCATGCACAGGTCCCAGCGGACCGGCGCGGTGACCTGGCGCACCAGGCGGTTCAGCATCTCCGCGCCGGCGGCCACGGCGGTGCCGTCCAGGTTCGACAACAGCGTCCGGGCCGGGTCGGTGACGGTCACCCCGGCGGCGACGGCGGCCAGTGCGGTCTCGGCGGGCGCCATGTACGGCGTGTGGAACGCCCCGGCCACGGCCAGCGCGATCACCCGCGCCTTGGCCGGCGGCGCGGCCGCGAACTCGGCGAGCGCGTCCAGCGCCCCGGCGGCCACGATCTGCCCGGCGCCGTTGCGGTTGGCCGGGTACAGCCCGTGCTTCTCAATGGTGGCGACCACCTCGTCCGGGTCGCCGCCGAGCACCGCGGACATGCCGGTCGGCTGGAGCGCGCAGGCGGCGGCCATCTCCCGGCCGCGGACACCGGCCAGCGTGACCGCGTCCTCGGCGGTCAGCACGCCGGCGACCGAGGCGGCGCCCAGCTCACCGACGCTGTGGCCGGCGACCACGCCGACACCTTCCAATGGCAGCTGCGCGGCAGCCAGCAGGGCGGCGGCGATCAGCAGCGGCTGGGTGCGGGCGGTGTCCTTGATCTCCTCGGCGTCCGCCTCGGTGCCCAGGTGCACCAGATCGACGCCGGCGAGCGCCGACCATGCGGTCAGGCGCTCCCGGGCACCGGGAACGTCGAGCCAAGGGGCGAGGAAGCCGGGCTTCTGGGAACCCTGGCCGGGGGAAAGTACGGCGAGCACGTCTTCGACTCTTCCGGATCGGGGGGCGTTCCGGGGTTGCCGGGCGCGACCAAACCCTACGACGAGCCTTGTAGGGTTCCTACAAATCGTAGGTCAGTTGGTCCGGATTCAGCACTATTTGACGCGCTGGTCGTTGGTTGTTCTCCGCTGTGACTCATGTCGCAGGTTCCAGTCTTCCGATGGTCATCGCCATCCGCAGCGCGAAGGCGTCCCGGCCGTCCAGCGGGGACAACCCGGTGACCTCGGCCACTCGGCGCAGGCGATAGCGGACCGTGTTCGGGTGGACGTAGAGCTCCCGGGCGGCGCTCTCCAGCACCCCGCCCGCGGCGAAGAAGGCGTCCAGCGTCTCCAGCAGGCCGCCGCCCGCCCGGGCCAGCCCCGCGTAGACGTCGTTGCGCAGCTTGCGCCGGGCGTCCGGGTCGCCGGCCAGGGCCCGCTCCGGCAACAGGTCGTCGGCGGCGACCGGGGTCGGCGCGCCCGGCCAGGCCGGCGCGGCGCGGAACCCGGCCAGGGCGGCCCGGGCCGACTCGGTGGCCTGCTCCAGGGTGGGCACCGCCGGGCCGACCACCACCGGGCCCTCGCCGAAGCTGGGGCGCAGCGCGGCCGCCGTGGCCACCGGGTCGGCCGCGCCGCCGACCACCGCGACCAGCCGGTCGCCGTGCACACCGCCGATCACCTCGAGCCGGGCCCGGCGGGCGGCCCGGTAGACCGCGTGCAGCACCGCGGTGATGTCGCCGCCGGGGGAGCGGCCCACCACCACCGCGACCGGTGGCGTGTCCACCCAGCCCAGCGCGGCGGCCCGGCTGGCCAGCACGTCCGACGAATCGCCGCGCAGCAGGGCGTCGACCAGCAGCGCCTGGAGCCGGGCGTCCCAGGCGCCGCGGGACTCGGCGGCCCGCGCGTAGACCCGGGCCGCGGAGAACGCGATCTCCCGGGAGAACCGCAGGATGGCCTGCAACAGCAGGTCGTCCTCGCCCTTGGCGGCGAAGCCGGGCACCTCGGCCTCGGCCACGTCGATGGTCACCTTGATCAGCTGCACGGTCTGGGTCAGCGTGATCGCCCGGGCCAGCGCGCGCGGGGCGGCCGCGAACACCTCGTCGGAGATCTCCTGGGTGCTGGCCGCCACGGTGGCGCCCGAGCGCAGCCACTCGACCAGGGACCGGACGCCGGCCTGTGCGACGAGCATCACCCAGGACCGCTGATCGGCCGGCAGCGCCCGGAACCACGGCAGCGTCTCCTCCATCCGGGCCACCGCGGAACTCGCCAGCGCGCCGGCGTGCCGCTCGATCCGGCGCAACGTCGCAGGTTGCAGCGGGTTCGCCGGGGACTCCGGCGCGGACTCGGTGCTTCGGCTCTCCGCCACGGGCCCAGCGTGTCACGCCACGATCGGCTGACGCGAGCCGCGCCGCTTTCATCATTTTTATGACATTTGTCCGGTGTAGCGGTGCGCCCCTCCCGCGATTCCGGTCGGTGACCTGGCATCGTGTCCGACTAGTGCGTCGCGGCCCGTGCTTCAACCCGGGGCCGGGCGTGCCGATGAAGAGACGGTGCCGAACAACCTGTCGACAGCCGAACCCGCGGATCGAGGAGGCGAGATGATGGACCGGGACGACGCGCTGCGGGCCGAGATCGACCCGACCCTCGAGGACCTGCCACCGGTGGCCGAGGAGGAACCGCTGCTCCTGTCGGAGCAGGTCATCGGAACGGAGCCGGGCCGGGTGGGATGCCGGACCGAGTTGCGCGGCTGGGCCGGCGCACACCTGCACGGCGCGGTGCGGCCGCGTCGCCGGGCCGCCGGGCGGGGTCGTCCGCCGGGCCGCTGGTGCTGAGCTGATCTTTCGGGTATCGATCCGCCGGGCCGCGCCAGGCCCGGCGGGCACCCGGCCCGCTCGGCGGGTCACGGATTCCTTCGCGCTTCGCGCCCCTGGGGTACGGCCATCGCCGCGCGCCCACCGTTTCACGACTTTTCCGTACGGACCGTGCGGAACGGGCGCTCGCCGTGCGTGGCCTGCGGATAGTTTCTTTTCGGACGTCGGCCCGTTGCCCGCTCACCCCGTCGGGTGAGTGCCGGCGGCGGTCCGGGCGCGTTACGCCGACCGGGGCGGCCGGACTGGTCAGGTGAACAGGTGGACGACAAGAGACGGCTGATCCTGGACCAGGCGCTGGCCCTGGTGGACGAGCGAGGGCTGGCCGCCATGTCGATGCGGGCGGTGGCCGAGCGGGTGGGACTCACCTCGATGGCGCTCTACCCCTATGTCGGGGGCAAGGACGCTCTGCTCGACGGCCTGGTCGACCTGCTGCACCTGGAACTGGGCACGGCGGTCGGCGACGACCTCGCGGACATCGACTGGCGGCGGCGGCTGCGGGCACTGGGCCGGGCGGTGCGGGCGCTCGCCCACGCGCACCCCAGCGCGTTCCCCCTGCTGCTGAACCGGTCGGCGGCCGGCGCCTCGGCGTCCTGGCTGACCGCGGCGCTGCGCGGGATCCTGCACGACGCCGGGGTCGGGGACGGCGAGGTGCCGCGGCTGGCCCGGATGATCTGCGCGTTCCTGCTCGGCTACACGACCGGGGAGGTGACCGGGGGACTGCCGCTGGTCGAACCGGTGGCGTGTCCGGGCGACGCCGAGTTCGACGCGGACCTGGAAGACCTGCTCGGGCTGGTCGAGCGCGCGGTGCACGCCCCCGAGCCGCACTAGCCGCTCAGGGCCTGCGGATCCGGCCAGAGCCGCCCGGGCCCCGCCCGCCGAGCGCCCGCCCGTCCACGGTCTGCCTGTCCACCCCAACGGCTTGCGCTCGGAGCCCGTATCCCCGCCCGGTCAAGGGCGCTCGCCGCAAGCCGAGACCCGGGCTGGCGCTCATGGCCCTATCCCCGTTCGGGATAGGGCCGTCAGGTCCAGCCGGAACCCGTCGAGCTGGTGCTCGTGGCCCTATCCCTGGCCGGGATAGGGCCGTCAGGTCCAGCCGGAGCCCGTCGAGCTGGTGCTCATGGCCCTGTCCCTGGCCCGGATAGGGCCGTCAGGGCCAGCCGGAGCCCGTCGGGCTGGCGTTCATGGCCTATCGCCGGTCGGGATGGGCCGTCAGGTCCAGCCGGAGCCCGTCGGGCTGGCACTCATGGCCCTGTCCCTGGCCCGGATAGGGCCGTCAGGGCCAGCCGGAGCCCGTCGAGCTGGTGCTCATGGCCCTGTCCCCGGTCGGGATAGGGCGACCAGGGCCAGCCGGAGCCTGTCGAGCTGGCGTTCATGGCCCTGTCCGCGGTCGGGATAGGGCGACCAGGGCCAGCCGGAGCCCGTCGGGCTGGCGTTCATGGCCTATCGCCGGTCGGGATAGGCCGTCAGGGCCAGCCGGAGCCCGTCGAGCTGGCACTCACGGCCCTGGCCCTGGCCCGGATAGGGCCGCCAGGGCCAGCCGGAACCCGTCGGGCTGGTGCTCATGGCCCTGTCCTCGGTCGGGATAGGGCCGTCAGGGCCAGCCGGAGTCCGTCGGGCTGGTGCTCATGGCCCTGTCCTCGGTCGGGATAGGGCCGCCAGGGCCAGCCGGAGTCTGTCGGGCTGGTGCTCATGGCCCTATCCGCGGCCCGGATAGGGCCACCAGCACCAGCCGCCCGAGCGCACTGAGGAGGCAGACGGGGTTACTCGAGGGCCGGGGGCCACACCGCGTACCGAAAGTCGAACCTTGGGCAGAAACGGGGCTGCGGACCGGGACAGAGGCATCAGCTGGCCGGGACCGGTAGAGGCGTGGGCTGGCGTGCAGAGACGTGACTGGCATGGACCGCGACCGGCGGCTGGGCCGGGCAATTTCTGGTCTACGCGACGGGGTCGGAGAACGAGGGGACATCGTTGAGCCGGGTTGTTACCGGGCAGAGCGATCTTTTCGGGAAGAGGAGCACCCGCCCGGGAGTGTGGATGGGCGGCTTGGTCGCGGCGGGGGCTTTGGGCGTACCGGAAATGGGGTTGGAAACGGACCGCCCTGGCTCGCGGGGAAACCGGGAGCCAGGGCGGACGTCGCGATGACGCTGGTCAGACGCGGCGGCGGATGAGGAACGCCATGCCGGCCAGGCCGGTCAGGATGACCAGCAGGACCGCTCCGTTGAGGAGCAGCAGCTGGCGCATCTGGCCGAACAGGTGGCCGGCGCCGGAGACCGGGTCCAGCTCGGACTGGTCCAGGGTCTCGCCGATGCCGCCGCCGATGCCGCCGTTGACGACGTCGGGCTTGGCCTTCAGCGGGACGCCGCTGAGGCGCAGCGACTCGGACATCGACTGGCGGCCGTAGAACCAGCCGTCCACCTGCCGCTTGGTCGTGCCCGGCTGCTGCGCCGGCCGGTGTGCCCGCGGGCCGCCGGTGGCCAGCGGGTACAGCTCGTACTCCTGGGCGGCCTTTTCCCCGATCAACACCTTGACGGTGTATTTCGGGCCCAGTTTGGCGGTCTTGCCCGGCGGCGAGGCCTGCGGCTGCGCCGCGGCGAGCCACCCCACCTCGCTGAAGAGCATCCGGAACAGTTTGGGGTCCTCGGTCTGAAGGACCTTGATCCCCTCCGCCGGCACGCCCTGCCCGGTGATGTGCAGCCCGTTCGGCTGCGGTTTCGGCTGGGCCGACGGCTTGGTCGCCGGCTTCGTGGCCGCGGTCGTTCCGCTCCGCCCGGCGGGCGTGGCCTGCGCCGCCGCCGGGGTCGTGCCGAGTGCCAGTGCCGCCGCGACCGTCAGTGCGCCGGCCGCCGTGGCCACCCGTTTCAGTGCCCGTCGAACCACCATCCGACCTCCCCCGCCCGTGGATGACATGGTTGCGTGAACCGCTGCTCGTGCGCCGGCGACGGCCGGCACGCGGCATCGGCCTCTCCAGCCTTCCCGAAGCACCGACCCTGTCGCATCCAGAGACAGGGTTAATTGGAGCTATTTGGGGGGACGACCGCGGAGGACGGTAAAGCCGTTGATCAGCGGCCGAATATTACCCAGTCCATGCAACGCGTGGGGGTGGCGGCCACCCATGTAGCGGACCGCATCACCACATTCGACGACCAGCTATGGCGGCCGGCCGCCGAATGCGGTAAAAGGGGGCGATCAGGCGGAAAGTCGCGCCCGGGCCGCCGCGATCCGGGACAGCGTCCGCTCCCGGCCGAGCAGCTCGATCGATTCGAAGAGCGGAAGCCCGACGGTACGCCCGGTGACCGCGACCCGGACCGGCGCCTGAGTCTTGCCGAGTTTCAGCCCGCGGGCCTCGCCGACCTGCTCCAACGCGGCTTTCAGTGTCTCCGCGCGCCAGTCGGTGAGCGCGGCGAAGGCCTCGGCGGCACCGTCCAGGATGTCGGCCGCGCCCTCCTTCATCGCCTTGGCCCAGGACGCCTCGTCGTCGACCGGCTGGTCGAGGAAGAGGAAGTCCACGTTCTCCACGATCTCGGAGAGCACCGCGATCCGGGTCTGCGCGAGCGGTGCGATGGTGGTGAAGATCTCCGCGTCGAATTTCGCCGGGTCCCACGGCGGGGCCGGGATGGTGTCGGTGCCGGTCAGCCACGGCGCGCAGACCTGGGTGAACTCGCCCGGCGTGAGCGCCCGGATGTACTCCCCGTTGAACGCGCGCAGTTTCTTGACGTCGAAGAAGGCCGGGGCGTGGTTGACGTCCTCGATCCGGTACTCCTCCTCGATCACCGACCACGGGACGATCTCCCGGTCGCCGGTGGGCGCCCAGCCGAGCAGCATCAGGTAGTTGCGCATCGCGGCGGCCAGGTAGCCCTCGTCCCGGTAGGACTCCAGGGCGACCTTGTCACGCCGTTTCGACAGCTTCTGCCGCTTCTCGTTGACGATGACCGGGACGTGTCCCCAGACCGGGGGAGTCACGCCGAGCGCCTCCCAGAGCAGCTGCTGCTTCGGCGTGTTCGGCAGGTGCTCCTCGGCGCGGAACACGTGGGTGATCCCCATGCTCATGTCGTCGACCACGTTGGCCAGCAGGAAGACCGCCGAGCCGTCGGAGCGGGCGATGACGAAGTCCTCGATCAGCTTGTTCTCGAAGGTGGGCTTGCCGCGGACCAGGTCGACGACGACCGTCTCGCCCTCGTCCGGCGTGCGGAAGCGCAGCGCGCGGCCCTCGCCCGGGCCCAGCGCCCGCTCCCGGCAGAAGCCGTCGTAGCCGGTGTGCTTGTTGCCCGAGCGGGCCACCACGTCGTCGCGGGTGCAGTCGCAGTAGTAGGCCTTGCCCTCGCCGTACAGGCGGGTGGCGGCGGCGGTGTGGTCGGCCGCATAGGACGACTGGTAATACGGCCCTTCGTACGTCCCGCGCTCGATGCCGATCCAATCGAGGGCCGAGATGATGCCCTCGGTCCACTCCGGCTTGTTGCGGGCCGCGTCGGTGTCCTCGATCCGGAGCACGAAGACGCCGCCGTGCTGCTGGGCATAGATCCAGTTCTGCAACGCCGAGCGGGCGCCGCCGACGTGGAACATGCCGGTGGGTGAGGGTGCGAAACGTACGCGAACAGTCACGGGGTCAGCCTACCGAGGCCCGCGAGGGGTATTTGACACGGTGCTCGGAGCGGCGTACTTTACCATTCAGTTAATTAACGAGTTGGCTAAATAAGGGGTGCGAGATGGGCAAGGTCATCGCGGTGGAGTACGTGACGCTCGACGGTGTCTTCGAGGAGCCGGCCTGGAGCGGGCCGTATTTCAACGACGAGCTCGGCGCCTGGCAGGCGGAGAACCTGCGGGAGGCCGACGCGCTGCTGCTCGGCCGGCGGACGTACGAGGGCTTCAAGGCCGCCTGGCCGCAGATGGAGGCGTCGACCGGCGACTTCGGCGTCCGGATGAACACGATGCCCAAGTGGGTGGCGACCACCACGCTGAGCGAGCCGGAGTGGAACGCGACCTTCATCGAGGGCGAGGTGGCCGACGCGGTGGCCAAGCTCAAGACCGAGCCGGGCACCCTGCTGATCAACGGCAGTGGTTCCCTGGTGAATCACCTGACCCGGCACAACCTGATCGACGAGTACCGGATCATGGTGTACCCGGTGGTGCAGGGCGAGGGGCGCAAGCTCTGGGAGGACGGCACCAAGATCGCCCTGTCGCCGGCCGCGCGGTGGCGGACCACGACCGGCGTCGAGGTCGTCACCTACGTCCCGGCCTGACGGGTGACGTCTCGCGGACAGTCGGAAGCCCGCCGCGAAACGCGACGGGCTTCCGATTGGTCAGACGATCAGCTGTCGCCGCCGGTCTCGCCGACCGGGGCCGCGTTCACGTCGTCGATCGCGTACTTCTTGGCGGCCTCGCCGGGCACGTGCCCGGGCACCTTGCCGCGCAGCGCGAGCTCGCGCAGCGTGGCCACGGTGACCGACTCGCCGTCCACGTGGAAGTGGCGGCGCAGCGCGTGCCGGGTGTCGCTCATGCCGAAGCCGTCGGTGCCGAGCGAGGTGTACCCGTTCGGCACCCAGCGGGCGATCAGGTCGGGCACCGCCCGCATCCAGTCGCTGACCGCCACCGACGGGCCCTCGGCGCCCTCCAGCTTCTGCTGGATGTACGGCTTGCGCGGCTGGTCGCTCGGGTGGAGCAGGTTGTGCTCCTCCGCCTCGATCGCGTCCCGCCGCAGCTCGCCCCAGGAGGTGACCGACCACACGTCGGCGCTCACGCCCCAGTCCTGGGCGAGCAGTTCCTGCGCCTTGAGCGCCCAGCGCATGCCGGTGCCGGAGGCGAGCAGCTGTGCTTTCGGCCCGCCGGTGGCCGGACCCTCCGAGTAGCGGTAGATGCCCTTGAGGATGCCCTCGGCGTCGACGCCCTCCGGCTCGGCGGGCTGGATCGCCGGCTCGTTGTAGATGGTGAGGTAGTAGAAGATGTTCTCCTGCTTCTCGCCGTACATGCGGTGCAGGCCGTTCTCGATGATGTGCGCGATCTCGTAGGCGAACGCCGGATCGTACGCCACCACGGCCGGGTTGGTCGCCGCGATCAGCAGCGAGTGCCCGTCCTCGTGCTGCAGGCCCTCACCGTTGAGCGTGGTGCGGCCGGCCGTGGCGCCGAGCAGGAAGCCCCGGGTCATCTGGTCGGCGGCGGCCCACAGCTCGTCGGCGGTGCGCTGGAAGCCGAACATCGAGTAGAAGATGTACAGCGGGATCATCGGCTCGTCGTGCGTCGCGTACGACGTGCCGGCCGCGATGAAGCTCGCGGTCGAGCCGGCCTCGTTGATCCCCTCGTGCAGGATCTGGCCGTTCGTCGCCTCCTTGTAGGACAGGAACAGCTCCCGGTCCACCGAGGTGTACGTCTGGCCGTGCGGCGAGTAGATCTTCTTGGTCGGGAAGAGCGAGTCCATGCCGAAGGTGCGGGCCTCGTCCGGGATGATCGGCACCCACCGGGCGCCGAACTCCTTGTCCTTCATCAGGTCCTTGAGCAGGCGGACGAAGGCCATCGTGGTGGCCACCTTCTGCTTGCCGCTGCCCCGCTTGATGTCGGCGAACGCCTTGGTGTCCGGGATCGCCAGCGACTTGGCCTTGGTGCGCCGGGACGGCACGTAACCACCCAGGTCGCGGCGGCGCTCCTGCATGTACTGGTACTCGTCGGACTTCTCGCCGGGGTGGTAATACGGCGGGAGGTACGGGTTCTCCTCGAGCTGTTTGTCGCTGATGTCGAGGTAGAGCCGGTCCCGGAATCCCTTCAGGTCCTCCAGGGTCAGCTTCTTCATCTGGTGGGTGGCGTTGCGGGCCTCGAAGTGCGAGCCCAGCGTCCAGCCCTTGATGGTCTTGGCGAGGATCACCGTCGGCTGGCCGGTGTGCTCGGTGGCAGCCTTGTACGCCGCGTAGAGCTTGCGGTAGTCGTGGCCGCCGCGCTTGAGGTTCCAGATCTCGTCGTCGGTCATGCCCTCGACGAGCTTGCGGGTGCGCGGGTCGCGGCCGAAGAAGTGCTCGCGCACATACGCCCCGGACTCGCCCTTGTAGGTCTGGTAGTCACCGTCGGGCGTCACGTTCATCAGGTTGACCAGGGCGCCGTCGGTGTCCGCGGCGAGCAGCGGGTCCCACTCCCGGCCCCAGACCACCTTGATCACGTTCCACCCGGCGCCGCGGAAGAAGGACTCCAGCTCCTGGATGACCTTGCCGTTGCCGCGTACCGGGCCGTCGAGGCGCTGGAGGTTGCAGTTGACCACGAAGGTGAGGTTGTCCAGCTCCTCGCGGGCGGCCAGGCCGATCGCGCCGAGCGACTCGACCTCGTCCATCTCGCCGTCGCCGAGGAACGCCCAGACGTGCTGCTGGCTGGTGTCCTTGATGCCGCGGTTGTGCAGGTAGCGGTTGTACCGCGCCTGGTAGATCGCGTTCATCGGGCCCAGGCCCATGCTGACGGTGGGGAACTCCCAGAAGTTCGGCATCAGCCGCGGGTGCGGGTACGACGGGAGGCCGCCGCCCGGGTGGCTCAGCTCCTGGCGGAAACCGTCGAGCTGGTTGGTGGTGAGACGACCCTCGAGGTACGCCCGGGCGTACATGCCGGGGGAGGCGTGACCCTGGAAGAAGATCTGGTCACCACCGCCGGGGTGGTCCTTGCCCCGGAAGAAGTGGTTCATGCCGACCTCGTAGAGGCTGGCGCTGGACGCGTACGACGAGATGTGGCCTCCGACGCCAATCTCCGGACGCTGCGCGCGGTGCACCAGCATGGCGGCGTTCCACCGGACGTAGGCCCGGATGCGCCGCTCCACGAACTCGTCACCCGGGAACCAGGGCTCCTGCTCCGGGGTGATCGTGTTGATGTAGTCGGTGGACGTCAGTGGCGGAACGCCAACCTGTCGTTCGCGAGCGCGCTCCAGCAGGCGCAACATCACGTACCGGGCTCGTTTGGCGCCCCGTTCATCGATGACTCCGTCGAGGGACTCGATCCACTCGTTTGTTTCCGAAGGGTCGATGTCCGGAAGCTGGCTCGGCAGGCCATCGCTGATCACCGGGCGCTTGCGCTCCGTGGCCACAGGCAATCCTCTTGGTTGAGTGTCGGAACCGGTGCGATCCAGGTGGCGTATCGCCCGGAGGTCTCCATCCTGCCTCTTAACGGTGGGCATCGTCACGCCTAACGGTCGGCGCAGCGATGCGCGACACATGTACTGACCAGTAACTTTCCGCCTCACCCCTGGAGGAAGGAGAACCGCACCTGCCGGGTGGGGTTGTCGCCGTTGGGATCCACCAGGCAGATCGACTGCCAGGTGCCCAGCGCGATGCGGCCGCCGAGCACCGGGAGGGTGGCGTACGGCGGGATCCAGGCCGGCAGTACGTGATCGCGCCCGTGTCCCCGCGATCCGTGCCGGTGCCGCCACTTGTCCTCGGCCGGCAGCAGGTCGTCGATCGCGGTCAGCAGGTCGTCGTCGGAGCCCGCGCCGGTCTCGATGATCGCCAGCCCGGCCGTCGCGTGCGGCACGAAGACGTGCAGCAGGCCGTCCTGCTCGGACGCCACGAACTGGTCCGCCTGCCGGGTGATGTCGACGACGACGGGCCGGTCCCCGGTCCGGACGGTGATCGTTTCGCTACGCATCGGCAGAGCCTATGTGTACAGGTCGAGCACCATGAAAGCGGCCGCGACGAGCAGCAGACACGTGGCGCACCTCATGATCATCCCGGTATTGCACCACCGATCCGGCGTTCGCGCCGGAAGATCGACACGTGTGATCGGATCCGTCGGCGGGTGGCAGCGTTCGCCCCGGTCCGCAATGCTGATTTCGTGACCACCCCGCAAAGCCTCGACGAGCGGTTCCGCGATGCGGTCTCGGCCCTGCGACCCCCGGAGCAGCGGCGCGCTCCCGGCGATCCGGTCCGCGACGGCGTCACGCTGACCGGCGCCCGTGCCCTGGAACTCTTCGACGCCCAGCTCGCCAGCCGCCATCTCGACCTGGCGGCGCGCTGGCTGCGCAGCTTCAACGAGGGCTTCCACACGGTCGGCTCGGCCGGCCACGAGGGGAACGCGGCGGTCGCCGCGGCGCTGCGTGGCGACGATCCGGCGCTGCCGCACGACCGGGCCGCGGCCTTCTACTGCGCGCGCGCCGCCGCGTCCGAGCCGGAGCGCCGCGTGCAGCGGCTGGAGGACGCCGCCCGGGACATTCTCCGGGGGGTGGTGGCCTCGGTCCGGGACCCGATCAGCGGCGGGCGCGACAAGGTGTTCGGAAACGCCGAACTGCATCTGGTCCCGGTGGTCTCGGCGCCGGCGGGTCATCTGCCGCGAGCGGTCGGTCTTGCGTACGGCCTGAGCCGCTCGCCGGACCCGCGCTGGCCGTCCGACGCGATCGTCGCGGCCACCTTCGGCGACGACGGGATCGACCAGCCCGGCGCGGCCGCCGCCCTGCACGCCGCGGGCTGGCACGGCCGGGCCGGGCAGCCGGTCCCGCTGCTGCTGGTCTGCGAGGACGACGCGCCCGGCGGCCCGGACCCGGACGGCTGGGTCGCCTCGGTGCTGCGGGCCCGGCCCGGGGTGCGGTATTCGTACGCCGACGGGTGCGACCTGGCCGCCACCTACGACGCCGCCACCGAGGCCGCCGAGTTCGTCCGCCGCGAGCGCCGTCCCGCGGTGCTGCACCTGGGCACGGTGCTGCTGCTGGGCCGGCCCGGCGACCCGGAGCCCGGCCCGGACCTGGAGCGGGATCCGCTGGTCGGCACCGCCCGGCTGGTGGTCGAGGCCGGCCTGCTCGGCCCGGACGACGTGATCACCCGGTACGACGAGGTCGGCTGGCAGGTGCGCAAGGCGGCCGAGGAGGTGCTCGGCGAGCCGAAACTGGCCACCGTCGGCGAGATCGTCGCCTCGCTGGCCCCGCGCCGCCCGCTGCGGGTGGCGCACGCGGTCACCGAGGCGGCGAGCCGGGCCGCCGGACCCGGCGCGGCCGGGCGGGCCCGGATCTTCGACGGGCGGCTGCCCGAGCAGGCCGGGCCGATGACCCTGGCGCAGACCGTCAACGCCGCGCTCACCGACGCGCTGGCCGCCCGCCCGGGGCTGCTGGCCTTCGGCCCGGGCACCACCCGCGGCGGGCGGCACGGCGTCACCGCCGGGCTGCGCGAGCGCGGCGGCGACCGGGTCTTCGACACCCCGCCGGACGCGGCCGGCGTGCTCGGGCTGGCCCTGGGCGCCGGGCTGGCCGGGCTGCTCCCGGTCGCCGAGTTGCCCGACCTGGCCAGTCTGCACAGCGGCGAGGACCAGCTGCGCGGCGAGGCGGCGACCATGTCGTTCCTCTCCTCGGGGGCGTATCGCAACCCGCTGGTGCTGCGCCTGCCGGCCCTGGCCGACCCGTACGGGCTGGGCGGCCACCTGGCCAACGACAACTCCCTCGCCGTGCTGCGTGACGTGCCCGGCCTGGTGGTCGCGGTGCCGGCCCGGGCCGAGGACGCCGCGCCGATGCTGCGCACCTGCCTGGCCGCCGCCGAGGTGGACGGGAGTGTCTGCGTCTTCCTGGAGCCGGCCTCGCTGTATCAGACGAGGGACCTCTATCAGCAAGGTGACAATGAATGGCTGGCCCCCTACACGCCACCCGAACGGTGGGTCGGTGAGCACGCCCCGATCGGCCGGGCTCGCATCTACCCCCTGGGCACCGCGCAGGACTTGACGATCGTCACGTACGGTGGCGGGGTGCGGATGTCCCTACGGGTGGCGGCCCGGCTGGCCGCTGACGGGTACGGCACCCGGGTCGTCGACCTGCGCTGGCTGAACCCCCTTCCCGTCGCTGACCTGGTACGCGAGAGCCTGGCCACCGGCCGGGTGCTGATCGTCGACGAGACCCGCCGCTCCGGCGGGGTCGGCGAGGGAGTGCTCGCGGCTCTGGTCGACGGGGCGTTCGTCGGATCCGCGCGCCGGGTGGCCGCGGCCGACGCACCGGTTCCCCTGGGTCCGGCCGCTCAGCACGTGCTGGTGGGGGAGGATGCCATCACACAGGGTGCCCAGGCACTGCTGGCGCGGTAAATTGCCACACACTCGGTGCGCCACTTGCGCCCGGGGCCCGGAGTGTGTGGACTACCCCCAGGTTCCGGTACATTTTCGCGGCATTTCACGGCTAGGAGGATTTGGACAGTGAGCGCGACCGCGGGTCAGGCCGACGGCGTACGCAGCCTGGCGGACCGGTTCGGCTTCGAGCCGAACATGGTGGTCATGGAGATGGGATACGACGACGACGTCGACGAGGATCTCCGTGACGCCCTGACCGAACGCGTCGGTGATTTGGTGGACGAGGACACCGACGAGGTCGTCGACGCGGTGCTGTTGTGGTACCGCGATGGCGACGGTGATCTGTTCGAGCTGCTCACCGATGCTCTTGGCCCTCTCGCCGACAACGGCGTGGTGTGGCTGCTGACCCCGAAGGCGGGGCGCGACGGACACGTCGAGCCCAGCGAGATCAGCGAGTCGGCGCCGACCGCCGGCCTGCAGCAGACCTCGACGGTGAACGCCGGCAAGGACTGGACCGGGGCACGGCTGGTCTCCCCGCGAGGCGCCGCCAAGAAGAAATAGCTCACTGACCTCACCGCCCAGGTCGGCGTCCCTCCGGGCGCCGGCCCATCGGCATCGCTAGGCTGGTCCGGTGCCGATCGAGGTGGGCGTGCCCGCGCCGGATTTCCTGCTCAAGGACCAGAACAACCAAGAGGTCCGCCTGTCCGCGTTCCGCGGCCGCAGGGCGGTCCTGCTGGTCTTCTACCCGCTCGCGTTCACCCGGCGCTGCCAGGGCGAGCTGACCGAGATCCAGGAACACCTCGCCGATTACGTCAACGAGCGGGTGCAGGTGCTCACGCTCAGCGTCGACTCGGTCTACAGCCACAAGGTCTGGGCGGAGCAGGAGGGCTTCGGCTTCCCGCTGCTGTCCGATTTCTGGCCGCACGGCGAGGTGGCCCGCGCCTACGGAGTCTTCAACGAGGACACCGGCTTCGCCAACCGCGGCACGTTCCTGATCGACCCCGCCGGCACGGTCCGCTTCGCCGAGATGACCGGCCCGGGCGAGTCTCGCGACCAGTCCGCCTGGCGCGTCGCCCTCGGCCGCCTCGACGCCTGACTGGCGGGTCACGATCGGCGGCAGGGTAGGATGACCACTCCGGTATCACCCCGGGCGCGTAGCTCAGTGGGAGAGCACTCGCCTTACAAGCGAGGGGTCGTAGGTTCGAAACCTACCGCGCCCACCACCGTCGGCGTCCCCGGTCCGCGAAGAGCGTGGAGCTGGGACGTTCGTCATGTCCGCTCCGGGGCCGAGCCCCGGAAACCCCACGTCCCGGTCGGTCGCGGCCGGGCTGTGGGTCGCGGTTTCCGGCATCGGTCGTCCGCTTGTCGCGCTTTGCGCTCCGGCCGTCCGGCCCGCGGAGGACGAGGAGCGGCCGGCCACCGGGTCTCCGGTCTGCCCGACCCGGAGCGGGCGCGCCGTGAGCCGAGGATCTCCCCGCGTCGCCCGGCGTGTCCTGGCTGGAGCGTCGAGGAACGCGCCGGCACACCCGCAGCGCCGCGGCGGTGGCGGGCCGATGCCGGACCGGCCCACCACCACCGCCGTGGTCAGGCCGCTCCCGGCCCCGGTGGGTCGGCCCGGGGCGGGCGCCACCGGCCACCGGGCGGGATCTCGCCGAGGTGTTCCAGCCGGGCCCGGACGCCGCCGGTGGTGCGGCCGAACTCGGTGGCGAGCTCGACCTGCCCGGCGCCCTCGCGATAGCGGGTGCGGAGCCGCTCGTCGTCGGCCGGTGTCCAGCGGGCCCCCTGGTTGGGCGGGTGGCGGCGCGGGGCCGGGAGGGGCGCCTGGCCGCCGCCGGGCGGGCCGGTCATAGCGATCAGGCCGGCCAGTGTGGAGGCCAGGACCTCGGTGAGGCCGGGCAGGTCGGCGGGCGCGAGGCTGCCGCTGATCTCGCTCACCACCTGGCCGTCGCCGTCGCTGCTCACGATGCAGAGGTCGAGCCGCTGGTCCTCGGTGGGGAAGACGGTGACCTGATAGTCCGTCTCGCCGAGCAGGAGGCGGCGGTCGAGGGTGATCGGGGAGTTCCGGAGTGCTGTGTCGGTCATGGGGTGACCGTAGGGTTACCCTCTGACAGTTTTCCGGGGGTGTGCCGCGCGGTGCCGGTCGGCGAGACCGGGGTCACGGGCGGGCCGCCCCGGGCCGTCCCCGGCGCGTCCGGCCGCCGCCCGATCCGGGACCAGGGTCGCAACGACAGCGCAACCGGTCGCGGCTCAACTCGACCGGCGGGCCTCCGATCCCTACTGGTACCTGCGGGGAACACCGCAGATGGGCGGGTCCGGCCGGTTTCCCCTCGGCGGTTCGGGCCCGCCCGGACGGCTACGGCGAACAGGCGCGGTGAGCATGGACCTTTACATCGGCGCCGACGACGAGAAGGTCGTCATCTCGCCCCGGCCGGTGCGGACCCGGACCGGGCGCGCCCGCACCCGGCGTACCGGAACTCTGGTGCAGGCCGTGCCGCGACCGCCCGCCGCGCGCACCCGCGAGGTTCGCCTGGCGCGCACCGCGCGCCTGGCCCTGGGCCTGATCTTCGCCACCGCCGTGCTCTCGGCCGTCGGGCTGACCTGGTGGCTGCCGGCGACCGCGAGCGCCGCCCTGATCGTCTGGTTCTGTCGCGGGCAGGCCCGGGCCGCCCAGTTCGCCGCGTTCGCGGTGCCCCGCGACCCGGAGTCACGGGTGCTGTGGACCGAGCCGGAGCGGCGGGCGTTCGCGCGTGCCCTGGCCGCCTCGCACCGGGTGCGCCGGACCTGGCCGGCGCTGACCGACATGATCGACCCGGAGCTCGGCGACCGCTCGCTCACCCGGGCCCTGGACGAGCTGGCCACCCTGCTGGCCCGGCGCCAGGAGCTGCGCCGGGTGCGGGCGGGTCTGGAGGCGACCCGGGACGCCGACATCCCGGTGGACAGCCCGGCCCGGATCGCCGCGGACCTCCAGCGGGAGCGGGCCGACGAGCTGTGGCGGGAGACCGGCGCGGCGGCCGAGGGCATCCTGCGGGCGATCGACGCCGCGGCCCGGGCCGGTGAGAGCTTCATCCGCGAGCAGCAGGTGGCCGCCACCGCCCGGCACGCCGAGCGCGCGCTGGCCCGGGTCGGCGGCGCGCCGGCCGCGGAGAGCGGGCCGGAGCTCGCCGACCGCACCGCTGCCGTGATCGCGGCCTACCGCGATCTGGCCGCCTGAATTTTCATTCATCGGCTTCATACGTTCGGGGGACTCGCCCCATGCCAGGGTCCGGGATAGCTTGTCGGATGACATGTGTTCCCGTGCCCACGCCCGGAAACCGGTCGCCAGCACCACCGAGGTGGCCGGCCGGGACCACGCGTCCGGGTCAGGCGGCCCGGCGCAGCGTGGAGAGCTGACGGGGCACCAGAGGCTTGCCGGTGGCCCGGCTCACGGTCGCGGCCAGCATCTCCTGCACCCGCTCCGGGTCCGGCAGCGCCCAGCCCACCTGCCCGGGTGCGATCACCCAGCGCACCGGGCCCTCCACCAGCCGGCTCGGTGGTGCCGGGATCCACGAGCCCTGCCCATGGCGGATCACGTCCTGGCGCAGGTCGAGTTCGGCCCGCAGCGGGCAGCCGGGCCGGACCAGGAACATCCAGCGACCGGCCGCGGTGACCGCGACCGGTCCGGCCGTGTCGTCCGGCCGGTCGGCGACCGGCCGGCCCAGCGCGGCCGGCACCTCCAGCACGTCGAAGGCGTCGCCGGTGGTGAGCAGCACGTTGTGCGGCCGGTGCCGCCACCACCCGGCCACCCGGCCGGGATCGGTGGTGGCCGACTCGGCGAGGGAGTCGACGGCCGGATGGCATCCGGTGATCGGGCAGCCGGGGCGCCCGCAGTCGAAACGCGGACCGGTCAGGACGGCGCCGGGCGCGACCGCCCAGCCGTGTCCGGCGAATGCCTGTGCGGCCCGGCGCAGGCGCACCCGGTCGAGGCGGTCGAGAAGCGACGGTGGGACGAATGGCTGACGGACGAACGGCTGACGGTTGGTCCACTGCATGGCCTGATTCCCCCAGGATCCGGTTCTGCTGCCGTCAAATCGGGTTTCGGAGCCGTATCCCAGCGCGATGAACGTCGTTGGGCCGGTCAGATCCACCCTTTGCAACTTGCACAAAAACTACGAGCATCGGTGAGCAGGCGATCACACACGTTGTGCGATCTGTGCGAACGTGAGCGGTTCAGACTGCAAGCCACCGGATGGCTCACCGGCGGATGGGCCGCCGGGTGAGTGGGGGAGGCACCGTGGACGAGCTGCCGATCGGCCGCCGCGTCGCCTACTGGCGGGGCAGGCGCAAGATGTCCCAGCAGGTCTTCGCAGACCGGCTGGGCAAGAGCAAGAGCTGGGTCGACAAGGTGGAGCGGGGGGTCCGCCGGCTCGACAAGTTCTCAGTGGTTTACGACATCGCGGACGTGCTCCAGGTCGACGTCCAGCTGCTGCTGGGCAAGGAGGTGGAGCGCAAACCAGAGACGCAGAACTGTATCGACCAGGTTGAGGTCGAGGAGATTCGAGCAGCTCTGGAGCGATATGACCAGATGAGCGCGTTCTTCCAGGCGGTGCCGCAATCACCACCGCTGGCGGAGATGCACAAAGCGGTCAGTCACGCGTGGCTGACCTACCAGCACGCGAAGTACGGCGTCCTGGCCCGCGCGCTGCCCAAGCTGCTGCGCGACGCCCAGGCGGCGGACAGCGCGCACGCCAACAGTGAGCAGGCCCCGAAGGCGGCGCACCTGCTCGGGCAGGTCTACCAGATCGCCTCCTCGGCGCTGCGGAAAGTCGGTGAGCACGAGCTCTCCTGGCTGGCCGCGGACCGATCGATCGCGGTCTCCCAGCGGGCCGGCGACCAGCTGCTGGCCGGGCTCGCCAGTTACCGCGTGGGCAGCGCGCTGCTGGCCCTGGGCCGGGTGCGCCCGTCCCTCGAGGTCAACGTGAACATCGCGAACCGGCTCGCCCCCGGACCGTCCCGGCCCGAGGCGGAGCAGCTCTCGGTGTACGGGATGCTGCTGCTCAACGGGGCGATGTCGGCCTCCCGGATCGGCGACAGCGCGACCGTCCGGGACCTGCTCAGCGGTGCCGAGCAGGCCGCGCTGGAGCTGGGCGGCGACTTCAACCACTACTGGACGTCCTTCGGCCCGACCAACGTGCAGCTGCACCGTTGCGCCACGGCGGTGGAGCTCGGCGACGGGCGTACCGCGGTGGAGACGCACGAGCGGATGGAGAAAGCCGGGTTCCACGCCATGCTGCCGGAGCGGCGGGCGCATCACTACCTGGACATCGCTCGTGGTTACACACAGATCGGCGACGTGGAGAAAGCCGGCGAGATGCTGCTGGAGGGCGACCGGCTCGCCCCCTCGGAGATCCGCTGCCGGCCGCTCGCCCACGAAGTCCTTTCCGACGTGCTGCGCCGGACGCGGGGCACGCCGCCGGCTCCGATCGCGGAGTTGGCCGAACAGATGGGAGTCGGCGTATGAGGTGGGTCCGCGCGTGATGACGGGTAACCCCTCACCCGGTGTGCTGTACGTCCTCGTGTGCGGCTCACCGATGGCCCGGGACGTCGGAATTCTGGTCGGCATGGCCCAGCGGGACGGCTGGGAGGTCTGTGTGATCACGACCCCGGACGGTCGCAAGTTCGTCGACGTACCGGCCTTGCAGACCCAGACCGGACATCCGGTACGCACCTTCTACAAGAGTCCCGGCGACCCGGACGTGTTGCCGCCGGCGGACGCGATGATCGTCGCGCCGGCCACGGTCAACACGGTGAACAAGTGGGCCGCCGGGATCACCGACACGCTGGTGCTCGGCCTCCTCGTGGAGGGCTACGGGTACGGCGTGCCGACGGCCGTGGTGCCGTACACCAACAAGGTCATGGCCCTGCACCCGGCGCTGCACGAGAGTCTCGCCAAGCTCCGGGACTGGGGCGTGCACGTGCTCTACGGCGAGGACGTGTGCCGGCTCGGCGGCCCGGGGCAGACCGACCGGTTCCGCGGCCAGTTCCCCTGGCGCCGGGCTCTGCAGGCGGTCAGCAATCCGATCACGGCGGCGAGCCGAGTCGAGCCTGGGGCGGTTTCCTAGCCAAGTAGAGTTTGCGGGCGTGACCGACTGCACCCCGAGGCGCCGCAGCGCGCCGGACAGCCTGACCGGCGAGGTGACGCGGTGACCGGCCCGGTCGGCGTGCCGACCGTTCGTCAGGTGGTGGACGCCCTGGACGGGCGTTATCCCCGGGCCTGGGCGGAGTCCTGGGACCGGGTCGGCCTGGTGCTCGGCGAGTTCGAGCACGCCGTCTCCCGCGTCCTCTGCGTGGTGGACTGCGTGCCGGAGACCGTCGACCAGGCTCTCGCGGCCGGTGCCGACCTGATCGTCGCCCACCACCCCCTGCTGCTGAAGCCGGTGTCCTCGTTCGCCCCGGACACGTTCAAGGGGCGGATCGTGCACCGGCTGATCCGTGCCGAGGTGGCGCTGTACACCGCGCACACCAACGCGGACGTGGCCAGCCCCGGCGTCTCCGACGCGCTCGCCGCCCGGCTCGGCCTGACCGGGCTGCGCCCGCTGGCGCCGGCCGAGGGCGCCGCCGCCGGTGAGGGCCGCGGCGTGGGCCGGATCGGCGACCTCCCCGAGCCGCTCGCCCTGGCCGATCTCACCGCGCTGGCCGCCGACCGCCTGCCGGCCACCGCCGCCGGGGTGCGTGCCGCCGGCGACCCGCGCCGGGTGATCCGCACGGTCGCGGTCTGCGGTGGCGCCGGTGACTCTTTCCTGGCCGACGCGGCCCGCGCCGGGGTGGACGCGTATCTTTGCGCGGACCTGCGGCACCATCCGGTGAGCGAGCACCTCGCGAACGACGGACCGGCGTTGCTCGACGCGGCCCACTGGGCCACCGAGCGGCCCTGGCTCGACGAGGTGGCGTCCTGGCTGCGTACTCAGTTCCCCGTCGAAGTGGTGGTGTCCGACCTGGACACGGACCCCTGGACCGTTCATGTCGCTTCTGTGTCGAAGGAGACCCACCCGTGAAGGCCGCCCCGGAAGCCCAGCGCCGCTTGCTCGACCTGCAGGCCGTCGACACCGCCCTGGCCCAGCTGGCCCACCGCCGCAAGAGCCTGCCGGAAATCGCCGAGATCGAGGCGGTGGCCCGGGAGATCTCCGCGCTGGAGGACGAGCGGGTGCGCGCCCAGGTCGCGGTCGACGACCTGGACCGGGACATCTCCCGGTTCGAGAAGGACATCGACCAGGTCCGGCAGCGCAAGGCGAAGGACCAGAAGCAGCTGGACGCGGGCGGCTCGCTGAAGCAGGTCGAGGGCTTGCAGCACGAGCTGGCCACGCTGAACCGGCGGCAGTCCGAGCTGGAGGACGCCGAGCTGGAGCTGATGGAGCAGCGCGAGGCCGCGGCCGCCGCGCTGACCGAGGTGCAGGACCGGATCACCGCGGCGGTGCACCGGCGTGCCGACGCCGAGCGGCGCCGCGACGAGACGTCCGCCGAGATCGTCAAGGAGCAGGAGTTCAAGGCGGCCGCCCGCGGCCCGCTGGCCAACGACCTGCCCGCCGACCTGGTCACCCTGTACGACAAGATCCGCACCGAGACCGGGATGGGCGCGGCGCTGGTCTACGCCGGTCGCTGCGGCGCCTGCCGGATCGAGCTGTACGGCGCCGACCTGAACCGGGTGAAGTCGGCGCCGGCCGACGAGGTGGTGCGCTGCGAGGAGTGCCGCCGGATCATGGTGCGCACCTCGGAGTCGGGCCTGTGAGCGGTGACCTGCGGGTTGTCGTCGAGGCGGACGGCGGGTCGCGGGGCAACCCCGGCCCGGCCGGGTACGGCGCGGTGGTCAAGGACACCGACGGCGAGGTCCTGCTGGAACGCTTCGCCGCGCTGGGTACGACCACGAACAACGTCGCGGAGTACTCGGGGCTGATCGCCGGCCTGCGCGCCGCGCTCGAGCTGAACGCCACCCGGGTGGACGTCCGGATGGACTCCAAGCTGGTGATCGAGCAGATGGCCGGCCGCTGGCAGATCAAACACCCGGGGCTCCGGCCGCTGGCCGCCGAGGCGGCCGGCCTGGTCGCCAAGTTCCGGGAGGTCACCTGGAGCTGGATCCCGCGGGAGCGGAACAGGGACGCGGACGCCCTGGCCAACCGGGCGATGGACGGCGAGACCGAGTCCGCGCGCGAGCCACGGGAGGCGCCGGCGCCGAAGTCCTGGGCGCCGCCCGAGCTGGAGAACGCCACCCGGCTGATCCTGGTCCGGCACGGCGCGACCGCGATGACCGCGCAGGGCCGGTACTCCGGGCGCGGCGACGTGCCGCTCACCGACGAGGGCGAGGCGCAGGCGATGGCCGCGGCCGGCCGGGTCGCCGGGCTGTCCCGGGACGTCGGCGCGGTGCTGACCTCGCCGCTGGCCCGCTGCGTGCGGACCGCCGAGCTGATCGCCGCCGAGGTGGGCGGGGTGCCGGTGACCGTGCTGGACGACCTGATCGAGTGCGACTTCGGGCTGTGGGAGGGCAAGACCTTCGCCGAGGTGCAGGAGGGCTGGCCGCGGGAGATGACCGCGTGGCTGGAGTCGACCAGTGTGGCGCCGCCGCAGGGGGAGTCGTTCAAGGCGGTGGCCAAGCGGGTGCGCGGCGCCCTGGCGACGATCATGCAGGCGTACCCGGGGCAGACCGTGGTGGTGGTCTCGCACGTCTCGCCGATCAAACTGATCCTCCGGGACGCGCTCGCGGCCGGTGACGCGTTCCTGCACCGGCTGTTTCTGGACGCAGCGGGCGTTTCCACCATGGACGTCTGGCCTGATGGCAACATCGCGGTCCGGTCGGTGAACGAGACCGCCCATCTTCGATAGAAAGCATTGACCCTCCCAGGGCGAAACGTTTAGTTTCCTCGATCAGGAAACGTTCTTAACCGTTTCGCTCCTGGGGGGCTCATGAAGGGTTTCACCCGCGGTCTCGTCGCGATCACCGCGGCCGTCACCGCCGTCGTGGCGGGAGCGCCCGCACCCGCCTCTGCATCCAATAAATACGTCAAAGTTGGATATTTCACTCAGTGGGGCATCTACGGCCGCGACTTCCAGCTGGCCAAGGTGCAGAACTCGGGCGCCGCTGCCCAGCTCACCCACCTCAACTACGCGTTCGGCCCGGTGACCGCGGACGGCGTCTGCGCCTCCGCCGACCCGTGGGCCGACTGGCAGACCCCGTTCTCCGACGCGAACAGTGTGGACGGTGTCGGTGACGTGGCCGGCCAGCCGATGGCCGGCAACCTGAACCAGCTCGCCGAGCTCAAGAAGAAGAACCCGAAGCTGCGGGTGCTCATCTCGCTGGGTGGCTGGAGCGGCTCGGCGTACTTCTCGGACGCGGCCCTGACCGACGCCTCCCGCAAGAAGCTGGTGTCGTCCTGTGTCGACCTCTGGATCAAGGGCAATCTGCCCGGCCTGGCCGAGGGCGTGGCGGGCGGCATCTTCGACGGCGTCGACCTGGACTGGGAGTGGCCCGGGTCGGCCGGCAACGCCGGCAACGTGATCCGGCCCGAGGACAAGCAGAACTTCACCCTGCTCGCCGCGGAGTTCCGGACCCAGCTGGACAAGCTCGGCAAGTCCACCCGCAAGCACTACGACCTGACCGCGTTCCTGCCGGCCGCCCCGGCCAAGATCGACGCGGGCTTCGAGGCCTCCAAGATCTTCAAGTACCTGGACTTCGGCACCCTCCAGGGTTACGACTTCCACGGCACCTGGGAGGCCAGGACCAACCAGCAGTCGGCGCTCCGCGTGCCGGCCGGCGCGCCGGACAACCCGGACTTCTCGGCGGACAACGCGGTCAACGCCTGGCTGGCCGGCGGCGCGCCGAAGCGCAAGCTGGTGCTCGGCCTGCCGTATTACGGCCAGGGCTGGACCGGGGTGACCGGCGGCGGCAACGGCCTGTTCCAGCCGGCCACCGGCCCGGCGCCCGGCGTCTTCGCCGCCGGCACCGAGGACTACAAGACCCTCAAGAAACTGCCGGCACAGGGATACACCGTGCACCGGGATCTGCGGGCCGGTCACGCCTGGCTCTTCGACGGCACCACCTTCTGGACGTACGACGACCCGGCGGTGCTGCTCCAGAAGACTCTCTACATCCGCACCCGTGGCCTCGGTGGCGCGATGATGTGGTCGCTCGACGGTGACGACGAGAACGCGACGCTCACCAAGACCGTGGCGGTGGGTCTGTTCTGACCTGGGGTGAGGCGGTGTGCCGTTCGGCGCACCGCCTCGCCCGTTCGGCGCACTTTGATCGCCAATGCTCCGCCTGTCTCGTTAGCGTGACGGAGACCACACGCACTGTCTCGCTGTTGAGGGAGGCGGATCATGGCGGAGCCGAAATCCCCACCACCACGTACCGATAGCAGTCCCTGGAACTGGTTGCTGCTGGTGCCGATCGTGGTGCCGCTGCTGACCCCGTTGTACAACCACGTCGAGCCGCGGCTCGGCGGATTCCCGCTCTTCTACTGGCTGCAACTCGCCTTCATCCTGCTCGGCGTCGGCACCACCACGCTGGTCTACCAGATGACCAGGCGGAAGCGGGGTGACCGGCCGTGAGCGAGCACCTTACCGAGATCATCATCTTCACGACCCTGTTCCTGCTGGTCAGCGGAATGGGCTTCGTCGCGGCCCGGTGGCGTGCTCCGCAGGACATGGCTCACCTCGACGAGTGGGGCCTGGGCGGCCGGAGCTTCGGCGGCTGGATCACCTGGTTCCTGGTCGGCGGGGACCTGTACACCGCGTACACGTTCGTCGCCGTCCCGGCGCTGATGTTCGGGGCCGGCGCCGCCGGGTTCTTCGCCGTGCCCTACACGGTGGTGATCTACCCGCTGTTCTTCCTGGTGCTGATCCGGCTCTGGTCGGTGTCGCACCGGCACGGTTTCGTCACCCCGGCCGACTTCGTCCGCACCCGGTACGACTCGCCCACCCTCGCCCTGCTGATCGCCGTCACCGGGATCGTGGCGACCATGCCGTACATCGCGTTGCAGCTGGTCGGCATCGAGGCGGTGCTCAAGACGATGGGCGTGACCGGGGACAGCCCGCTCGCCCGGCACGCGCCGATCATCATCGCGTTCGCCATCCTGGCGGCGTACACCTACCAGTCCGGGCTGCGGGCGCCGGCGCTGATCGCGTTCGTCAAGGACACCCTGATCTACGTGGTGATCGCGGTGGCGGTCATCTACCTGCCGTACAAGCTCGGCGGCTGGGGTGCGATCTTCGACGCGGCGGACGCCAAGTTCACCGCGTCGCCGGCGCCCGGCGACGGGATCATCCTGAACGCCAACAACCAGGTGCAGTACTTCACCCTGGCGCTCGGCTCGGCGCTCGCGCTGTTCCTCTACCCGCACAGCATCACCGGCGTGCTGGCCAGCCGGAACCGGGACGTGATCAAGCGGAACATGTCGGCGCTGCCGGCGTACAGCTTCCTGCTCGGCCTGATCGCGCTGCTCGGCTTCATGGCGATCGCGGCCGGGGTGAAGCCGCTGCCCGGCGCCAAGCCCGGCAGCGTGGACAGCAACACGGTGGTGCCGCTGCTGTTCGACATGAAGTTCCCGGCCTGGTTCGCCGGCATCGCGTTCGCCGCGATCGGGATCGGCGCCCTGGTGCCCGCCGCGATCATGTCGATCGCCGCGGCCAACCTGTTCACCCGCAACATCTACAAGGAGTACCTGAAGCGGGACGCCACCCCGGCCCAGGAGGCGAGCGTCGCCAAGGTCACCTCGCTGGTGGTGAAGATCGGGGCGGTGGCGTTCATCGTCTTCCTGGACCCGCAGTTCTCCATCGACCTCCAGCTGATCGGCGGCGTGATCATCCTGCAGACCGCGCCGTCGGTGATCCTCGGGCTGTACAAGCGGTGGCTGCACCGCGGCGCGCTGATCGCCGGCTGGGCGGCCGGCATGGTCCTGGCGTTCTGGATGCTCTGGCAGATCCCGAACGCGGCCACCAAACGCGCACACTTCGGCGGGTCGGCGTTCCCGCTCTCCGAGTTCGGCCTCGACTCCAGCAAGACGATCTATGTGGGGTTCGTGGCGGTGCTGGCGAACCTGGCGGTCGCGGTGCTGGTCACCTGGTGGCTGCGGGTGATGAAGGTGGCGCCCGGCGTGGACGGCACGTCGCCGGACGACTACTTCGCGGACGAGGGGGACCCGCGGATCGAGAAGGAGCGGGCGGGCACGGTCGACACGGTCTCCTCCACCTGATCTGGTCCGTTTCTGATCACGCGCGCCGCGTTCCGGCTACGGGGGGCGGCGCGCGTGCTCCGGGCGTACCCGAATCGGGTTTTTGATTTATTGCGGACCTTGCGGTCCGTTGCGAACCTTGCCCCGCTTCGCCCGACTCTCCGGTAGCGTCTGGCCTGTCATCCGAAGGTTCTTCGCGTCGAGGGGGTCGTGCGTTGCCGGCGCAGATGACGCTGACGCAGCAGTTCGCCACCGAATACGCCAAGGGTGCGGTGCCGGGCATGCTGAAAGCGATCCGGACCATCAAACGCGCCAACAACGGGATCCTGGCCGGTGCGCTCGCCGCCAGCTACCTGCACCAGGGGCACTACCTGGTGAGCCTCGGCGCCGGACTGTTCTCCTGGATCGTGCCGGCCGTTTTTGATCTGGCCATGCTTTCCATGCTGACGATCAGCCAGACCGCCGGGATGGCCCAGGACGCGCGCAAGGCCGCCCTCAAGGTCCTCGTGCTGGTGGTCAGCATCTCGGCCGCGGTGAACTTCGCGGCGCCCGGGCCGCTCGGTCTGCGCGTCATCTTCGCGCTGGTGGTCGGCCTGGTCGCGGGCGTCGAATGGGTGGCCGCCAAGATCCGGCCGGACTTCGCGGCGATCGAGGCCCGCGAGGTGGAGGCGACCGCGGACGTGCGTCCGTCGCGGCGCCTCGACCCGGAGGTGGCCCGGCAGCGGGCGGCGAAGGCGGCGGTCACCCGCCGTGCCAACCAGGCGGCCAAGGCCGCTGAGGACGCCGCCCGGTCGCGGGGGGTCAAGGCCGCCGAAAGGGCTCGCGTACGCGCGGCGAAGGACGTTCTGGAGCAGGCGGAGCTGGACGGCTTCTTCGCGGCGAAGCAGCCGTATCAGCAGGGCTATGAGCCCGGATTTCCCGAGGTGACGCAGCAGGTCCGGGTGCGCTCGTGATCCACAGCCGGTCGAGCGCGCTCCGCCGGACGCCCCGGGCCGGCGCCCCTCGGCGGACCTGAGGGCGGCGGACGAGTCGGCCTGTACGCCGGATTCTGTACCGGGACCGAAGTCCGCGGTGGCGGCCATCCATCTCGGCCTGCCGTTGCCGGCAGGCTCATGCGGCCTACCCGCAGGATCAGGCGAGCAGCCCTCGAACCCTGCGCCGGCCGTGACCTTGCGGTCGCGGCCTTGCTTGGCCTTGCTCCGGGTGGGGTTTACCGAGCCACCCCGGTCACCCGGGGTGCTGGTGAGCTCTTACCTCACCGTTTCACCCTTACCGGCTCGCGCCGGCGGTCTGTTCTCTGTGGCACTTTCCCGCGGGTCGCCCCGGGTTGCCGTTAACAACCACCCTGCTCTGCGGAGTCCGGACGTTCCTCGGCGGTGCCCGGGGGCACCGACGCGGCCGCCCAGCCGACTCGTCCGTCGCGCCGCAATACTACGTCCTGGCCGGTGGCGGCCGGTGCACCCGGGCCGGCACCGGTTGTGATCTCCGTGGGAAGAGCGGGACCGGAGGCCGGTGAGCACGTAGATTCGCTCGCATCATGGATCTGTCGCATGTCGTGTTGCTGGTCGTCGCCGGGGTCGCGGCCGGTGGGGTGAACGCGATCGCCGGGGGCGGCTCGCTGATCACGTTTCCGAGCCTGATCGCGACCGGGCTGCCGTCGGTGGAGGCGAACGTCACCAACTCGGTGTCGGTGTTCCCCGGGTACGTCTCCAGTGTCGTGGGGAGCCGGGCGGACCTCGCCGGGCAGGGGCGGCGGGTGCGGGCGGTGCTGCCCGCCGCGGTGCTCGGCTCGGTGGCCGGGTGCGCGCTGCTGCTCTCCACACCCGGCCGGGTGTTCGAGGTGATCGTGCCGTTCCTGGTGCTGGGGGCCGCGGCGACGCTGGCGTTCCAGGAGCGGCTGCGCGGGCTGGTCGGGCATCCGCGGGCGATGTCGCCGCGGCGGGCCGGGATCACGGTGCAGGCCGTGGTCTTCGTCGGGGCGGTGTACGGCGGGTACTTCGGTGCGGCCCTCGGGGTGATGTACGTCGCGGCCCTCGCCCTGGTCCTGGACGAGCAGCTGAAGCGGATCAACGCGCTGAAGAACGTGCTGTCGGCGACCGTGGGGCTGGTGACCCTGCTGGTGTTCGCGTTCTTCGCGGACGTGCACTGGGACGCGGTGGCGGTGCTGGCGCCGGCCACGATCGCCGGGGGTTACGTGGGGGCGCGGGTCGCCCGGCGGATGCCGGCGCGGGTGCTCAAGTGGGTCATCGTGACGTTCGGGACGACGATCGGGCTGCTCCTGTCGTACCGGGCGTTCGCCTGACGGCCGAGACGTGGCGGTTGGCAGATGTATCCGCAGAACGGACGAGGGCCGATTCGCGTCACCGGGCGGACACTGGAACCGGGTCCGAAAGTGGTCGCGCTCCACCTAGTTGATCTTGATACCCCGACACGCCGAACGGCAAACCCGCCCGCAATCACGGCGTACGCGAAAAGGGGTTTTGCGGGCCGCCGACCGCGACCATCAAGGCCTCCAATGCGTCCTCTTCGTCCAGGTCACAGAGGCTTTTCCAGTTCGTGGCGCGGAGCGCCGCGGGCGGCGATCCGGAATCGAGCAGAAGCACCACCAATCCGGGCGCGCGGGGCACACCGGTCCAGTCCGATGCGGACGCTCGGTGCTCCCGGGAGACCAGAATGATCACTTGATCCGCTCCGGAAAGCGCGGCTGCTATCCGATCGGCGAAGTCGACCCCGGCCGGGAGCTTTTCCACCACATGGCCCGCGGCCTGCAAGGACCGGTCGATCCACTGTGCCCAGATCGTGTCCGACGGGGCATAGGAGAGGAGTATGGGCACGTCTCCAGCATGCCGTAACGCGTTCCACATTGGTCCCAAGGCGTCGATGGTCATCATTTCCGGGGTGTGACATTGTCATCCGTTGACGTGCAACTTGCACAACTCATAGTGTCGGAGCCGTGACGCCGGGTGGACTCTTGTGCAAAACAAGGGTGTCCTGTGCGGACGGGGAACGCATAACAGCAGCGGAGTCGAGGAGCGCTCGATGACTGTCGCGATCGGGATCAACGGCCTCGGGCGGATCGGTCGCAGCTTGACCCGAATCGTGGCTGCCGCCCCGAATCCGGGTATCTCGATTGCCGCGGTGAACGACATCGCGCCCACCGAGAAGCTGGCGTACGGCCTGCGCCGGGACAGTATCCGGGGAGCGTTCCCCGGAACCGTGACGGCGCGCGGTGACTACCTGGTGGTGAACGATCACGCCATCCGGGCCTATCGCCACGAGCGCCCGGAACGCATCCCGTGGGCGGACCAGGGGGTGGACGTGGTGATCGAGGCGACCGGCCGGTTCCGGGCCGGCACCACGGCGCGTACCCACATCACCCACGGCGGCGCCCGCAAGGTGGTGATCAGCGCCTCGGCCGACGACCCGGACGCCTTCCTGGTCCTCGGGGCCAATCACCTCAGCTACAACCCGGCCGTGCACGACGTGGTCTCCCCGGCCTCCTGCGGGGTGAACGCGCTCACCGTGATGGCCAAGGTGCTGCTCGACCGGTTCGGCCTGCACTCGGTGAACACCTCGGTGATGCTGGCCGCCCAGGGCTGGCAGCGGGTGCAGGACTCGCTGATCGGCACCTCGCGGGACGATCCGCGGCTGGGCCGGGCCACCGGGGAGAGCATCATCCCGCACAACCACGTGGTCGGCGACCTGGTCCGGGTGGCGCTGCCGGAGATCGGCGAGATGCGGTACAGCTACTACTGCGTGCCCACCCCGGTCGGCTCGCTGGCCGAGCTCTCCGGGCAGACCGGGCGCCCGGTGACGGTCGAGGAGGTCAACCGGGCGATGGCCGAGGCGGCCGCCGGGCCGCTGCGGGGGATTCTGGCGTACGACCCGGACCCCACCGTGTCGATCGACGTGAAGAACAACTCGGCCTCCTGCCTGTTCGACCCGTCCGGCACCCAGGCGACCGCGGACGGCGGAGTCAAGGTGCGCGGCTGGTTCGACAACGAGTGGGGCTTCTCGAACCGATTACTGGACCTGGCCCGGCTGATCGGGGAACGCTTACCCGTCCCGTCCACCCAGGTCAGCTGGAGCGTCGTCTAGGACAGCCGTAGGTTGGTCAGGTGATCAACCTTGCGGATGTGGAAGCCGCCGACCGGCGGATCGACGGACGGATCCGGCGGACGCCGTTGGTCGAGGCGGGGCCGGACCGATGGTTCAAGCTGGAGTACTTGCAGCACACCGGCACGTTCAAGACCCGCGGCATGATGAACAAGATCCTCGGCAGCGAGGTTCCGCCGGCCGGCATCGTCGCGGCGTCCGGTGGCAATGCCGGGCTGGCGGCCGCCTACGCGGCGCGCCGGCTGAACGTGCCCGCCGAGGTGTTCGTGCCGGTGACCGCGCCGGCGGTGAAGGTCGCGAAACTCGGGAAGCTGGGGGCCCGGGTCGTCCAGGTCGGCAACGAGTACGCCGAGGCCTACGCCGCCGCGCGGGAGCGGACCGACGCGCTGTTCTGCCACGCCTACGACGATCCGGCGATGGTCGCCGGGAACGGCACGCTGGGTCTGGAGATCGCCGGAAGATCGGACACCGTGCTCGTGGCCGTCGGCGGCGGTGGCCTGATCGCCGGCGTCATCGCCGCCCTGCGCGACACGGCCAAGATCGTCGCCGTCGAGCCGGTCACCTCCCAAGCCCTGCATGCCGCGCTGAAGAACGGAGCGCCGGTCGACGTCCCGGTGTCAGGTGTGGCCGCCGACTCCCTCGGCGCCCGCCGCGTCGGCGACATCGCCTTCGCCCTCGCCACCGACGCCAAGATCGAGTCGCTCGTGGTCGAGGACGACGCGATCGTCGACGCCCGGAAGCGTCTCTGGGACGACTACCGCATCGTCGTCGAGCACGGCACGGCTGCGGCCTATGCCGCCCTGACGTCGGGCGCCTACCGTCCCGCTCCCGGTGAGCGGGTCATCACCCTGCTCTGCGGTGCCAACACCAACCCCGCCGATTTGGGCTGACTTATCCGGAAATAATGGGACGCTCGGGGGTGGCCGAGGAGAACGAGATCCAGTCGGGACGCCAGTTCCGCCGCTTCGCCCTCGCCGTCTGTGCGATCGGCGTGGTCATCCAGCTCGGCCTCACCGCGTACTACCTGGGCATGGGACACAAGGCCGCCCCGCACCACCTGCCGGTGGGCCTGGTGGCCGGCGCTGAGCAGCGCGCCGAGGTGGTCGGCATGCTCGAGGACGGCGGCCGCTTCCGGGTGACCGACTATCCCGGCGCCGCGGCGCTGACCACCGCGATCAAGCGCCGCGAGGTGTACGGCGGAGCCGACCTCACCGGCGACGCCCCGCATCTTTACGTGGCGAGTGCCGCCGGCCCGGCCGCCGCCAGCCTGCTCCGGAGCACCTACACCGCGGTCCTCCAGCAACGGACCGCCGCGCAGGTGGCGCAGCTGGCCGAGGCCGGTGACCAGGTGGGCATCGTCGTGGTCCGGTCGCTGACCACTCCGCCGCAGGTCACCGACGTGGTGCCGCTGCCGCCCGACGACGTGAACGGGGTGTCGCTCGGCTTCCTCACCCAGGCCCTGTCGCTCGGCGGCACGGTCGCCTCGATGGGGCTGGGCCGGCTGATCCCGCGAACCCGCCGGAGCTGGCGGCGCGGCGTCGCGCACCTGTCCACGCTGATCCTCTACGCGGTCGGCTCGGGCGCCGCGGTGCTCTGGTCGATGAGCTGGTTCGGCATCGGCAGCGGGGCGAACCACGGGGAGATGCTCGGCATCTTCTCGCTGATCTCGCTCGCCGTCACCGGGTCGACGGCCGGCGCGGTGGCGCTGATCGGACCGGCCGGCGCCGCGGTCGGCGCGTTCTACTTCATGATCGGCACGGTCATCTCCGGCGCCAGCATCCTCCCCGAGTTCCTGCCCGCGTTCGGGCGCCGGCTCGGCGAGAACCTGCCCACCGGCGCCGGCGTGCAGGCCGTCCGCCAGGACCTCTACTTCCCGCAGGCGCCGATCGCGCAGCACATGTGGGTGCTCGCCGCCTACGCGATCGTCGGCTGCCTGCTCATCCTGATCACCAACGGGCTGCCGAACCGGAAGGACAGCACGTCCGAGGTCGATCTCGACCTGACCGTGCGGCTGGAAGGCCCGGGAGTTGAGTCAATTTCCCGGAGCAACTCAGATTTCCGTGGCCACGCCGAACCAGAAGAGCGTGGGAATCGAGGGAGTGAACTCGCGCATCGCGGACATCCAGAGCCGGATCCTGGCGTTGCAGACTCAGCAGGCGACCACGTCGACCGCGACCCGGACCGCGGGGTCCGCTAGCGCCACCAGCAGCACGTTCGCCAGCCACCTGCAGGGCGCCATCGCGGCGCAGGGCACCTCCGCGGCGGACCGGACGTACAAACTCAACGGCAAGGGTATTCCGGAGGATCTCGCCGCGTACGGAAACGGCCGCATCCCGGCGGAGGCCCTCGAACAGGTCGGCGGCACCCGGCACAAACTCTGGGCCCCGGCCGCCGAGAAACTCACCCAGCTGATCGCCGACGCCAAGGCCGACGGCGTCACCATCGGCATCACCGACTCCTACCGCCCCTACACCGAGCAGGTCGACCTGGCCCGCCGCAAGGGCCTGTACTCCCAGGGCGGCCTGGCGGCCAAGCCCGGCACCAGCGAACACGGCTGGGGCATGGCCACCGACCTGGACCTCAACCCCGAGGCCCTGTCCTGGATGCGCAAGAACGGCGGCCGTTACGGCTTCGTCGAGAACGTCCGCCGGGAGTCCTGGCACTGGGCGTTCCGCCCCAACATGACCTGACCCAAGGACCACACCGGGGGGAAGGCGGGACCGCGGCGATGCGTCGCGGTCCCGCGCCGCTTCCCTCTCTTTCGGTACGCCCGGAGCCGTCCCGCCGCGCGTCAGGCCCGGCAGAGGATCTCGCCGTGCGGGATGGTGAACCAGCCGTCCGGCGACGCGGACCACTCGCGCCAGCCGGCCGACAGCCGCTCCAGGTCGTCCCGCGTCGCCGCCCCGGTCCGCAGCGCCGTGGCGGCCATCTCCGACTTCAGGATCCGGTCCGCCCACATGCCGCCCCACCACTGCCGGTCGGCGTCGTCGGCGAAGCCCCAGACACTCGCCGTGGCCGTCACGTCGGTGAACCCGGCCGCGCGGGCCCAGGACAGCATCCGCCGCCCGGCGTCCGGCTCGCCGCCGTTGCCCCGGGCCACCCGCTGGTAGAGAGCCAGCCACTCGTCCAGCTCCGGCACCAGCGGGAACCAGGTGAAGCCCGCGTAGTCACTGTCCCGCGCGGCCACCACGCCGCCGGGGCGGGTGACCCGGCGCATCTCGCGCAGCGCGGCGACCGGGTCGGTCACGTGCTGGAGCACCTGGTGGGCGTGGACCACGTCGAAGCTGTCGTCCGGGAAGTCGAGGGCGTGCACGTCGCCGACCGCGAAGTCGACGTTGGCCAGGCCGCGCCGCGCGATCTCGGCGCGGGCCACGTCCAGCGCGGCGTCGGTCTGCTCCAGCGCGGTGACGCGTGTGACGTGTGTCGCCAGGTCCGCCGTGATGGTGCCGGGGCCACATCCGACGTCCAGCAGGGTGAATCCGGAGGAAAGATGCGGCAGCAGGTATGCCGCCGAATTCTCTGCGGTGCGCCAGCGGTGTGAGCGCAAGACCGACTCGTGGTGCCCGTGGGTGTACGTCGCCATGCCCTCGAAGCTAGCCCTGTTGTCCTCGAATGTGGGACAACAGTCCCACATAATGAACAAGGCGATTTCTTGGTATGCAGTTCAGGACGTATTTTGGTCGGCATGAGGATCGGCATCGTCGGCGCGACGGGACAGGTCGGTGGCGTCATGCGCCGCATCCTGGCCGAGCGCGCGTTCCCTGTTTCTGAGCTCCGGCTCTTCGCTTCCGCGCGCTCCGCGGGCCGCACCCTGCCGTGGGGAAACGGCGAGGTGACCGTCGAGGACGCCGCCACGGCTGACTACAACGGCCTGGACATCGTGCTCTTCTCGGCCGGCAAGGGCGGGTCGAAGGAGTACGCCCCGCGCGTCGCCGAGGCCGGCGCCGTGATCGTCGACAACTCGTCGGCCTGGCGGATGGACCCGGACGTCCCGCTCGTCGTCGCCGAGGTGAACCCGGACGCGGCGAAGGTGCGGCCCAAGGGCATCATCGCCAACCCGAACTGCACCACGATGGCCGCGATGCCGGTGCTCCGGCCGCTGCACGACGAGGCCGGGCTGGTCTCCTTCATCGCCACCACCTACCAAGCCGTCGGCGGCGCCGGGCTGGCCGGCGCGGCCGAGCTTGACGAGCAGATCAAGAAGGTCGCCGACCGGGCTCTCGAGCTGGTCCACGACGGGTCCGCCGTGGAGTTCCCGGAGTCCAAGGTCTTCCCGAAGCCGATCGCGTTCAACGTGATCCCGCAGGCCGGCTCGTTCGTCGACGACGGCAGCTTCGAGACCGACGAGGAGCAGAAGCTCCGCAACGAGAGCCGGAAGATTCTCGGCCTGCCCGAGCTGCTGGTCTCCGGCACCTGCGTACGGGTGCCGGTCTTCACCGGGCACTCGATCCAGGTGAACGCGCGGTTCGCCCGCCCGCTCGCCGTCGAGCGCGCCCGCGAGCTGCTCGCCTCGGCGCCCGGCGTGGAACTGTCCGAGGTGCCCACCCCGCTCCAGGCCGCCGGCCGCGACCCGTCGTACGTGGGTCGTTTCCGCCTCGACCCGACCGCGGAGAACGGCCTGTCGTTCTTCATCTCGAACGACAACCTGCGCAAGGGCGCCGCGCTCAACGCCGTGCAGATCGCCGAGCTGGTCGCCGCCGAGCTGAGCTGATCCGTCCCGTTCCGGGCCGCCCCCGCCACGCACCGTGGCGGGGGCGGCTTTGTGTTTCCAGGGTTCCGTGCCGCTCGATGAAGGTCTCTGTGGTGTGAATGCGAGCGGGAAACCGCGCGAATGCCCGGGGTGGCTCGTTCCGATGAGGTATGACGGTCAATCCACTCGGCTCCACAATGGAAATCTTGGGCATTTTGCCCGAATCGGTAGCGCATGGTCGTTTTTAGTTGCAGAGTGATGGAATGAACGACAGTGGGCTCGGCGGGGCGGGCTACTTCTGGTGCCTCCGACACCACCGGGTCGAGATCGGCGACGACGTGTGTCCCGCCCAATTCCGGCTCGGCCCGTTCGCCACGGCTGACGAGGCGACGCGGGCCCTCGAAACGGTCGAGAAGCGCAATGCCGAGTGGGATGCCGAGGACGCTCGCTGGACCGGAGAGAGCTAGACCGTCACCTCGCTCCCCGTCCGACATCCCTGGCGCAGACGTGCCCGCAGTCATTCGCAAGGAGGAACACCTCGATGCCCGCTGCCAAAAAGGCTCCGATCAGATCCGCCGCCTCCGGCGCCGATGCAAAACCCGTTTCCGGTACGACGAAACGCGCCGCCGCCGGCAGTGTGCCGGCGCGGAATGGTGCCGCTCGGACGGTGAACGGTCGCGGGGCGGTGGGTGCCGCGGTGAAGCCTGCCGGTGGGCGGGCGGCGGCGGCCGGGGAGAAGCGTGTGGCGGGGCGGGCGGCGGCTGCGGCCGCGGAGAAGCGTGTGGTTGGGCGGGCGGCGGCTGCGGCCGGGGAGAAGCGTGTGGTTGGGCGGGCGTCCGCGCCTCGGGCGGGCGCGCCGAAAACGGCAGTGGCGGGACGGGCCGCCGCGAAAGTGGGGAGTGGAGTCGCGGTGGCGGCCAAGTCGAAGGTATCGGCGGGTGTGACGGCTCGGGTTTCCGGCAAGCAGCCCGAGGTGAAGGCGGGCTCGGCCCGGGGGACGGCAGCCAAGGTGGCCGGCGGGGCCAAGACGGCTGGTGCGGTCAAGACGGCTGGTGCTGCCAAGGCGGCCGGTGCTGCCAAGGCGGCCGGCGCGGTCAAGACGGCTGGTGCTGCCAAGGCGGCCGGCGCGGCCAAGACGGCTAGCGCGGTCAAGGCGGCCGGCGCGGCCAAGACGGCTAGCGCGGTCAAGGCGGCTGGCGGGGCCAAGACGACCGGTGCGGTCAAGACGGCCGGCGCGGGCAAGACGGTTGGTGCTGCGACGACGGCTGGCGCTGCGACGAGGGCCGGTGCCGGGAAGGCGGCTGGTGCGGCCAAGGCGGCTGGCGCGAAGGCGGTCGTGGTGAAGTCGGCGACGGGTCGGTCGGCTGCGGCTTCTGCGTGGGCGGCGGGGGCCAAGCCGGCTGCTGGGTCGGCGCGGGCCGCGGTGAAGAGTGTTGCGAAGCCGGTCGTCAGCAAGACGGCGGTGGTGAAGGCTAGTGGGGCCAAGGCCGACGCGGTGCAGGCGGCGGCTAAGACTGTGGCTACCAAGACTGCGGTCGCCAAGGCCGCGAGCAAGACGGCCGTGGGTAAGACGGCCGTGGGTAAGACGGCCGTGGGCACGGCGACCGCGAGTAAGACGGCTGCGGGCAAGGCGGCCGTGGGCAAGGCGGCTGCGGGCACGACGACCGCGAGTAAGTCGGCTGCGATTAAGACGGCTGTGAGCAAGGCGGTTGTGGGCAAGGCGGCTGCGGGCACGGCGACCGCGAGTAAGACGGCTGCGGGCAAGGCGGCTGTGGGCAAGGCGGCTGCGGGCACGACCGCGAGCAAGACGGCTGCGGGCAAGGCGGCTGCGAGTAAGGCGGTTGTGGGCAAGGCGGCTGCGGGCACGATCGCGAGTAAGACGGTTGCGGGTAAGGCGGCTGTGGGTAAGGCGGCTGTGGGTAAGGCGGCTGCCGCGAAGGTGACTTCTTCAGCGAGCGCTGGCAAGACCGCTGCGGTGCCGAAGACTAGTGCGGCGAAGAGCGCGGCGAAGGCGGCTTCGTCAGTGGCCAAGCCGACGGCGTCGGCGGCCAAGAAGCCGGGGGCGTCGGCGGCTGGCAAGAAGACGGCCGCGTCGGCGGGCAAGAAGTCGGCGGTGGGTTCTGCGGGCACGAAGCCGGCTGGTCTGGCGGGGGCGAAGGCCGCGGCCAAGGTGCCGGTGGCTCGGTCCGCGGTCAGTGGTGTGGGCTCGGGTGTGGTGAAGGCATCGGCCGGGGCCGGGAAGAACGCGGCGACGGTGGTGCCGGTGGCGCGGACGGCCGGTGACTCGGCCAAGGTGGTGCCCGGGAGCAAGCGTGCGGCTTCGTCGGTGCCAGCTGCCCGGAAGGCGGCTGTTGCACCTGGTAAGCCCTCGGCCAAGGCTGCCGTGCCAGGGAAGTCGGTGGCCAAGGCCGCTGGCCCAGGGAAGTCGGTGGCCAAGGGCGCTGGTCTAGGCAAGTCGGTGGTTAAGGGCGCGGGTCCGGACAAGTCGGTCACCAAGACGGCCGGTGCGTCCGGGAAGTCGGCGGTCAAGGCGGTGGCGGCGGCTCGGACCGTGGCCAAGGGTGGTTCGGCTCGGGCGGTGACCGGCCGGGTGGGCGGGACCGGCTCGGCGACCGCGGCTTCGGCGAAAGGGACGGCCGGGCGTGGCGGCCCCGGCAAGACCGCGGCGGCCAAGACCGCCGTGGCGGACCGTGCCAAGGGCGGTGCCGTCGGCACGGCGAGCGCGAGCCCGGTGAGGTCGGCAAAAGCCGGTGCGGCAAACGCTGCAACGACCCAGGCAAGTGCGGCCAAGACGGTTGCGGCTCGGGCTGGTGCGGCCAAGGCCGGTGCGGCTAAGGGTGGCGCGGCTAAGGCTGGTGCGGCCAAGACGGGCGCGGCTAAGGCTGGTGCGGCTAAGGCTGGTGCGGCCAAGGTGAGCGGGGCCAAGGCTGGCGCGGCTAAGGGCGGCACGGCTAACGCTGGTGTGGCCAAGGTGAGCGTGGCTAAGGCTGGTGCGGCTAAGGGCGGCACGGCTAACGCTGGTGTGGCCAAGGCGGGTGCGGCCAAGGCCGGGACGGCCAAGGTGAGCGTGGGCAAGGCTGGTGCGGCTAAGGGCGGCATGGCTAAGGCTGGTGCGGCCAAGGCGGGCGCGGGTAGGACCGGTGCTGCCGTCGCTGGTGGGGCCAGTGGGTCGGGGCGGGGCTCCGGGCAGGTGCGGGTGCCGGTGGCGCGGGCTGAGGGCGTACGTAAAGGGGTTGTGTCGCAGCGGAAATCTGGGGGCGCGGCAGCGGTCCGGAGCGGTCGGCGCGTCGCGGCGGCCAGCAGTAACTTTCCGAACAAGACTCAGGTGACGATGTCGGCGGATGCCGGCGACAAGGACTGGGACCGGGGGGCGTCGTCGGCCTGGCCGGAGTCCGCCGCGGCCGGGTCGCGGCCGCAGGACGACGAGGTCTCGCCGAGTGAGTTGACGGATCGGCCGTTCCTCGGTGGGTGGTTCGCGCCGCCGCGGGATGCGGCGAACCCCGGACGGGAATCCGACCAGTGGGGTGCGGATCGGCCCGATCTGGAAGCTTTGGAGACGCCCGAGGACGAAGAGCCGGCGGGCGAGGATCTGGCTTCGGCGCAGATGGCGGCGTTCGCGAAGAGCGCTCGGGCTCGGGGGGAGTTGTTCCTCTCGCCGGACGAAGGCGTCGTCGAGGTCGAGGACGGGGGGATCGTCCGGAGTGCGCCGGTGCGGAAGCGGGCGGCTGCCCCGGCCGGGACGGCCTCGGAGGGTGAGACCGGCGGGGGCCGGGCCGAGGCGGCGGCGGTTCGGGCGGCGCAGGCCGAGATGGCGGCCGGCCGGGCGGCGCAGGCGGGAACCGCGGCGGTGGGCCGGTTCGGGCCGGAGCGGCCGGAACCGCCGGCGGCACAGGTCGCGGTCGGCGCCGGCGAGATGCCGGCCGGCGGGCGACGGGGGATGGCGGCCGTTCCGGATCCGGGCGCCGGTGGGGACATCGGGAGAGCGCCGGTGGAGCCGGGAGCGGCGGACGAAGCGGCGGCCAGTTCGGAACTCGCGCCGTCCCGGATGACCCGGCGGCAGGCGGCGGCTCAGCGGGCGGCGGCTCGGGAGGCCGGTGCGGTTCGGGCGGTCGGACGGGCTTCGGTGGTCGAGCCGGAGGAGGACTGGGACGCGAAGCCGGCGGCGGACTTCGCAGACGCTGAGGCTTCGGCGGAGGTGCAGCCTGAGGCGCGTCGGGGAACCGTCGGGGCTGCTCGTGGTGCGGCGGCTGAGGCGGCTGAGGCGGCGGCGAAGGCTGCGGAACTGGCTGATGAGGCGGTCATGGCGGCCGTTGCCGAAGGTCCGGGCCGGGGGCCGGTCAAGGCGGTCGGAAGCAAGGCTGCTGGAAGGCGGGCCGCGGCGCCGGTGAAGGCGGTGGGGTCCAAGGCGGGTTCGGGGGCTGCTGCTCCCGTGAAAGCGATCGGGGGACGGGCGGGGGCTTCGGCTTCGGCTTCGGCGGCTCGGGCGGCGGTGGCGGCTGAGGAAGCGGCGGCGGTCGAGGCTCGGGGAGCGGGGAAGGCCGGCGGTTCCAAGGCGGCTGGTGGTCGGGCCTCGGGTGGTAAGAAGGCGGCGGCTGGGGTCAAGGCTGCGGCGAAGGCTGCTGGGACCAAGAGGGCTGCGGGGAAAGCGGCTGGGGGTTCGGCGGCTGGTACCGGTGGGGCTGGGGCGAAGGCGGCGGCGGTCAAGGCCGTGGCTGGGAAGGCGACTGGGGCCAAGACTGCTGGGGCGGCTGTGGGTAAGGCGACGAAGGTTGCTGCGGGTAAGGCGGCTGGGGCCTCGGCGGCCAAGAGTGTTGCCGGTAAGGCGGCTGGAGTCTCGGGGGCCAAGAGTGTTGCGGGTAAGGCGGCTGGGGCCAAGGTCGGCGCGGTGAAGGGCACTGCTGCCAAGGCTACTGAAGCTAAGGCGACCGGGACTGGCGCTAAGGCGACCGCTGCTAAGGCGGCTGCTGGTGGGGCTGTGGCGAAGCGGGGCACGGCGGCGAAGTCCGCTCGCGGTGGTGCGACCGTGGCCAAGGCGACGGGGACGGCGGCCAAGCTCACCGGGGCCAAGGCTGGAGTGGCGAAGGCCGTGGGTAGTGGTGCTGCGAAGGCGGCCAAGGCTACGGCTGGTGGGCGGGCCGGGGCGGTAGCTAAGGCGACTGGGGCTGGCGCAGCGGCAACGGGTGCTGCGAAGGCTACGGCTGCGAAGTCAGCAGGGGCCAAGGCCGCTACGGGTGCGAAGGCTACGGGCACGAAGGCTGGGGCCGCGAGATCAGCAGGTGTCAAGGCCACGGCTGCGAAGGTGGGCACCACGAAGGCCGGAGCGGCGAAGGCTACGGCGGTGAAGGCGACCGGTACGAAGGCTGCGGCGGCCACGAAGGCTACGGCCTCCAAAGCGGCGGGTACGAAGGCTGGGGCGGCGAAAGCCGCGGGCGCCAAAGTCGCGGGTGTGAAGGCTACCGGGGCTAGGGCGGGCGCTGCGTCCGCTGGGGGAGTCAGGTCGACGGCCGGTAAGGCGACTACTGCGAAGGCCGGGGCCGGGCGGGCGCCGGCGAGGGCCGGTGCGGCTAAGGCGACTACTGCCAAGGCGACTGCGGCGAAGGCGACCACTGCCAAGGCGACTGCGGCCAAGGCGACTGCGGCCAAGGCGACTGCGGCGAAGGCGAGTGCGGCGAAGGCGAGTGCGGCGAAGGCGAGTGCGGCGAAGGCGACTGGGGCGAAGGCGACTGCCGCCAAGGCGACTGGGACGAAGGCGACTACCGCTAAGGCGACCACTGCCAAGGCGAGTGCGGCGAAGGCTACGCCCGCCAGGAGCGCGTCCTCGAAGGCAAGTGGGGCTAAGGCCACAGCGGCGAAAGCGGTCGGCAAAGCGACCGGGGCCAAGGCGACTGGTGCGACGGCTACCAAGGCCACCGCTGCGAAAGCGACTGGTGTGAAGACCGCGGCCTCGAAGGCTGGCGGCGCGAAGGCCACCACCGCGAAGGCTGGTGCGCCGATGGCTACGACGGCGAAGGCTACGGGGGCGAAAGCTACGGCCGCGAAGGCTACGGGGGCGAAAGCCACGGCGGCGAAGGCTGCTGGTGCGCGAGCTACGGCGTCGAAGGCGACCGGCGCGAAGGCTGCTGGTGCGAAGGTATCGGGCGCGAAAGCGACCGCGGCGAAGGCTTCGGGTGCGCAGGCGACTGGGGCCAAGGCGACCGGAGCTGCGGCTCGTGGCACCAAGGCGACCGGGGCCAAGGCGACGGGTGCGAAGGCGACCGGGGTCAAGGCGGCTGGAGCCAAGGCGACCGGAGCTGTGGCTCGTGGCGCCAAGGCGACGGGTGCGCAGGCGGCTGCGGTCAAGGTGACCGGGGCCAAGGCGACCGGGGCCAAGGCGGCTGGAGCCAAGGCGACTGGGGCCAAGGCGACCGGAGCTGTGGCTCGTGGCACCAAGGCAACCGGGGCCAAGGTGACGGGTGCGAAGGCGGCGGGGGCCAAGGCGGCTGGAGCCACGGCGACCGGGGCGCGGGGCGCGGCTGCCAAGGCGACCGGGCGCAAGGCGGTTTCGGGGCGGGCCAGTTCGGCCAGGGCTGCCGCGGCGGCTGAGGCGAGGGTTGCGGCGGCGGCTGCGGCTGAGGCGGCGGCTACCGAGATTGCGCTGGCCAAGGCTGATCAGGCGATGGCTACCGCGAGTGCGGCGGCCCGGTCGGCGTCGGCGGCCAAGAGCGCGGCGGCCAAGGTGGCCAGGAGCGCGGCCAACACGCGGGCCGCCGCGACGAAGGCAGTCAAGACGACCAAGGCAGCGGCGGCCAAGGCCGCGAAGGCGGCCGAGGCGATCGAGGCGGCCCCGGCCCGGAAGGCTCCGGCGAAGAAGGCGGCGAACAAGTCGGCGGCCACCACCGCCGGTGGCCGGTCGACCGGGAACGCGGCCAAGGCCACCAAGGTCACCCGCACCTCCGGGGCGAACAGCGGCGCCTCGGGTGGCGGCGCTCGCAGCTCCCGCAATGCCGCCAAGGCGGCGTCGGCATCCCGGGCCCGCGCGGTCCGAACCCCGGCCCCGGCCAGCCGGCGCGCCCGCTAGCCGAGGCCCCGGGCGCCAGGTCTGGCTTCGGATCGCTCGGCGCGTCCGGCGGTGAGGTTCGGCCTGGCTCCGGGCGGTGTTCGAACAGAAGTTCGGCCCCGCGCTCCGGGTGGTATTCGAACAGAAGTGAGGAAGGACCGCGCCCGTCGGGTGCGGTCCTCTCCCGTTGGGGTAGGAATGGGCGGTGCCGATCAAACGGGTGTGGGCGCCGCAGATTGACTTCTCCGTGTTGCGCCGGGAGCTGGGATTGCCGGGAGAGTTTCCGGCTGCGGTGATCGCGGAGGCGGAGCAGGCGGCCGCCGTGGTGCCGGGTGGTGCGGATCGGACGGACGTGCCGTTCGTGACGATCGACCCCGCCGGGTCGCAGGATCTGGATCAGGCGATGCACCTGAGCCGGCGCGACGGCGGCGGCTACCGGGTGCGGTATGCGATCGCGGACGTGGCCTCGTTCGTCCGGCCGGGTGGGGCGGTCGAGGCGGAGAGCTGGGTGCGGGGGCAGACCGTGTATCTGCCGGACGGGCGGATTCCGCTGCATCCGCCGGTGCTCAGCGAAGGGGCGGTGAGCCTGTTCGCGGACGTGGAGCGGGCCGCCGTGGTGTGGACGATCGACCTGGACGCGGACGGGGCGACGACCGCTACGCATCTGGAGCGTGCGCGGGTGCGCAGCCGGGCCAAGCTGGACTATCCGAGCGTGCAGCGGGAGCTGGACGGCGGCGAGCCGTCGGAGCCGGTGGCGCTGCTCGCGGAGATCGGGACCCTGCTGGCGCGGCGGGCGGCCGAGCGGGGTGCGGTCAACCTGCCTCTTCCGGCGCAGGAGGTGGAGCGGGACGGGGACGGCTGGCGGCTGGTGCTGCGGGCGCCGCTGCCGGTGGAGGAGCACAACGCGCAGATCTCGCTGCTCACCGGGATGGCCGCGGCGCGGATCATGCTGGACGGCGGGATCGGGATGCTGCGGACCATGCCCGGGCCGAAACCGGAGGCGGTCGACGGGCTGCGGGCCGCGGCGGCGTCGCTCGGGGTGGACTGGCCGGCCGGGGCGAGTGTCGGTGCGGTGGTGGCCTCGGTCGATCCGGGCAGCCCGCGCGGTGCCGCGTTTCTCGATCAGGCGGCGGAGTTGTTGCGGGGTGCGGCGTACACCGCCTTCGGTGGCGACGCCGGCCCGGCGCCCGAGGACGCCGGCCACGGTGGGGTGGGCGCGCCGTATGCGCACGTCACGGCACCGCTGCGGCGCCTGGCCGACCGATACGTCACGGAGACCTGCCTGGCCCTGTACGAGAACCGCCCGGTCCCGCCGTGGGCGCTCGACGCCCTGCCCCGCCTCCCGAAACAGATGACCGCGACGGACCGGCTCGCCTCGGCCGCCGACCGGGGCGCCATCGACCTGGCCGAGGCGGTGCTGCTGCACGGCCGGGTGGGCGAGTGCTTCGATGCCGCGGTGCTGGACCGCGAGGAGGCCTCCGGCAAACGACCGGCCGGCGGCACCGTGGCCCTCGACGATCCGGCGGTCCGCGCCCGCTGCCTCGGCGACCTGCCCCTGGGCGCCCGCATCCAGGCCCGTCTCACCGCGGCCGACCCGGCGACCCGCACCGTCCGCTTCGAACGAGCCTGACCCGGAGCCCCGCCCGAAGAAATCCGCACCTCAACGGCCCGCCCTCCCCAGGGGGCCACCGCCAGAATCAGTGTGGCGGGCGATGCGGTGACCGCGCGGCCAGGCTGTGGACAGCCCGCTGATGTGGAAAACGCTGAAGCCACGGCGCCCGGGGCGGCACCAGTGCGGGTTCGCGGGCACGCCGGTCGGGCGGGTGCGACGGTGTTCGCGGGGCCGTGGCCGGGCGGAGCCGGTGCGGGTTCGTGGGTGTACCGGTCGGGCGGATGCGACCGCGTTCGCGGGGGCCGTGGCCGGGTGGGTGCGACGGTGTTCGCGGGAGCGGTGGTCGGGCGGTGCCGGTGCGGGTTTGTGGGTGCGCCGGTCGGGTGGGTGCGACGGTGTTCGCGGGGCGGTGGTCGGGCGGAACCGTGCGGGATCGTGGGTGCGCCGGTCGGGCGGGTGCGACGGTGTTCGCGGGGGCGCTGGCCGGGTGAACCGGTGCGGGTTCGTGGGTGCGCCGGTCGGGCGGGTGCGACGGTGTTCGCGGGGGCGCTGGCCGGGTGAACCGGTGCGGGTTCGTGGGTGCGCCGGTCGGGCGGATGCGACCGCGCTCGCGGGGGCGCGGCGGAACCGGTGCCGGCTCGTAGACGCGGCGGCCGGGCGGAACCGGTGCGAGCTCACCGGGAGGGCGACGGACCGGGCCGGGAGCGGGGCTCCCGGCCGTACCGTAAAGCGGGTTTCAGAAGGTGTGTTCCGCGGTGGGGAACTCGCCGTTGCGGACTTCGTCGGCGAACTGGCGGGTGGCCTCGGTGAGTGCGCCCGCGAGGTCGGCGTAACGCTTGACGAAGCGCGGGGCCTTGCCGGTGCGCAGGCCGGCCATGTCCTGCCAGACCAGGACCTGGGCGTCCGTGTCCGGGCCGGCGCCGATGCCGACCGTGGGGATCGGCAGCTCCTTGGTGATCTGCTTGGCGACCTCGCCCGGGACCATCTCCAGCACGACCGCGAAGGCGCCGGCGTCGACGACCGCGCGGGCGTCCGAGATCACCTCGGCGCCCTCGTTCTCCCGGCCCTGGACGCGGTAGCCGCCGATGGCGTGCTCGCGCTGCGGGGTGAAGCCGATGTGTGCCATCACCGGGATGCCGGCGCTGGTGATCGCCTCGATCTGCGGGGCCATTTTCCGCCCGCCCTCCAGCTTGACCGCGTGGCAGCCGCCCTCCTTCATGAACCGGACGGCGGTGCGCAGTGCCTGGGTGGGCCCCTCTTCGTAGCTGCCGAACGGCAGGTCGCCGACGATCAGCGCGGTCTTGGTGGCCCGGACCACGGCGCGGACCAGCGGCAACAGCTCGTCGACGGTGATCGGGACGGTGGTCTCGTAGCCGAACACGTTGTTCGCGGCGGAGTCGCCGACGAGCAGGACCGGTACGCCGGACTGGTCGAAGATCGACGCGGTGTACTGGTCGTAGGACGTGAGCATCGGCCAGCGGTCGCCGCGGACCTTGGCGTTGAGCAGGTCACGGGTGCGGACCCGGCGAGTCGCGGGCCCACCGTACAAGGTCGGAATTTCCGACATGTCGTCACTCTCCTCCCTCGAGGCCGCCTGGTGCGGTCCCCGGGTGTCGGGGCCATCGTCGCACCACGGCGGCCATTAGGCCGAGGGGTCAGTGGAAGGTGTCACACCCCCTCGCGAAACCTGTTGGTAATCGGAAGGCGACGGTCCCGCCCGAACGCCTTGCCGGAGATCTTGGTGCCCGGCGCCGACTGGCGGCGCTTGTACTCGGCCAGGTCGACCATCCGCAGCACCCGGTCGACCAGGGCCGGATCGTTGCCGGCCGCGATCAGCTCGGCGCGGCCGAGGTCGTGGTCCACATACCCCTTGATGATCGGGTCAAGCACCTCGTAGTCCGGCAGCGAGTCCGAGTCCTTCTGGTCCGGGCGCAGCTCGGCGCTCGGCGGCTTGGTGATCGAGTTCTCCGGGATGGGCGGGTCGCCCTGCGTGTTCCGCCACCGGGCGAGCTGCCAGACCATGGTTTTCGGCACGTCCTTGAGCGGGTTGAAGCCGCCGACCGAGTCGCCGTACAGCGTGGAGTAGCCGACCGCGAGCTCGCTCTTGTTGCCGGTGGTGAGCACCAGGTGCCCGTCCTGGTTGGAGAGCGCCATCAGGATCACGCCGCGCACCCGGGCCTGCAGGTTCTCCACCGTGACGCCGGAGAGCGACATGTTCGCCAGGAAGGCGTCGACCATCGGCTGGATCGGTTCCACGCGATAGCTCAGACCGGTGCGTTTGGCCAGGTCGGCGGCGTCGTCCTTGGAGTGCTCGGAGGAGTAGCCGCTGGGCAGCGAGACGCCGGTGACCCGCTCCGGGCCGAGCGCGTCGACCGCGATGGCGGCGACCACGGCCGAGTCGATGCCGCCGGAGAGGCCGAGGATGACCGAGCGGAAGCCGTTCTTGTTCACGTAGTCGCGCAGGCCCATGACCAGCGCGGTCCAGACCTCCGCCTCGTCGGCGATGCGATCCGTGACACCGCCGTCCCGGCGATCTGGCAAAGCGGGCAAATCGGCTCCCAGTGAAACCCTGCTTATCGCCATGTCGTCGGGAATCTCGGTTTCGACCAGCGGCTTCGCCGCATCGGTCGATCCCTCCGCGTTGGGCGCGGCGGAAGCGGCAGGCAGGTCCAGGTCGTGGACCAGCAGCTCCTCGGTGAACTGTCCGGCTCGAGCCAGCAACGCCCCGTCCGGCCCGACGATCATCGAGTCGCCGTCGAAGACCAGCTCGTCCTGCCCGCCGATCATGTTCACGTACGCCACCGTGGCCCCGGCCTCCGCCGCCCGCCGCTGCACCAGCGGCAGCCGGACGTCGTCCTTGTTCAGCTCGTAGGGCGAGGCGTTCACGTTGACGACCAGCCCCACCCCGGCCCGCCGCGCCGCGGTGAAGGGGCCGCCGGCCTGCCAGATGTCCTCGCAGACGGTGAGCGCGACATCCACCCCGCCGAGCCGGACCACGGTCAGCGAGTCACCGGGCTCGAAGTAGCGGTCCTCGTCGAACACCCCGTAATTCGGCAAGTGGTGCTTGAAATACGTGGCGGCCACCTCACCCCGATACAGCAGGGCGGAGGCGTCCCGCCGGCCGCTGCCCGGCGCCGCGTCCGAGCTGATCGCGGCCGGGCCGTCGGCGTCCACGTAACCCACCACCACGGCGAGGTCGCCCAGGCCGTCGGCGGCCAGGTCGGCGGCGAGCGCGCGCAGCGCCCGCCGGGAGGCGTCGACGAACGAGTTGCGGAAGACCAGGTCCTCGATCGGGTAACCGGTCAGCATCATCTCGGGGAAGGCGACCAGGTGGGCGCCGGCCTCCGAAGCGGTCCTCGACCAGCGGCGGACCGCCGCCGCGTTGCCGGGGATGTCACCGACGGTCGAGTTCACCTGAGCGAGGGCGATGCGCAGCGTGGGCATGGACCTCATTCTCCCCCATGACGGGGTTTCGGATCCGGACCCGGGCCCACGTCACAGGGCCGGGCCAGCGTAGTCTCGGATCGACGGATCGGCACCGGGACAAGGGGTGGAAGTGGACCGACAGCAGGAGTTCGTGCTTCGTACGCTCGAGGAGCGCGACATCCGTTTTGTCCGTCTCTGGTTCACCGATGTCCTCGGCACGCTGAAAAGCGTGTCGGTGGCGCCGGCCGAGCTCGAGTCGGCCTTCGAGGAGGGCATCGGCATCGACGGCTCGGCGATCGAGGGCTTCGCCCGGGTCTTCGAGTCCGACATGGTCGCCATGCCGGACCCGACCACGTTCCAGGTCTTCCCGTTCGAGGGCGGCGGCAGCGGCGAGAGCGCCCGCATGTTCTGCGACATCCTGCTGCCCGACGGCAGCCCCGCCTGGGCCGACCCGCGCCACGTGCTGCGCCGCGCGCTGGCCCGGGCCGCGGAGAAGGGCTTCACCTTCTACACCCACCCCGAGGTCGAGTTCTTCCTGGTGCAGGACGGGGACAACGACGGCTCGGTGCCGATCCCGGTCGACACCGGCGGCTACTTCGACCACACCACCCACGCGGTGGCCCGCGACTTCCGCCGGCAGGCCGTGCTGGCCCTGGAGCGGATCGGCATCTCGGTCGAGTTCAGCCACCACGAGGTCGCCCCCGGCCAGCAGGAGATCGACCTGCGGTATGCGGACGCCCTGACCACCGCGGACAACATCATGACGTTCCGGCACGTGGTCAAGGAGGTGGCGCTCTCCCAGGGGGTCAAGGCCACCTTCATGCCGAAGCCGTACACCGACCAGCCCGGCTCCGGCATGCACACCCACCTGTCGCTGTTCGAGGGCGAGCGCAACGCGTTCTACGACAGCGAGGACCCGCAGAAGCTGTCGAAAACGGCCCGCGCGTTCATCGCCGGCCTGCTGGTGCACGCCCGGGAGTACACCGCGGTGACGAACCAGTGGGTCAACTCCTACAAGCGGCTCTTCCCGCTCCAGCTGCCGGACCGGATCACCGAGTCCCCGGCCTTCGTCAGCTGGGGCCACCTGAACCGGTCCGCCCTGGTCCGCGTCCCCGCGTTCGGCAAGCCGAACTCGGCGCGCGTCGAGGTCCGCTCGATCGACTCCGCGGCGAACCCCTACCTGGCCTTCGCGGTCATGCTCGGCGCCGGCCTCAAGGGCATCGAGGAGGGCTACGAGCTGCCCCCGGGCGCCGAGGACGACGTCTGGTCGCTGTCCCCGGCCGAGCGCAAGGCCGCCGGTTACGAGGCGCTCCCGGAGAACCTGTCCGAGGCGATCGAGGTGATGGCCGGCTCGGAGCTGATCGCCGAGGTGCTCGGCGAGCACGTGTTCGACTTCTTCCTGCGCAACAAGCGGGCCGAGTGGGAGCAGTTCCGCCGCGAGGTCACGCCCTACGAGCGCCAGCGTTACCTGGGCGCCCTCTGATCGACACCGGTGCCGGCGGCGGTCCGTGGAGGACCGCCGCCTGACCGGTGCGGCTGTCCACAGCGCCGCGCCACGAAGTTTTGTCACACGGGGTACGGTCTCCTTCGACGTCATGCGACAAGGGGAGAGGCTGTGCTGCAAGAGCTGTTGGAGGGCGCCGGGCGGAGCATCGCCTTCGGTGTGATCGGGATCGGTCTGATGGCCCTCGGTTTTGTGCTGATCGACGTGCTCACGCCGGGCAAGCTGCGCGACCTGATCTGGACCGAGCGCAACCCGAACGCGTCGCTCCTGCTGGCCGCCAACCAGCTCGGCATCGCGCTGATCGTGTTCACCTCGATCTGGACCACCTACGACTCGTTCGGCCAGGGCCTCGCCTCGACCCTGCTGTTCGGCGTCCTCGGCATCGTGATCATGGGCCTGGCCTTCCTGGTGCTCGACTGGATGACGCCGGGCAAGCTCGGCGAGGTGATCTGCACCCAGGACTACCACGGCGGCGCGCTGGTCAGTGCCGCCTCGCACTTCGGCGCCGCGCTCATCGTGTGCGCCTGCATCGCCTGATCAAACCCGCCAAAACCCACGATCAACACCCGCTTTCGGTACGCCCTGAGCGCCCCGCCCCGAGTCGCTACGGTGCGGTGCTCACGGCGTACCGGAAGCGGGTTTTCATGATCCTCGGCCGAAGTCACCGATCGCCTCGGCGAGGCTGGAGCGGCGGATCCGGTGGATGTCCTCGGCGATGGCGCCACCGGCCATGATGGCCGCGACGGCAGCCAGTTGCGCGACCGCCAGCAGGTGCCCGAGCGGCGCGGTCGCGAGGCACAGCGCCGCGACGCCGATCCGGTACGCCGCGCCGGGCTGCCCGAGCAGTCGCAGGAAGACGGCGTGCCCGAGCAGGTAGATCGCGACACCGCCGCCCAGCGTGATCGCCTCGTTCCAGGGCAACGCGCCGAACGCGTGTCCCAGCGTTTTCTTGATCCCGACCGCGGTGACGACGATGCCGAGCAGGATCGGGACGTGCGCGTAGCCCCAGGCGTTCAGCGCCAGCCGGGCCCGCCGTTTCGGGTCGCCCGCCTCGGCCAGCACGTGCTCGGAGCGCCGGTCGCCGTCGGCGAAGTAGGCCCACCACAGGTAATACGCCACGCAGAGGCCGAGCACCGCGGCCATGATCACGCCGCCGCTCAGATCGGCGCCCACCCCGACGCCGATCGCGATGATCGACTCGCCGATCGCGATGATGGTGACCAGGCTGTGCCGCTCGACGAAGTGCGCGGCCGAGATGTGGTGCAGCTCCGCCGGGTGCAGGTAACCGGCCGAGATCTGCACCACCGGGGCGGCCAGCCAGCACAGGTGCCGCCACGGCTCGGGCAGCAGCCCGCCGGCCAGCACCAGCAGCGCGGCCAGCAGGTTCAGCGGGCCCAGCGTCCGCATCACCCGGGTCGCGGCCGGGCCGGCCTGGAGGAACATCACCGAGTGGGTGAGGTTGACCACCACGTAGGCGAGGCCGAAGATCCAGCCGTACTTGCCGAAGGCCTCCGGGATGGCCAGCGCCATCACCAGGAAGCCGGCCATGCCGATCAGCAGCAGGGTGCGCCGGCCCGAGGTGGTCGGGGCGACCGCGTTGGTGAGCCAGGCGTAGCCCGAGTACATCCACCAGACCACGACCAGGATCAGCACCACGTTCAGCAGGCCGGCGGGCGTCAGGTGGTGCGCGAGCGAGTCGGCGAGCTGGGTCACCGTGAAGACGAAGACCAGATCGAAGAAGAGTTCCAGCGTGGACACCCGGACAGCGGGCGACTCCTGCGTCATGCCCGAGAGATTAGGCGTTCCCGGAGATTGTCGTACCCCCGCTCTAACCTGCGAGACGTGAACCGGACCGATCGGCTGTACGCCATCGTCGAGGAATTGCGGGCGGTCGCGCCCCGGCCGCGCAGCGCGCGCTGGCTGGCCGGCCGCTTCGAGGTGAGCACCCGCACGGTGGAGCGGGACATCCTGGCCCTCCAGGAGTCCGGCACCCCGGTTTACGCCGAGCCCGGCCGCACCGGTGGTTACTGTCTGGACCGCGCGCACACCCTGCCCCCGGTCAACCTGACGCCGGAGGAGGCGGTGGCCATGGCGCTGGCCCTGCGCCGGCTGGAGGGGACACCGTTCCGGCAGGCCGCGGCGAGCGCGCTGCGCAAGCTGGTGGCCGCGATGCGGGCCGACGACGCGGCCGCGGCGCAGGCCCTGGCCGGCCGGATCCACCTGGTCGGGCAGTCGGCGCCGGCCAGCATGCCGCCGGTGCTGCCGGTCGGCCAGGTGATCCGGATCGGCTATCGGGACCGGTCCGGCGCGGTGACCAGGCGGGACGTCGAGCCGCAGGGCTACGTGGGGATTCGCGACAGTTGGTATCTGATCGCCTGGTGCCGGCTGCGCGACTCGGCGCGGATCTTCCGGGTCGACCGGATCACCACGGTCACCCCGACCCGGGAGCTCGCGCCGCAGCGCACCCTGTCCGACGCCGATCTGGACATCCCGCCCGACAAGCGAGAGCCCCTGACGTTGTTCGCCGAGCCGCGCGCCGCCGCGCCGGCGGCGCTTGCTGGGCCTGCTGGCTCCGCTGCGCTTCGCGGCAACGCCTGGTAACCGGTGCCTGCTGAGCCGGCGGCGTTTGCTGAGCCGGCTGGCTCCGCTGCGCTTCGCGGCAACGCCTGGTAACCGGTGCGCAGGCGGGCGGGTTTGCGTCACCCGCAAACCCCACGGGCGACGCAAACCCACTCGCCTGCGCACCGGCGGCGTTTGCCAAGATCTCCGGATGACTTCCGACGATCTTCGCCTGGTGCCGGTCACCGCCGGCAACTGGCGGGACTGCGCCGAGCTCACCGTCCACGAGGACCAGAAGCGGTTCGTCGCCGACGTGACCTATTACCTGTGCATGTGCCATTACGGCGACACCTGGCAGCCGCTCGCCGCGGTCCGCGGCGACGAGGTGGTCGGCTTCGCCATCTGGGGCGTCGACGACGACCGGAGCCGGTGGATCGGCGGGGTCGTCGTCGACGCGAAGCACCAGCGCCAGGGCATCGGCCGGGAGCTGGTCCGGCAGCTGCGGGAGCGGCTGATCGCCGAGCCCGGCACGCCGAACGTGGCACTCAGCTACCAGCCGGAGAACACCGCGGCCCGCTCGCTCTACCTGGCTCTGGGTTTCGTGGAGACCGGTGAGACCGAGGGCGACGAGATCGTCGCCCGCTGGCACGGCGCCTGACCGCTCCGCGGGTGCCGCGGCGCCTGCCGGCGGCGTTTCACCGCGCCGGCGGCGTGAACACGCCGAAGAGGTTGCCCAGCGGGTCGCTGAGCCGGGCGTAGACCAGCCCGCTCGCCTCCCGCTGCGGCCCGACCAGCACCTTCGCGCCGTGCGCCTCGGCCTGCCGGCAGGCCGCCTCGGTGTCCGCCACCACGATCAGGAAGATCGCCTGGTCCGGCGCCTTCCCGCCGGTGCCGTAGAACCCGCCGAACGGCGCGCCCCCGTCCGGCCCGGTCACCATCCGGTACGGCCGGCCGTCCAGCCCCACCGAGTTGTCGTCGTCGGCGAACGTCCAGCCGAACACGTCGCCGTAGAACCGCTCGGCCTCCTCCGGACGCTCCGTACCCACTTCGATCCAGCCGATGGTGTTCATCTCATCTCCTTCAGGACGACTTCGAACCTCACCGGGAACTCTCGCGGGCCGCCCCGACAACGTCCTGTCGGTGTTTGTCGCGCGCCAATTCGTTAGCCTCGTCACGTGAGCACAGCGCTTGTCATCGAGAACGATCCGACCGACGACCTCCGGCGCCTCGGGGACTGGCTGACCGAGGCCGGGCTGGGGCTCACCGTGCTCCGCCCGCACGCGGGCGACGAGCTGCCCGAGACCCTCGACGACTACGCCGCGCTGATCGTGCTCGGCGGGGACCAGAGTGCCTATCCGGACGTGGCCGGCGCCCCGGGCGCCCCGTGGTTCCCGGCGTGTGAGGGACTGCTGCGCAAGGCGGTCCGGCACCGGGTGCCCACCCTCGGCATCTGCCTCGGCGGGCAGCTGCTGGCCGCCGCGCACGGCGGACTGGTCGAGCGCAGCCCGTCCGGCCCGGAGATCGGCCCCGGCCTGGTCGGCAAGCGCGACGCGGCCGACACCGACCCGCTGTTCAAGTGGGTGCCGCTGCTGCCCGACGTGATCCAGTGGCACCGCGACGAGATCACCGAGCTGCCGCTGAGCGCCACCCTGCTGGCCGCCTCCAGCCGCTATCCGCACCAGGCGTTCCGGATCGGCGACCGGGCCTGGGGCCTCCAGTTCCACATCGAGTGCGATGCCGCGATGATGGCCGACTGGACCCGGCTCGGCGCCGCCGACCTGGACGAGCTGGGCTACGACGCGGAGGCGGTGGTGCTCGCCGTCGCCGAGATCCTGCCGGACGTCGAGGAGGTGTGGCAGCCGTTCGCCGCCCGGTTCGCGGCGCTGGCCCTGGGCACCCTGCCGGACGCCGACATCCCGGCCAAGAACCTGCCCCTGCTGGGGCACTGAGATGACCCGGCCCACCCGGCTGGCGCGGTACGGCTTCGCCGACAACGGGGCCGACCTGCTCGGCGCGCGGGGCCTGCGGCTCTGGGACGCCGAGCACGGGCCGGTCAGCGCCGAGGCGGCCGAGCTGATCCACGCCCTGTCCCGGGCCGCCGACCCGGACCTGGCGCTGCGGCAGTTCCACCGGCTGGTCGACTCGGTCTCCCGGGCCGCCGAGCGGGCCAACGGCGGCCGCCCCACCGGCCCGACCGGCGAGATCACCGAGAACGCGGCGACCCGGGAGCTGATCGACCGGCTCCACCAGGACCACGGGCTGCGCCGGCGGCTGGTCGCGGTGCTCGGCGCGTCGTCCACGCTCGGCGATCACCTGGTCGCCAACGAGCAGGAGTGGCGCACCCTGGCCACCGAGAAGAGCGGGCTGCCGCCGGACCCGGAGGGGCACCTCGAACTGGAGGCGGCGACCGTTCCGGCGCTGCGCCGGGCGTACCGGATCGCGCTGCTCCGGGTCGCCGCCGCCGACCTGACCGGCGGGCGCGGCCTGGAGCCGACCATGCTCGCGCTCTCCACGCTCGCCGACGAGACGCTGGCCGCGGCGTACGCGATCGCCGTCGCCGCTCTCCCCGAGGGCACACCGGAGCCCCGCCTGGCCGTGGTGGCGATGGGCAAGTGCGGCGGCAACGAGCTGAATTACGTCTCCGACGTCGACGTGATCTTCGTGGCCGCCGGCGACGACGACCTCCAGGCCGGGACCACCGTCGCCGCCCGGCTGATGGAGATCTGCGGGCAGGTGGCCTGGCCGGTGGACGCCGCACTGCGCCCGGAGGGCAGCCGCGGCCCGCTGGTCCGGACCCTCGCCAGCCACCAGGCCTACTACCGGCGCTGGGCACGCACCTGGGAGTTCCAGGCGCTGCTCAAGGCCCGCCCGGCGGCCGGCGACCTGGCCCTGGCGCAGGAGTGGCTGGCCGACCTGGCGCCGCTGGTCTGGCACGCGGCCGAGCGGCCGGAGGCGGTCGCCGACGTCCGCGACATGCGCCGCAAGATCATCGACAACGTGCCGCCCAAGGAGCTGGACCGGGAGATCAAGCGCGGGCCGGGCGGCCTGCGCGACATCGAGTTCGCGGTGCAGCTGCTGCAACTGGTGCACGGCCGGGTCGACGAGACGCTGCGGCTGCCCGGCACCCTGCCGGCCCTGCGCGCGCTGGTCACCGGCGGTTACGTGGGGCGCCAGGACGGTGAGACGCTGCTGCGCGGGTACCGCTTCCTGCGCGCCGTCGAGCACCGCCTGCAACTGCAGCACCTGCGCCGGACGCACACCGTCCCGGACGACCCGGCCGGCGTGCGCTGGCTCGCGGCGGCGCTCGGCTACACCCCGCTGCCCGGGCAGGACGCCGTGGAGGCGTTCCGCTCCGACTGGGTGGGGCACGCCGCCAACGTCCGCCGCCTGCACGTCAAGCTGCTCTATCGGCCGCTGCTGGAGGCCGTGGCCCGGGTGCCGGCCGAGGCGCTGCGGATGACCCCGGCGTCCGCCCGCAAGCGCCTGGAGATCCTCGGCTTCGCCGACCCGGCCGCCGCGCTGCGGCACCTGGAGGCGCTGACCGGCGGGGTGACCAGGACCTCGGCGATCCAGCGCACCCTGCTGCCGATGCTGCTCCAGGAGTTCGCCGACGCGCCGGAGCCGGACCGCGGCCTGCTCAACTACCGGCATGTGTCGGACAAGCTGGGCAGCACCCCGTGGTACCTGCGGCTGCTGCGCGACGGCGGCCCGGTCGCCCGCCGGCTGGCCCGGGTGATCAGCCTCTCCCGGTACGCCACCGACCTGCTCACCCGCGACCCGGAGGCGCTGCGGCTGCTCGCCGACGACCCGGAGTTGCAGCCCCGCTCCCGGGAGAAGCTGCTGGACGGGTTCGCCGCCGCGGCCGAACGGCACGCCGACGACCCGGGCAAGGCGATCGCGGCGGTCCGCGCGCTGCGGCGCCGGGAGCTGTTCCGGCTGGCCTGCGCCGACATCCTGAGCCACGGCGGCGCGCTGGCCCCGGACCGGCCGATCGACGTGCACACCCTCGGCGCCGCGCTCTCCGACGTCACCGACGCCACCCTGAACGCCGCGCTGCTCATCGCCCGCCGCGTCAAGCCGGGCCCGCCCGGGATGCGGTTCGCGGTGATCGGCATGGGCCGCCTCGGCGGGTACGAGATGAGCTACCCCTCCGACGCCGACGTCCTGTTCGTCTTCGACGGCGGTGACGAGGCCGCCGCGCACGCCATCGCGGAGGAGATGCGGCGGCTGCTCAACGCGCCCGCCCCGGACCCGGCCCTGGGCGTCGACGCCGACCTGCGCCCGGAGGGCCGGCAGGGTCCGCTGGTCCGCAGCTTGCAGGCCTACCAGCAGTACTACGACCGCTGGTCGAAGGTGTGGGAGGCGCAGGCGCTGCTGCGCGCCCGGTTCGTCTGCGGCTCACCGGAGCTGGGCCTGGCCTTCGAGCGACTGGCCGACACCAAGCGGTACCCGGCCGGTGGCCTGACCCGCGAGCAGGTGGTGGAGATCCGCCGGATCAAGGCCCGGGTGGAGACCGAGCGGCTGCCCCGCGGCGCCGACCCGAACACGCACACCAAGCTGGGCCGCGGCGGGCTCGCCGACGTCGAGTGGGCGGTCCAGCTGCTCCAGTTGCGGCACGCGCACGCGCTGCCCGGCCTGCGCCGCACCCGCACCCTGGAGGCGCTCGACGCGGAGGCCGAGGCCGGCCTGGTCGAGGCGGCCGACGCGGAGGCGATGGCGGCCGGCTGGACCCTCGCGGCCCAGGTGCGCAACGCGCTGACCCTGGTCCGGGGCCGCCCGACCGACCAGCTGCCGCAGCACGGGGTGGAGCTGGCCGGGACGGTGCTGCTGCTCGGCGGGGGCGATCCGGGCGAGTTCGTCGACCGTTACCTGCGGATCACCCGGCGCTCCCGGGCCGCCATGCAACGCGTCATGGAGTCCTGACCACTTCCGGTCCGCTTCGGCTTGCGACCGCGGCTCTTCCGGTACGGCGGGAGCGTCCCGGGCTGGGCCGGGGCGGGACGGTGCTCACCGTGTACCGAAAAACGGGTTTGATCGTCAGGGGGTGGCGGCGGCGATGACCTGGGTGAGGGACGCGTGCAGGCGCTGGAGATCCTCGATCGGCATGCCGAGGCGCTCGACGACGGCGGGCGGGATCTTCTCCGCCTCGGCGCGCAGGGCACGGCCGCGATCGGTCAGCGTGATGGCCAGGCTGCGCTCGTCGGCCGGGTCCCGCTGGCGGGTCAGGTAACCGATCGCCTCCAGGCGCTTGAGCAGCGGGGACAGCGTCCCCGGATCGAGCTGGAGCAGCTCGCTGAGCCGGCGCACGGAGAGCGGCGAGTCGCCCCAGAGGGCGAGCATCACCAGATATTGCGGGTGGGTCAGGCCCATCGGCTCCAGCAGGGGGCGGTAGATCGCCACCACGCTGCGCGCGGCCACCGACAGGGCGAAGCAGACCTGCCGTTCCAGGGCCAGGGGATCGTCGTCACTCACTTGCGCTTCTCCTCAGGTCGGCGGTTATCCTACCAATAATTGGGGTACCAACGGTTTGTGTACCAAGTAGTTCAGCGCGCCAACCAGGTGAGGAGAGCGTCGTGTCGCAGTGGCAGGATCGGTTCGCGAACTGGTTCCACCAGACCTTCGACGACATGTGGTTCCGCACCATCATCGGGCCGGCCCAGACCAAGGGCGCCGTGCAGGGCTGCGACGAGTTCGCCCGCGAGGGGTGGAAGGCGGACCTGGAGCGCCGCAAGCAGTTCACCCGCGACGAGCGCAACCGCAAACGTGCGATGAAGCGCTGAATCTGTCCGATCCGCAGCCCTCCCGATCGTCGTTCTGGTGGGACCCGTCCGGGTCCGTACCGAACCGGGAGGCGGACAGTGATCCTCGACCAGCAACGGACCTCGTCCGACACATCCGGGCGGTGGGCCGTGACCGCCGTGTTCTTCGTCAACGGGCTGACGTTGTCGACGGACATCGTGCGGGCGCCGTCCCTCAAGGAGGCGTACCACCTCAGCGCCGGCTGGTTCGGGTGCACCGGCCTGCTGTTCGCCGTGGCGGCCCTGGCCTGCATGCAGGTCGTCGGCCCGCTGACGGCCCGGGTGGGCACCCGGGCGGTGCTGCGGGTGACGCTGGCGGTGATGCCGGTGCTGCTCGCCGGTTTGGCCGTGGTCCCCGGGGCGTGGGGCTTCGCCGTGCTGACCACCCTGCTCGGCGCGGCGCACGGGACCACCGACGCCGCGATGAACACCAGCGCGGTCGCCGTCGAGCGGCGCGCCGGGCGGCCGGTCCTCAACGGTTGTCACGCGGCGTGGAGCGTCAGCGCGGTCGTCGCCTCACTCTCCACCGCCGCCCTGATCCAGGCCGGGGTCTCGCTCACCGCTCACCTCGTGGGCGCCGGCGTTCTCCTGCTGGTCGCGGGCGCGGTGCTCGGCGCGCGGCTGCCGGACGACGGCCGGGGCGTGCCCGGCGGCGCGCCGGAGCGGGCCGGCTGGAGCCGGCCCCTGGTCCTGCTCGGGCTGACCGCCACGGCCGTGATGATCTGCGAGGGCGGGGCGCTCGGGTGGGGCGGGATCTTCCTGCACGAGGAGCGGCACGCGACGCTGGGGCTGGCGGCCGCCGCGATCACCGCCTACACCGGCGGCCAGAGTGCCGGGCGGCTCGTCGGGGACCGGCTGACGGTGCGGTGGGGTGCGACCACGCTCTTCCGGCTGGGTGCGGTGCTGGCCGCCGGTGGTTTCGCGGGGGCGGTCCTGGCGCCGCATCCGGTGGTCGCGGTGATCGGGTTCGCGGTGGCCGGGTCGGGCTCCTCGGTGCTGGTGCCGCTGACCTACAGCGCGGTCGGGCGGCTGGGGGGCGCGTCCGAGGCGGCGTTGGTGTCGCGGCTGACGACGTTCACCTACACCGGGATCCTGCTGGGGCCGGCGCTGATCGGCTGGAGCGCCGGGCGGCTCGGTCTCGCCGCGACGATGGCCGCGCTGCCGGTGTTGCTGCTGCTGGTCGCCGCCGCGCCGCGACCGCGTCAGCTGGTCAGCTCGTAGCGGCCGGGGCCCGGCACCCGCAGAATCGTCCAGTCACCGTCGCGGATCACCTCGGCGCCGTCCGAGGCGTGCAGCCAGCGGTACCAGCGGACCCGCAGCCGGATGTCGCCGCCGGCCGGCGCGTCCACGGTGAGGGCGGCGGCGGTGTGCCGGACCAGGGTGGCCGGGGCGGCCACGATCGGCTGCGGGGCGGCGACGGCGTAGAGCCGCCAGTGCGCGTCCGACCAGACCGGGGTCAGGTAGGGGAGACCGGCCGTGACCAGCTCCGCCTCGGCCCGGCCGGACCAGGACAGCTCGGTGTCCGGCACCGCGACGAACTGGACCGCCTGCTCGGCCAGCCACAGCCGGTAGGTGCCGGCGCTCAGCGGCACGCCGGTGCCGGCGGCGCCCGGAACCGTGGTGAAGAAGATCGGGTTCCGGTCGATGTCCGCCTGCCGCAGCCAGCCCCGGGCCAGCGGGACGTCGCCGAGCCGGGCCGCCTCCCAGTAAGCCCTGGTCGGCGGGATCTCCACCCGGCCGGTCAGGGTCTCGGCGGCGAGGCGGTCGGTGAGCGGGCGGAAGTAGGCCGGGTCGGCGGCCGGGTTGCCGATGTCGCGCAGGTCCGCCGGCACCACCGGCGGCTGCCACCAGGCGGTCAGGGCGAGGATCGCGGTGATCCCGGCGGTCACGGTCCGCTTGCCCAGGCGGTCCGGCAGTTTCGCGTACGCCGCGAGCACCGGCAACGCGAACATCACCGCCAGTCGCGTCGCGTTGAGTCCGACCGGCGTGTGCACGAGAGCCGCCGCCAGGACGCCGGCCGACGACAGCAGCGCGCCGATCCGTACCGGGCGGACCGGGACCAGCGCCGCCACCAGCAGCCCGGTCAGCACCGCGTGCAGCGTGTCGGTCCGGCTGATGTTCATCCACCCGCCGTCGCCGAAGAGCAGCGCGTTCAGCCCGATGAGCCCCGCCGCCGGCGCCGCGATCAGCAGCCCGCCGAGCACCCGAACCCCCGGCTGGTCCCGGTGGCCCCTACCCGCCCCGGGGAAGGGCTCTGAGTGCCAGCCCGGGTTGTCGGGCTGGTCCTGGTGGCCCTTGTCCGCCCGGGGAAGGGGCCGTGGGTGCCAGCCCGGGGTGTCGGGCTGGTCGTGGTGGCCCTTGTCCGCCCGGGGAAGGGGCCGTGGGTGCCAGCCCGGTGTGTCGGGCTGGTCCTGGTGGCCCTTGCCCGGCCCGGGGAAGGGCTCTGAGTGCCAGCCCGGGGTGTCGGGCTGGTCGTGGTGGCCCTTGTCCGCCCGGGGAAGGGGCCGTGGGTGCCAGCCCGGTGTGTCGGGCTGGTCCTGGTGGCCCTTGCCCGGCCCGGGGAAGGGCTCTGAGTGCCAGCCCGGTGTGTCGGGCTGGTCTTGGTGGCCTTTGGCCGGCCTGGGGAGGGGCTGTGGGTGCCAGCCCGGGGTGTCGGGCTGGTCCTGGTGGCCCTTTCGAGGCGGGGGAAAGGGCCACCAGGGCCAGCTCGACAGGAGTAGGGCGGTGCCGGCGAGGCCGAGGAAGAGGGCGACGACGGGGCTGGTGGCTGACGCGAGGGCGGCCAACAGGGCGGCGGCGAACGCGGCGGAGCGGCGGGGGAGGTAGGTCAGGGCGAGGAGGGCGGCCAGGCCGAGGCAGACCCCGAGACCGTAGGTGACCCGTCCGCTCACCAGGTTGCCGCCGACACCGACCACGCCGAGCAGGCCGGCCAGCCACAGGCGGCGCCCGCCGGTCCGCCGGAACAACTGGAGCAGGAGCACCGATCCGGTGACCGACGCCACCACGCCGGCGACCCGGACCCCGAGCAACGTCATCACCGGCTGTGACACCAGGCTGTAGCCGAGCTGGTCCACCCCGGCGTACCACCGCAGGTCGATCGGGGTCCACCCGTGCGCGGCGAAGAACTCCGCCCGGGCGACCTGAGCGGCCAGGTCAGAGCCCATCCGCGGGGCGGCCAGGTAGGCACCGCCGAGGACCGCCGCGAGCAACGCGATGATCCCTTCCCGCCGGTGCCGTGCCCACATCCCGTCGACAGTACCGGGCGTCCCGTGCGTTGCAGCGTGTCACGGTAGGGTCAGCGCCATGCCCCGTCCGTCCCTCGTCCGCGCCACGGGGCTGCTCGGCAGCGCCCTGCTGGCCGGCGCCGCCTACCTCGGTGGCGCGCACCGGCCGTGGACGCCGACGATGACCCCGCGGACGGTCCTCGCCGGGCGGGACGGGGTGCTGCTGCCGCTGCTCTGGCTGGCCGGGGTCGCGCTGCTGATCGGCGCCTGGTGGGCCGGGCGGCGGGTGGTGCCGTCGGCGCGGTGGGCGTTCGTCACGGCGGGGCTGTGGGCGCTGCCGCTGCTCGCGTTCCTGCCGCTGGGCAGCTACGACGCCTATTCGTACGCGTGTCAGGGCTGGCAGCAGGCGGCCGGGCTCGACCCGTACGCCGGCGGGGTCGATCTTCTGGGGTGTCCCTGGGCCGACGCCGTCGCGCCCACCTGGCGGGCCGCCCCCGCGCCCTACGGCCCGGTCTTCCTGGTCCTGGCCGCGGCCGCGGCCAAGCTGGGCGGCTCGCTCACCGGGACCGTCGCCCTGCTCCGCCTGATCGCGGTGCTCGGCGTCGCGGCGCTCGGCGCCTGCCTGCCGGTGCTGGCCCGGCGGGCCGGGGTGCCGGCGGCGCGTGCGGTCTGGCTGGTGCTGGCCTGTCCGCTGGTGCTGATCCACCTGATCTCCGGCACGCACAACGACGCGGTGATGGTGGCGCTGCTGGCCGGGGCCCTGGCGGTGGCGGCGACCGGGCGCGGCTGGCCGGCCGGTGTGCTGTTCGGGCTGGCGGTCGGGGTGAAGGCGACCGCGATCGTCGCGCTGCCGTTCGCCGTCTTCCTGATCCCGCGGCCGTGGTGGCGGGCCGCGCTGGAGCTGGCCGCCGGCGCGCTCGGCGCCCTCGCCGTGGTCTCGCTCGGGTCCGGGCTGGGGCTGGGCTGGGTCCGCGGGCTGGCCGGCAGCGGGATCTCGGTGCAGTGGACCGCGCCGCCGACCGCGATCGGGATGACTCTGGAGCTCGTCGGCGTGCCGCACGCGGTCGCGGTGACCCGGGTGCTCGGCCTGATCGCCCTGGCCGGGGTGCTGCTCTGGCTGTTCCGCCGGGCTTGGCGCGGTGCCGACCCGGTGCTGCACGCCGGGCTGGCGCTGGCCGCGACCGTTCTGCTCGCCCCGGTCTTCCATCCGTGGTATGCGATCTGGCCGCTCGCCGTGCTGGCCGCCACAGTTCGCCCGGACACTCGCTGGCTGGTCGTACCATGCGCGGTGGCCGCCGTCCTCTGCCTGCCCGACGGTTACAACCTGGCCCTCGCCACCAAGGCGCAGGGCGCCGTCGCGATGACGGTTTTCGCCGGTTTTCTAGCGTGGAAAGTGCTGCATGAAACGAATCGTGATCCTGATCGTCTCGGTGCTGGCCGCGGCGGGGCTGATCCTCATCTCCGGGCTCCGTAACAAGTTCTTCGACTCCACGGTCTATTACGGCGCGGTGCGGTACTGGTTCCACGACGGCGGCATGGTCTACGACTGGCTGAAGGCGGACACGCCGTACGGGTTCACCTACCCGCCCTTCGCCGGCCTGGTCATGTCGCCGATGACGGTGCTGCCGCTCTGGCTGGTCGTGGTGTTCGCCTCGATCGGCACGGTGCTCACCACCGGCCTGCTGGTCTGGTGGCTGGCCGGGCCGCTGCTGAGCCGGCTGCCCCAGCCGCTCTGGTTCACCTTCGGGCTGGCCTGGGCGTTCGCGCTGGCCTTCGAGCCGGTCCGGGAGACGTTCACCTTCGGCCAGGTGAACACGCTGCTGCTCACCGTGGTAACGGCGGACATGCTGTTCGGGGTGGCCCGCGGCAAGTGGTGGGCCGGCGTCGGGATCGGCCTGGCCACCGCGGTCAAGCTGACCCCCGGCGTGTTCATCCTGTACCTGCTGGTCACCCGCCGCTGGCGGGAGGCCGGGACGGCGATCGGCGCGGCGGGCGCGGCGACCGTGCTGGCCGGCGCGCTCTTCCCGGACCAGTCCCGGGAGTTCTGGACCTCGGCGCTCTGGGACACCAACCGGGTCGGCAACCTCTGGTTCCTGTCCAACCAGTCGGAGCGCGGGATGCTCGCCCGGTTCCCGTTCGACGAGATCGAGTCCAAGGTGTGGCTCGTCTGCGTGCTGGCGACGCTGGCGTTCTGGGCCTGGCGTGTGACCCGGACCCGGGACGACGTGCTCGGCGGCCTGGCCCTGACCGGCGTCCTGGGCTGCCTGATCAGCCCGGTCACCTGGGTGCACCACTGCGTCTGGCTGATCCCGGCGCTGATCCGCTGCGTCCAGCGGCTCTGGTCCGGCGGCGACCGGCGCCCGGCCTACCTGGCGGTGGCCGCGTACGTGTTGATGACCTCACACCTCACCTGGATGTGGGAGGACCGGCCGTATCCGCCGCTGGCGTTCCTGGGCAGCAACATTTATGTCTGGTTCGGCCTGGCTCTGCTGATCTGGACACCGGCCGGCACCCGCAGTTCGGTTCCCGTCCATGAACCGGAAAGGATCTTGGCGTAGTCAATTCGCATGTCACTACGCCGTAAGACCTCGGCGGTTGTCTCCGTCGTGGCCCTGGCCGCGGTGGGCAGCGTGCCCGCCGCGGCGGCCGCGCACGGCCGCTCCGACTCCTTTCACCGGCTCTCCACGTTCCCCGTTTACCTGAACTCGTCGGCCGGCGACACCGCCTCGGCCGAGATCTCCACGGTCACCGAGGACGGTCGTACGGTCGTCTACACCGACAGCCCGGGCAAGCGCCTCGGGTTCGTCGACATCACCCACCCGTCCCGTCCGGAGCCGCGGGGCACGCTGGCCATGGGCGGTGAGCCGACCTCGGTGGCGCACCTGGGCCACCTGCTGCTGGCCGCGGTGAACACCCGGGAATCCTTCACGAATCCGTCCGGCAAGCTGGTCGTGATCGACGACCGGTCCCGCGCGGTGGTCCGGGAACTCGATCTGGGCGGTCAGCCCGACTCGGTCGCCGTGGCGCCGAGCGGTCGCTACCTCGCGGTCGCGATCGAGAACGAGCGGGACGAGGACGTCGACGACGGCGCCCTCCCGCAGGCGCCGGCCGGCTACCTCGTGGTGATCGACACCAGGACGTGGAAGCTCACCAAGGTCGACCTGACCGGCCTGGCGCTCGTCGCGCCGGGCGACCCCGAGCCGGAGTACGTCAGCATCAACTCCCGGGACGAGGCGGTCGTCTCGCTCCAGGAGAACAACCACCTGGTGGTGGTGGATCTCAAGTCGCCCAAGGTCGTCACGTCGTTCGAGGCCGGCACGGTCACCGTCGACGGCGTCGACACCCTGGACGACGACAAGATCGAGCTCACCGGGTCGATCACCGCGAAACGGGAGCCGGACGGCGTCGCCTGGATCACCGACGACCTGTTCGCCACCGCGAACGAGGGCGACTACGAGGGCGGCTCGCGCGGCTGGTCGATCTTCTCGAAGAGCACCGGCAGGGTGGTCTGGGACGCCGGCAACACGCTGGAGCACCTCGCCGTCGAGCACGGGCAGTACCCGGACAAGCGGTCGGACGCCAAGGGCATCGAGCCGGAGAACGTGGCGTTCGCGCGGATGGGCGGCGTGCCCTACGTCTTCGTCAACTCCGAGCGGGGCAACTTCACCGCCGTCTACGACGTCTCGAAGCCGTGGGCGCCGAAGTTCAAGCAGCTCCTGCCCACGACCAACGCGCCCGAGGGCGTGGTGGCGGTCCCGTCCCGCAACCTGCTCGTGGTCTCCTCGGAGGAGGACGACGCGTCGATCGGCATCCGCGGCACCGTGCAGGTCTACGGCTTCGGCAAGCCCGCGAACACCCCGCTGCACTCGGTCGGCGACATCCCGTTCGGCACGCTCTCCGCGCTCTCCGCGGTGCCCGGCAAGCGCAACCGGCTCGTCTCGGTGACCGATTCCGCCTACTCGCCGACCCGGATCCTCGGCCTCACCACCAGCGGCACGATCGACTCGCAGCTGACCGTCACCAAGAACGGCGAGCCGGTCGGCTACGACGCCGAGGGCCTGGTGGCCCGCAAGAGTGGCGGCTACTGGCTGGCCGTCGAGGGGTCTTCTTCGACCAAACCCAATCTTTTGGTACGCCTGAACGCCGCCGCCGAGGTGCAGGAGGAGATCCCGCTCTCCGCCGACGTGGCGGCCGCGGTCACCGGTAACGGCCTGGAGGGCGTCGCCGAGGTCGGCACGAACGTCTGGGTCGCCGTGCAGCGGGCGATCAAGGGCGACCCGGCGAACACCAACCGGATCGGCCGCTACGACACGGTCACCAAGACCTGGTCGTGGCTGCTCTACCCGGCCGACGTCGCGCCGGTCGGCTGGAGCGGCCTGTCCGAGCTGGTCGCCGTCGACGCGAACACCTTCGCGGTGATCGAACGGGACAACCAGCGCGGTGAGCTGGCGTCGATCAAGAAGATCTACACGTTCGACGTGCCGGCGACCTGGACCGGCACCCCGGCCGTCAGCAAGAAGCTGGTCAAGGACGTGCTGCCGGCGCTCCGGGCGGACCACGGCTGGGTGCAGGACAAGCTGGAGGGCCTCGCGGTCGCCGGCAACGGGCACACCTACGCGGTGACCGACAACGACGCGCTCGACGACGCCACCGGCGAGACCGTCTTCCTGGACCTCGGCCACCTGCTCTGACACGTCGCCGCCGGGGGTGTCAGCGCGGTGTCAGCGGCCCCCGGCACGGTGTCGGCATGGGAACCGACACCAATGCGATCTATGCCGAAGGCCTGGTGAAACGCTACGGCGACACCACGGCCCTGGCCGGGGTGGACCTCGCGGTCCGCCCCGGCACCGTGCTGGGGCTGCTCGGGCCGAACGGGGCCGGCAAGACCACCGCGGTCCGGGTGCTCTCCACGCTGATCCGGCCGGACGCCGGGCACGCCACGGTCGGCGGCTTCGACGTGCTCCGGCAGGCACACGAGGTACGCCGCCTGATCGGCCTGACCGGCCAGTACGCCTCGGTCGACGAGCAGCTCACCGGCACCGAGAACCTACTCATGATCGGCCGGCTGCTCGGCCTCTCCCGGTCCGCGTCGCGGGCCCGCGCCCGGGAGCTGCTGGCCCGGTTCGAGCTTCAGGACGCCGCCGACCGCGCGGCCGGCAAGTACTCCGGCGGCATGCGGCGCCGCCTCGACCTGGCCGCCAGCCTGGTCGGCGACCCGCGCCTGCTCTTTCTGGACGAGCCCACCACCGGACTGGATCCGCGCAGTCGCAACGAGGTGTGGGACATCGTCCGCGGGCTGGTAGCCGGCGGGACCACGGTGCTGCTCACCACGCAGTACCTGGACGAGGCCGACCAGCTGGCCGACGAGATCGTGGTGGTCGACCACGGCACGGTGATCGCCACCGGGACGCCGGAGCAGCTCAAGGCCCGGACCGGGGCGCAGACCCTGACCGTACGCGTGGCCACGCCCGCCGACCTGGCCGCGGTCGAGGGCGCGGTGAGCCGGGTGGCGGCCGGGCCGCTCGACGTCTCCGGGGAGGTCGTCACCGCGCCGGTCGCCGACCCCGGGGCCCTCGCCGGCCTGGTCCGCGACCTCGACGAGCGGGGGCTGGCCGTGGCCGAGCTGGCGCTGCGCAGCCCCAGCCTGGACGAGGTCTTCCTGAGCCTGACCGGGCACGCCGCGGAGGTGGCCGCATGACCACGCTCACCCTGCCGCCCGAGACCCGGCGCGGCACGACGGCGCTGCGCAACACCGCCACGCTGGCCTGGCGGACGCTGGTGCAGATCAAGCACAACCCGATGGAGCTGATGGACTTCAGCATCCAGCCGGTGATGTTCCTGCTGCTGTTCACGTTCGTGTTCGGCGGGCAGCTGGCCGGCTCGCCGGCGGAGTACCTCCAGTTCGCGCTGGCCGGGATCATCGTGCAGAACATGCTGTTCGCGACGATGAACACCGGGGTCGGCCTGAACACCGACATCAGCAAGGGGGTGTTCGACCGGCTGCGGTCGCTGCCGATCGCCCGGTTCGCGCCGCTGGCCGGGCGGATCCTGGCCGACGTGATCAAGCAGGCGTGGGCGATCGTGCTGCTGCTCGGGTTCGGCATGCTGCTCGGGTTCCGGGTCACCACCGGGCCGGTCGAGGTGCTCGGGGCGTTCCTGCTGCTGGTCGGGTTCGCGGCGGCCGCTTCGTGGATCTCGGTGCTGGTCGCGATGCTGGTCGACGAGCCGGACAAGGTGCAGATCTTCGGGTTCGTGCTGATCTTCCCGATCACGTTCGCGAGCAGTGCCTTCGTCCGGCCGGAGACGATGCCGGGCTGGTTGCAGGGGTTCGTGCGGATCAACCCGACCAGCGTGCTGTCCGATGCGGTGCGGGGGCTGCTCACCGGTGGTCCGGTGGCCGGTCCGGTGACCGGGTCGGTGCTGTGGGGCCTCGCGTTGGTGGCGATCTTCGCGCCGCTCTCGGTGCGGGCGTTCCGCCGCCGCGTCTGAGAAGCCGGCGCGGGCTTTCTGTCGCCGTCAGAAGCCGGCGCTGCTCGGGCGCGCCTTTGCCGCCGCGCTGGAGGACCGGTGCTCAGGGCGTACCGAAAATGTGTTGATTGTCGGGGTTTAGGGTGATGCCGTCGCCGCGGTGGAATGCCTGGTCGAAGGCCGCGTCGCCGAGGGCGGCGCGGGCCTCGGCCTCGACCCGGTCGGCGTCCGCGACCGTGCGGTCCACCGCGCCGCGCACCGACACGGCGGCCCCCAGCAGGTAGGCGGCCCGGGCCGGATCGCCCTCGCGCCGGGCCAGGTCGGCGATCCCGACCAGTACCTGCGCGATCACCGGGGAGTCGAGCGTGCCGATCGCGATGCGCAGCGCCTCCTCGTGCCGGGCCCGCGCCGCGATCAGGTCGCCGGCCGCGCCCTCGATCAGGCCCTGGGCGCTCGCCGCGATCGCCCGGAACTGCGGCGCCAGCGTGGAGTCCGCGATCAGCTCGACGGCCCGGGCGATCTCCCGGCGGGCGTCGTCGAGCCGGCCCTCGGCGCGGGCGATCGTCGCGCCCGCGTGGTGCACCGAACCCATCACCTCGGGGACGCCCGAGTCGCTCGCCTGCCGGCGCGCCCTCCGGAGCGTCCGGTGCGCCGCCTCGTGGTCGCCGGACAGCCAGAGCTGGTGCGCCAGTTTCGCGCTGAGCTGCGGCAGGTCCTCGCGCACGCCGACCTCCTCGACCAGCGCGATCGCCTCCCGCTGCCAGCCGACCGCGCGGGCGAAGTCGCCGCGGGCCGCGGTCAGGTCGGCCAGCGCGCTCAGCGTGAAGCCGATGCCCCAGCGGTCGCCGACCGCCCGGAACCCGGCCAGCGCCGCGGCCAGGTCGGCCTCGGCCACCTCGGCCGGCTCGCCGAAGTTCAGCCGCACCTGCCCGACGATCATCCGGGCCATGGCGCGCAGCCACGGATCCGGGTCGTCGTAGAGGGCCTGACCGAAGGCGATCACACCGTCCTGCTCCGGCGCGGTGTACAGCGCGGCCATCGGGCTCACCAGTCGCAGCCCCGGATGGCCGTCCGGGCTCGGCTCGGCCAGCTCCAGCGCCCGGTGGAAGAACTCCCGCACCTCGGTGAAGTCCAGCGGACCCTCGACGCCGTTGAGCGCGGCCAGCGTGTAAGCCAAGGCCAGCTCCTGACTGTCGGCCGGCCCGTCCAGCGCCACCGCGTCCAGGCACAGCGCGGTGCCGTCGACCCGGTGCCCGCCCATCCACCAGTACCAGCCCAGGTTGGCGACCAGCGCGACCGCGGTGGCCCGGTCCCCGGCGGCGATCGCGGCCCGCACCGAGGCGTGCAGGTTGTCGTGCTCGGCGCGCAGCCGGGCCATCCAGGTGAGCTGCTCGGCGCCGCGCAGGTGCGGCTCGGCCTCCCGCGCCCGGGCCAGCAGCCAGCCGGCGATCGCCACCCGCATCGACTCGGTCTCGCCGGCCGCGGCCAGCCGCTCCAGGCCGTACCCGCGGATCGTCTCCAGCATCCGGTAGCGCCCGTCCGGGCCCAGGACCAGCAACGACTTGTCCACCAGGGCGCTGAGCAGGTCCAGGTCGGCGTCGCACACCTGCTCGACCGCGGCGACGTCGGCGCCACCCGGGAACGCGGCCAGCCGCCGCCACAGCCGCCGCTCCGGCTCGGTGAGCAGGTCCCAGCTCCAGTCCACCACCGCGCGCAGGGTCTGATGCCGGGGCAGGGCGGCCCGGCTGCCGCCGGTGAGCAGGCGGAACCGGTCGGCCAGGCGGTCGGCCAGCACGGCCGCCGGCAGGGTGCGCAACCGGGCGGCGGCCAACTCGATGGCGAGCGGCATCCCGTCCAGGGCACGGCAGATCCGGACCACGGGAGCGGTGGTCGCCGGGGTGAGCGTGAAGCCGGTCGCCCGGTCGAGGAGCAGGCGCACCGCGGCGGAGCCGTTCGCGGTGGCCGGGTCCGCGTCCGGCGGCGGCAGCTCCAGCGGCTCCACCGGGTGCAGCGCCTCGCCCGGCAGGCCCAGCGGCTCCCGGCTGGTGGTGAGCAGGCGCAGGCCCGGGGCGGCGCGCAGCAGGGTGTCGGCCAGGCGGGCGGCGGCGTCGATCAGGTGCTCGCAGTTGTCCAGGACCAGCACCATCTCGCGGCCCGCGAGAGCGTCGCGCAGCCGGGTGAGGGGCTCGCGGGCGCCGCCCAGGACGACCTGCTCGCGGAGGTCCAGGGCGGTCAGGACGGCTTGCGGGAGTTCGGCGGGGTCGCGTACCGGAGCAAGCTCCGCACGCCACACCGGACCCGGCAGCCGGCCGCCGACCTCGACCGACAGCCTCGTCTTCCCGCTGCCGCCGGGGCCGGTGAGGGTGACCAGGCGGTGGGTGTCGAGCAGGGTCCGGACGGCGTGGATGTCGGCCTCGCGGCCGACGAAGCTGCTCAGCTCGACCGGCAGGTTGCCACGCCGCGGTCCATCGTGGAGCAACTCCAGGTGCAGGGCGGCGAGTTCGGGGGAGGGGTCGGCGCCGAGCTGGTCGGCGAGGCGGCGGCGGGTCTGCTCGAAGGCGTCCAAGGCGCGGCCGGGTCGTCCGGTGGCCCGCAGCGCCCGGATCAGCAGCGCGGCCAGCGGCTCGTCCAACGGGTGCTGGGCGACCAGGGCCTCCACCTCGGGGACCACGTCGCGGTGCGTCATCTCGGCGGCGAGCCAGGCCTTCTGCGCGGCCAGGCGCAACTGGCGCAGGCGGACGGCCTCGGCCGTGGCGGCCTCGGGGAACTCCAGCTCGCCGCGCCAGAGCTTCAGCGCGTCGCCGGGATCGCTCTCCTCGAAGCGGAAGACGTCCACATTCTTCCGGTCGATGGCCAGGCGGTAGCCGGTGGCGGTGGCCTCGATCCGCAGCTCGGCCCTCCGCAGCCGCGACACCAGGGCCTGCAACGCGTTCGGCGCACCGGACGGGGGACTGTCGCCCCAGACGCCGTCGATCAGCCGGTCCACGGAGACGACGCGGCCCGCGTCCAGCGCGAGCAGGATCAGCAGGGAGCGCAGCCGCGAGCCGGTGATCGGCACGACCTCCCCGGTGCCGGTGCGCAGCTCCACCGGCCCCAGCACCGCGATGTCCACAGGCTCGATTCTGCCCGATCGGTGACCGCGGAGCCCGCGACGAGTCCCCGACGGCTCGCGGGTTGCTTTGCGACGCACGCGAAACGGCGGCCAGGTCGGCTGGGAGCCGATCATGACCGCCGTTCCCGAGATGTCGTGCGCACTGTCAGATCAGCGGGCGAGCCCGCTGGCCGGTGTCAGACGTTGTAGTAGATCTCGAACCAATCATGAGGGTGTGGCGACCTGCGGAAACGCGGTCGAAGGGCGTCGTGAGCAGCGCCGAGGCTTTCTATCGACTGCCGTCGTTTATGCTGCTTTTCGGGCTGGGATGTGCCCTGGTTGTGCCCGATGATCTTGACCTTCTTTGCAAGCTGGGTGTCCCGGCTGTGCTCGGTGGCATCCCGTCGCGCAGGCACCGCCCCGCTCGGCCGCGTCTGCCTGGTCCAGGTGGAGCGCCCCACCGGACGAACGACCTGGGCCAGGCAGACGCGGTCTGGCTGCCTCCGGTGTGCGAGGGGTTGTCGTCCGTGCCGGCCATCCCGGAGCCGCCCGGGTCCAGGGCGGGCAGCCCTGGCCGCCGGAGGCCATCCCCGGGTCGTAGGGCCGGAGGCCCTGCCCGCCGGAGGCAGACTCGTTCGGCTGAACGGTTATGGCGAGGTGAGGGATGGGAGGGGCATGCGCCGCCTTTGCCGACATGGCCGTACGACGCATACCCTCACGGCGCAACTACTACTTGGCGAGCAGGTGGTAGCAAGTCCAGCAAGCGGCTGCAACCGCAAGCAGGACGCAGAGGCGGGCGGTCCGGGTCCAGTCACCCGACGCTTCTCGGATCGTCTCGCCGAGCTGCTTCAGCAGCTCATCCATCAATTACCCCCCATCGATTTCCTTGATCCGGATGGGGCGTCTCAGCTATGCGGTACAGCTGGCCGCTGACCCTCTCGGACTGCCTCATTAGGAGGCGTGACGAGCGTATGGGGGTGGTCGTCTCCAGCGCGGGCGCGCCTGCGCGCGCGAGAGTTAAGCATACGAGCCACTGTGGATCACCTGCCGGACCAGCCGCATCTGGCGCGACCAAATCCTATGTATCAATCTGTTCCGTACCGCAGATCTGTAACGCGTCTACACTTGCGGCGTGGGCACGCGGTCCTCTCGCGGGTGCGAGAACGTCTACTTCTGCCAGAATTCCCTACTTCCGGACAGCCGTCCGAACGCTAAGTACTGTTCCCCGAGATGCCGTGCCCAGGCGTGGCGGGAGGCTCGCCGGTCCGACTTGTCGCGGTTCCTCGGATCGGACCGCGAGCCGTGCGAGTACTGCGGCGGCTGGATTCCTGGCAGATCGACCGGAGATACGTCCCGGTGGCGTCGAAAGACAGCCAAGTATTGCAGCAACCGCTGTCGACAGGCGCACTATCGGAAGGCGAAGCAGTCTGCCCGGATTCGGGAGGATCTTGGGCTATAGCCATCTGGATCTCTGACCAATCAGTTACCTCGAAGCCCCGTTGACGCCCGGTGGAGGCAGGCGGGGTTTCGTGTCGTCTAGCGCAACTTCAACGATGCGCGGCCGGGGCCGGCGCCAAGGCCGAAGGCCGGCGGCGCCGTGCCCCGAAGCCGCGCCTTGAAGATGTAGAGAAAGTTCTCACCGGCGAGGTGCACAGACAAGCGTCATAGAGCCGCGCGCGAATCGTGGACGGGACAGGCGTTCGGTCGTGCGTTTTGGTCAAACTTTCCGTACGTCTTCAAGGCGGCCCGAAACGGGCCGCTCACGCCGCCGCCTGGGCGCGTGCCGGTCGCTTAGCTGGCGCACACGACCGGCACGCAGACAGCCCGTCGGCTGGCGTGCAGGAGCGAATCGGGCCGCAGCGACGACAGTTCAACAGGGGGTGAGGCTGGAAGAGTTTGGCCGGCAGCCGACCGGCATGGCCGGGACGACGCGGCCGAGCTGCCGCGCCGGGCCGCAGCGCGACTCACGGCCGTCGGAGCCGGGCGCGGCGGCGCGCAGTGTGTCCGGGCCGCCCCTCCGAGGTCAAGGGCGCTTCGCGTCGCAAGCGACGGCCGCAAGCGGCCGCCCTGGACCTCGGAGCGTCCTGCGGCCCTGGCAGCCAGGTGGTCAAGCGGCAGGCCAATGGCCTGCCCGCGTATGGGCGCGCGCCGCCGCGTCCGTCTCCGACTCCGTGCGGACAGCTGTGTCAATCGTCCCTTGACGCCATGTCTCCTCTAGTTGCGATGCCCGCCTAAGCTCCTGGGCACCTTGTTTGCCTCACGGAGATGACGGCACCAACTATGCCAGTGGATTTCGTCGAGTTGCTAAAGGCGGCCGGACCAGTTGCGGCCTTCGTTGGGGGATGGTTCGGAGCGCGAATCACCGTTCGAGCCCAACGAGAGAACTTCATGCGCGAGCGGGTATTCAATGAAATGACCAAGCGTCGCGAGCACGCCACTGCGTATAGAAAAGCTCTTTGGGGCTTCTCGGCAAGAGTTCAAGCTATGCGAAGTCTGGCACATGAAGCAGTCGCGCTACGGGAATCGGGTAAAGACTTTTCGTCGGTCCGTTTCGACTTGGTTAAGGCCCGGGAGGGTCAAGAACTTACGCGGGACGCATATGCAGAGCTGGAGTCGCACGCATCGCCCGACGTTCAGATACCGGCTCGCGCTTGCATGGAGGCATTAACAGAATGTTTTAACCATTGCGCCTCGCTTCGTATCAAAGAAGCAGACGCGGCTTGGGCATTCTTCAACCAGCAGCATGAGGTACTGGCTCTTGAAATCAATAAGGAGAGCGAGCACTTCAACGCCATTATATACTCCGCCTTTACGCCAATATGGAGAGAGCTGTTACGGCGGACGATCCGTAAGCCGCTTCCTTATCGGGCCATGCCACCGCCAATGCCCCAACGGAATCCCGAAGAGCGACCTTCGCTTGAATTGTGACTCGCCAGGCGTAGCGGCACCGAGCCAGGCAGAGCTGTCAAGGGCCTTGCCGAAGGGTCGGACGCCCCGGACATGCGACCATTGCACCCGACCGTTGACGAGGGGAGATCAAGTGGCCGAGGGTACGACGACTTATGGCAACTGCGTGATTTGCGGCGAAGAGTTGCGTCACGGCGATTGGGTGATCCGTGCTGAGGAGATGCGCAAGCTCGTCGCGGACCCTGAGAACGTGCCCGACGGGAAAGCTCACAAGGACTGCCTCGTCCATAAGCCCTGACATGGTCGGCTCGCCCGCCAGTGATGCCTGTATGCCAGCGCGCGGCTAAGCACAGAAGAGGTTGCGTTGTGCCAGATCCGTGCCAGGTGGGCCGGTCGGGAACAGGGCTTAGCGGGGAACTACGGTAAGTCGATCCACGCCTGTGCAGGTCAGCGTGTTGCAGATCAGCGATCTTGGGCGAGCACCGTCCTGGCAGTGTGGGGGTTATCGGACAGGTAGCGAAGCCGGTTCTTGGATCAGATGTACGCCGTCGTGTAGGCGGACGGCTACGTCCGTGCTGTCCAGTGCATCGAGGACGCGGACGGCGAAGGTTTCGCTCATGCGGTCGGTGACTTGGTCGGCGGTCCACCAGTCAACGGCGGCGCTTTCGTCAGTAGGGCCGGGTTTGCCGCTGACGATGTGGCCGCGGAAGACCAGGGCGACGACGCCGAGGCGCAGGTTCTTGTACACGCCGGTTAGGCGGTCGGGTTCGATGGTGACGCCGGTTTCTTCCTCGACCTCGCGGCGCACGCCGGCCGCTAGGGACTCGTCGAGTTCGAGGATGCCGCCGGGGATCTCCCACTTGCCGGTGTCGCGGCGTTGGACGACGAGGACGTGGCCGGTGTCGTTGGTGATGACGGCGGCGACGCTGACGGAGTGCCGGGGGCGTTCTGACTGGGTCACAGGTCGGTCCCTTCGAACAGGCAGATGGCTGCGGTGGCGTCGTCGTGCCGTTTGTAGCGCAGGCGGGTGTCTGCGGGCCGATCGGCGTTTTCAGCGGTGCGGACCTTGTGGATCAGGTGTGCTGGTCCCGCATTGGTGAGGATGTCGAGCAAGCCGTTCCAGTCGAAGAGGCCGAACTGGTCGACTGCGGCTGAGGCTCCGTCGGTGAGTAGAGCTGCGCGGCGCAGGCGGTCGGGGCCGTTCAACGGAATCGAGCCGGTGACGGCCTCGTAGGCGGCCTGCGGATCGGCGGCGGCGATCCAGTAGCCGTCCGGGCGGTTGATGTACTGCCACTTCTCGACGGTGACCGCCTTGACCGGGCTGGCCATGGCGTATGCGGGCTCCGTGCGGCGCAAGTCGGCGATGACCCTGCTGAAGCGGTCATCGGTCACGGTCTCGACTCGTCCGCCACGGTCGAGGACTAGCGTGCCGTCGCAGAGAACGAGGTACTCGACCTGGTCAGTCCCTTCGCGGAGGAGACAGGCGGTTGACGCGGGAGTCGCTCGGCTGGTGAGGTCGCACGTCGTGCGGTGTTGGTCGGCGACGCCGCTGATGGCCAGAGCCAGTAGATCTGACAGAGGGGCGGCCGGCGCCTTCGAATAGGCCGCCTTCAGCTGGTGTGAGAGATGGCGTACGTACCAGGCCGGACCGTGTATGCACCCGCTTTCGATGCCTGGCGCTTGGGTGACGCCGTCGAACACCGCAACCAAGTTGCCTACGGTGAGCGCGCCATCCTCGTTGTCGGTGCGGCCGGGTGCGGCCTGCGACGAGAACCGTACGTCCATTAGTCGGTCTCTTCCTCGGCGGTCTCGTCATCCCAGTCGTAGTGCAACGTCCATAGGTGGCCGGGCATGACGTGAACGCAGACCTCGACGGGCCTGTTCTGCGCGTCGTAGGCGACGTGCCAGATATCGAACACGGGAAGCGTCGCTTCGATGTCGAGCAGACGCTGTTCCGCGTCGTCGGGCACCCGGACGTTGACGTCCTCCGTGAACCGAACGGGTCCGTGACCGAGCTCGGCGGAGCGGGAGTATGAGCCGCCCCTGCCCGCGTCGGCCTGAAGCAGCGCATCGCAGCCCTCAGTGATCGACCACGGGTAGTACGAATCGGCGATCTGGGTGGGTTCGTCGTTGGCGAAGAGGACACGACGACGGACCAGTGTTTCTTCACCCTCCGATAGGCCCAGTGCGCGGGCGACCGCGGACGGCGGGTTGACGCGCCCGATTTCGCGATATTGCGTTCGGGACTGAAGCTTGAGGGTCCGCACTTCGACTTCGCCGGCACCGGTGCCTAGTGCGCGAGCGGCGTAGCGGCGCTTGGCGTCTCGGGGGATCTTGGGCAGCTTTCGTACATAAGTGCCTGCTCCACGCCGCACTTTCACGTCTCCCGAAGCCCGAAGAAGCGTGATGGCCTTATTGATGGTGACCCGGGAAACGCCCAGCTCATCGGCTGGTCGCTGTTCGCTGGGCAGTGGAGCGTCGGCCGGGTAGGTGCCGCCCTGAATTCGAGCGCGCAGCTCATCAGCGATCTGGATGTACTGCGACTTCGGCGGCTCGATGACCACTGGAACTCCTGCCGTAGGACGCCTTACGAAACACCGTAGGCGCCCCGCGACTGCCGCTGCCGGACGCGCTCGACCACACGCGGTCGCTGGTCGACGGCGCGCTCGGCGTACGCGAAACGGCGGCCACATCGGCTGGGAGCCGATCATGACCGCCGTTTCTCAAGCTGTGCCCGAGTTGTGCCCAAGATCAGTTCAGGGGGTAAACCCGCTGGTCAAAGGCATGGTCAACCCCTAGACGTTGTAGTACATCTCGAACTCGTGCGGGGTCGGGCGGAGGCGGACCGGGTCGATCTCGTTGGTTCGCTTGTAGTCGATCCAGGTGGAGATGAGGTCGTCGGTGAAGACGCCGCCGGCGGTGAGGAAGTCGTGGTCGTTCTCCAGGGAGTTGAGCACGGCGTCCAGGGAGCCCGGCACCTGCTTGACGTTGCCCCACTCCTCCGGGGGCAGGTCGTACAGGTCCTTGTCGATCGGGGCCGGGGGCTCGATCTTGTTCTTGATGCCGTCGAGGCCGGCCATCATCTGGGCGGAGAACGACAGGTACGGGTTCGACGACGGGTCCGGGACGCGGAACTCGACGCGCTTGGCCTTCGGGTTGCTGCCGGTCACCGGGATGCGGGTGCAGGCGGAGCGGTTGCGCTGCGAGTAGACCAGGTTGACCGGGGCCTCGTAGCCGGGCACCAGGCGCCGGTACGAGTTGACGGTCGGGTTGGTGAACGCCAGCAGCGACGGCGCGTGGTGCAGCAGGCCGCCGATGTACCAGCGGGCGGTGTCCGAGAGGCCCGCGTAGCCGGTCTCGTCGTAGAACAGCGGCTCGCCGCCGAGCCAGAGGCTCTGGTGGGTGTGCATGCCGGAACCGTTGTCACCGAAGAGCGGCTTCGGCATGAACGTCGCCGTCTTGCCGTGCTCCCAGGCGGTGTTCTTGATGATGTACTTGAACAGCTGCATCTGGTCGCCGGCGTGCAGCAGCGTCGAGAACTTGTAGTTGATCTCGGCCTGGCCGGCGGTGCCGACCTCGTGGTGCGAGCGCTCGACGGTGAAGCCGGTGTCGACCAGGCGGCGGACCATCGAGTCGCGCAGGTCGGAGTAGTGGTCGACCGGGGAGACCGGGAAGTAGCCACCCTTGTACGCGGTCTTGTACCCGCGGTTGCCACCCTCCTCCTCACGGCCGGAGTTCCACGCGCCCTCGATCGAGTCGATGTAGTAGAACGCCTGGTGCGCGGAGGTCTCGTGGCGGATCGAGTCGAAGATGTAGAACTCCGCCTCGGCGCCGAAGTACGCGGTGTCGGCGATGCCACTGGACGCGAGGTACGCCTCGGCCTTCTTCGCCACGTTCCGCGGGTCACGCGAGTAGGCCTCGCGGGTGAACGGGTCGTGGATGAAGAAGTTCAGCGCGAGCGTCTTCTGCTGGCGGAACGGGTCCACGAACGCGGTCGCGACGTCCGGCAGCAGCATCATGTCGGACTCGTGGATGGCCTGGAAGCCGCGGATCGAGGACCCGTCGAAGGCGAGGCCGTCGGTTGCCACACTGTCGTCGAACGACTCCACCGGGATGTTGAAGTGCTGCATCACGCCGGGGAGGTCACAGAAACGTACGTCGACGAACTTGACGTCCTCGTCTTTGAGGTATCGCAGGAGTTCCTCGGGATTGGCGAACACACGTCCTCCTGGCACAGTTTTCCGATACCGGGCGGCCTGGGCCGCCACCTGGCAAGGCTGGTCGCGACGTTATGGGTACGGAGTTGCCCCGGCGTATCCCTATTGTTTCCGCCGTGTTACGTAACCGGATGATCAGGCACGGCGTGAGCGCGAGGCCGACCACCGGACCCTATCGCGTACGCTCGGCGGTCGTGGCAGCTTCCGCGAACGACGTACCCCGGGCCGCGACCCGTCCGGAGCCCGCGGGCGGCGGGCCGCGGCTGATCGCGCTGCTCATCGACTGGGTTCTCTGTCTGCTGGTGGCCAGCCTCTATGCCAGCCCGAGCCGGGTGGCCTGGCCGCCGGTCGTGCTGCTGATCCTGATCAACACCATTTTCCTGGGACTCTTCGGCCAGACGCCGGGGATGCGGCTGGTCCGGATCCGTTGTGTCTCGTTCACCGACGGCGGGGCGATCGGCCTCGGCCGAGGGCTGGTGCGGGCGGTGCTGCTGGCGCTGCTGATCCCCGCGCTGATCGCCGACGGCGACGGTCGCGGGGTGCACGACCGCGCCGCCGGATCGATCGTGGTCCGGCCCCCGCGCGCCTGATCAGGGTGCGGGCCGTTGCGATAGCCCGAAGCGCTCGACGTCCCTCGGGCGAAGGCACGGCGACGTGAGGATCCGGTCCTCGATGAAGCGGATGACCGGATTGTCGAGCATCTGGTCGCGCCGGGCCGCCGGGAACCGGTTGCCCAGCTCGCTGTCCGCGAGCGCTTCGAGTTCGGCGAGCAGCGCGGCGGACTCCGCGTGGCTCACATAGAACACGACGGCCTGGTCGTTCTCCTCGATCGGCCACGGGCGGGCGAACCGCTCTGTCTGGCCGGCCAGGGTGTCATGTGGAGTCACCACGTATCGCGCTTGCAGCAACTCCAACAGGCGGACCATGTCCGGATCGACGAGGTCGCCGTCCTCCTCGGGTGGCAACGACGACGCCAGCCACGGAGGGCCGTACCGGGTCAGGTCGTCGACGAACGTGATGTCCGGCCCCTCGTTGAGGATCACGGTGTACACGCCGCGGTAGAGGGCGGAGCGTTCGGCCGTGTCCTCCCAACCGGCGAACCGTACGCGAACGTAGTAGTTCGCCGGTGTCCCGAGTTTCATCACTGCCCTCCGCGCGCCTGATCAGCCCGGCCGCTCCGAGAGCCCGGCCGACTGCGCGTCCATCGGATGCAGCAGGGGTGACTTCAGCACCCGGTCCTCGATGAACCGAATCACCGGATGGTCCCGCACGGCGTCGCGCCGGACCGTCGAGTGCACGTTCCCCGCCTCGGTGTCGGCCAGCGCGGCGAGATCGTCGAGCAGCACCGCGAACTCCGCGCGATCGGTGTAGAAGACGACGCCCTCCTGCCGGTCGTCGAAGCCCCAGGGCAGCGCGAACCGGTCGGTCTGCCCGGCCAGGGCGTCGTTCGGCGTCACCGTGTACCGGGATTGCAGGAGCGTGAGCAGCCGCACCATGTCCGCGTCGACGAGGTCGCCCGCCTCCTCGGGCGGGAGCGCCGACTCCCGCCACGGCGGACCGAGGTGACCGAGGTCATCGACGAAGGCGATCTCCGGCAACATGTTCAAGGTCACCGTGTAGCTGCCTCGGTGGAGATGTTGTCGGTCGGGCGTGTCCTCCCAACCGGCGAACCGTACGCGAACGTAGTAGTTCGCCGGTGTCCCGAGTTTCATCACTGCCCTCCGCCGAGCGCCCGCCGGATCTCCGGCTCGTAGACCGGCTCGTCCCGCTTGCTGGTGACCACACCACCACCCGGCGTCTGGACCTCGAACGCCCGCTCGTCGGTGACGATCCCGGGCGCCTCGTCGTCCTGCGGCCCGGCCGGGGTCGGCTCCGCCGTGGTCCGCCGCTTGCTGAGCTCCGGCGAGACGGTGCCCTGCGGGTGCTGCCCGGCCGCCTGGGTGGCGGCCCGGCTGCGCAGACCCCGGGGGATCTCCTCCAGCCGGGAGACGCCGGCGCCGGTGGGCGGCACCGAGGGCGCTTCCAGCATGCCCGAACCGGCCTCGACACGGGCCTGCTCCGACCCGAAGTAGTCGGCCCAGGCGGTCGGCTGCCGGTCCCGCTGCGTCGTCTCGCGGCGCCGGGCGGGTGACGGCGGCGTGGCCGGGCCGGTCGGCCGGTTCAGCACCGGCGGCGCGGTGCCGTCCGGGCGGAACGCGTCGCCGCTCGCAGGGGTCGTCGGGCGCAACTCCTCGGTGCTGCCGGGGCGGCGCCGGTCCCGGTCCCCGGCGGGATTTTTCAGTACGGGTGGCATGCCACCGGGCGGCCGGCTGAAGCTCTCCTCACCCTCGTACGGCGTGCCGGTCTGCCGGGAGCGGTCCTCGCCGCGGCGGCGGTCGCCGGGGCGGCCGGGCTGCGACGGGTTCGTGCTGCCGGGGCGGCGCAGGGTACGGCCGGGCGGCTGCCCCGTGCCGGGCGGCTGTGCCGGACCGCGACCGAACGAGTTCCGCCCGAGCTGGCCCGGGTTGGGCGGCGAGGTCGGCGCCGACGTGCCCGGCTTGAGCCCGGGGGACAGCGGGCCGGGCGCGTTCTGCGTCAGGCCGGGCCCGAAGGCCGGCGGCTTGAGCACGCCGTTGCCCGGCAACGCGGGCGGCAGCTGTCCGGGCAGCAGTCCCGGCAGCCCGGTGGGCGGCGGCACGGCGTTCGGCGGCGGGACGGTCGACTGCCCGGGCAGCGGCGGGAGCACCGGCAGGACGCCGGGCTGCTGGCCGGGTTGCTGGTTGCCGCCCGGCTGGTCACCCGGTGCGTCCGGGAGTTTCACCTGGTCGTTCGCACCGGGCGGCAGCGTCGGCGCGTTGCCCTGACCGGGCAGCGGCGGGGTGTTGGCGAAGGCCGGCGGTGGCGGAGCGCCCCCGCCGCCACCCGGCAGGTTGGGCAGCGCCGGCGTCGGCGGCTTGCCCGGCGTGTTGAGGACCGCGTCCATCGGCCGGACCGGCGGGCCCATGCCGTTGCTCAGCTTGCCGATGTAGCCGTAGATCTCGTTGCCGTAGTAGTACGCGATCCGCTGGGCCCGCTCCTGGTAGTCCTTCTTGACGTCGTTGATGTCGTCGCGGGCCTCGTTCTTCTCCGCGTCGGTCCACGTCGTGTTCCAGTGGGTCAGCCAGTGACCGAGCTGGTCCATGCCGGTGACGTCGGCCGCGGCGCCGAGGTCCTTCTTGTACTGATCCACCAGGTCGTCGATGGAGTTCTGCGCCGCCTTGGTGATGAGCACCACGTGGCGCAGCTGGGTGACGTTGACCTGCGCCGCGTCCATCCAGACGTCGAGGTACGCCAGCGACTGGCCGGGGCCCATCTTCAGGAAGGCCTCGCGCGCCTTCGGCGACTTCCAGGACTCCTTCTCCAGCGCCTCGCTCTCGGCGAGCAGGTACGACCGCACCTCGCTCATCAGCGTCCACGCGTTCTGCCACTGGTCGGCGAGGACCGCGATCCGCTCCGGATGCATGTTGTGGATCTTGCGGTGGATCTCCTCGATGGTGGTGTTGTTGCCCTCGCCCGCCTTCTGGGTGAACGGCGCGTCGGACGCCGCGTGGCTGCCGTAGTGCAGCTGCCCGCTGTACGGGCTGTAGCCGTAGTTCGGGTCGGCGCTGGCGCCCCAGTACTCCACGCCCATCGTCAGCCCCTCGTCCCCTCCGGGTAGTAGTCCTCCGCGATCTCCTTGGTCACGGTCTTCTCGCTCTTGGTCTCCTTGCCGTAGACCACCCGGTCGGTTTCCTTCAGATCGTTCTTGTCGTCGGTGCTGGTGTCCGCCGACCTGGTGACGTCGGTCCGCACGCCGGTCTCACGATTCACGTCCGTGCTCTTCTGGCCGGTGACCGTGCCGCTGCCGTCCTTGGACGTGGTCACCTCGTGGACCACCTCCCCGTTCGCGTACGTCTTGACGCTGGTGGAGCTGCCGGTGACGGTCTTGCCGGCGGTCGTCGTCTCCGTGGTGGTCTGCGTGTTCGTCCGGGAGTCGTACGTCGTCTCGGTCCGGGTCGAGAACGTGGAGACCACGTTCCCCTTCTTGTCGTACACGGTGGTGGTGACGACCGTGGTGCCGGTGTTCGGGATCGTCATCGTCTCGACGGTCCGGCGCTGACCGTTCGCCACCGAGGTCTGCAACGTGTGGTACGGCCCGTTGACGACGGTGCCCTGGTCGACCCACTCGGCGCTGTCGGCGGCCGCGCCACCCTCCTTGGCGCCCTCCGCCATCGCGTCGGCGTAGGTCTTGCCGAGGTAGGACGGCAGGCCGTGGGGCCGCGGGACGGACTTGTCGCCGAAGGCGAACAGGACGTCGTTCAGCGAGGCGGCGGAGGTGGCGTCACCGTGCTCGTAGATGTCGGCGATCGTCTGCGCCGCCGACCCGATGTTCATCAGCGACTGCCCGAGGTTGGCGAGGTACGTGTTGAACTCGCTGGCGTTCGCGCTCATCTGGGAGCGGACCGCGGCCGCCTCGCCGAGCACGTCGCCGTCCCACGCCATGACGGGCAACTCGAAGAGCTGGCTGAGGTGGGTGCGCCGGCTGGAGAGATCGAGCTGCGCCTTCATCATCAGCTTCGCGTACTCCCGGAGGCCGTCGAGGTCGACATCGACCGGCGGCCCGTCGGCGAGCCATGGTGTGTGCGTGTTGGCCTTGGTCTGATCAGAGTACGGATTGGCGATGCCCTGATCGTCGAACGGAGCCTGCTCTCCCATGACGCCTCCCCGACGGGTCTTGAACGGCCATCGTCGCGCCAGATTAGTATGACGGCCGATGATCAGGCGGACGTTATAGAGTACGCCTTCGTCGATGCGGGGGTTCGAACCAACTTGAGCCACCCGGTGTACGACAGGACATAGCCCAAATGGCGCGGCGAGAAGTTCCGGAAAGCACGGCTCCCGGTGCGCCGACTACGAGAATCGGGGTGAACCACCTTGTCAGGAACTCCGGGTATGGGACAGGTCCATGCCACGCAGGATCAGCTCAACGCGATGGCGTCGCGATGCGAGGAGACGGGGCAGAGCGTTGCCCAGGGCATGGCCCAGCTCCTGGAGCGCATCCAGACGCTCGGTGGCGGCGGCTTCCAGGGCACCGCGAACAACGCCCTGCAGGACGTGTCCGTTCAGCTGAACGACGGCCTCAAGAAAATCATCAACGCGCTGGACGAGCTCGCCGGGAAGATGAGCAACGCGTCCAAGCAGTACGGCGTGCACGACGAGGATGCCGCGCAGGAGATCCGCGCCGCGGCCGCCTCGACCGGTGACAGTTCCGTCATCAGCATCCTCCGCGGCTGACGCAGACGAAGATCGGAGAGGCGAGTCATGAGCATCACCTACAACTTCGGCCAGATCAACGACGTCGCGGCGGCCATCGGCACCTTCGAGGGCCAGATGGACCAGCAGCTGAACGACCTCTACACCGCTTTCACGCAGCTGTTCGCGCAGGACTGGACCGGCGCCGCCGGCACCGCCTGTGACGAGGCCCGGCAGAAGTGGAACCAGGGCGCCAACGAGATCAAGACCGCGCTGTCCAGCGTCGGTGTCAAGCTCGGCGCGTCGGCGGACCGGATGCAGCAGATCGACCAGCAGATCGCTGCCGGGATGTGAGTGCGACCGGCCGCCGGCCTGTGGCCGGCGGCCGGTCGGTCCCTCATGATGGACGGGAAAACCGGGGAGGTGTGGGGTGGCTGACGTTCCGGGGCGGCCCAACTGGGGTGCGCTCAACGCGATGCTCGCGGACCTGCGGAAGGCGACCGCTGACATTCCCGCCATGCAGCAGCGGATGCTCGAGATCACCGGCACGGCCTGGTCGCCGGATCGGATGATCAAGGCAGTCGTCGGGCCGCGTGGCCACCTCCTGGAGCTGGACATCGACCCGCGGGTGCTGCGCCAGCCCAACTCGAAGGCGCTCTCCGCGAGCATCGTGCAGACGGTCCGCGCGGCGATCGAGGACGCCGGCCGGCAGAGCCGCGAGGTGCTCGCCGACAGCATGCCGGGCGACCTGAAAGCACTCGGCAGCCAGGCCGGCATCGAGAACTTCGTCGGCAGTCACGACGCCGAGGTCCGCCGCCAGATGGGGGAGCGGAATGGGTGAGTTCGTGCAGATCCGGACGAGTCCCGCCTCGCTGATCGAGATCGGCCACAGCATGCAGCGCGCGGGCCGGGACCTGGAGAACCGGGTCGACGAGATCAGGAACGGCATCACCTCGCACGAGAATGCTCGGGCGCTCCCGGAGGACAAGTACACCGACGAATACCGGAAGAAGTACTTCGAGGAGATCACCGACTCCGAGGGCACCACGTCGAAGTCGAATGAGGCCGTCGTCAAAAGTTGCCGGTACTGCGGCACCATGCTGATTCGCGTCGGTGAGACCGTGGCGAATGCCATGGTCAATTATCAATCCGCGGACGAGGACGCCGCCGGCGACATCCGCAAGGCCCTCTGAGTGCGGTTCCCGGCCCGATGAGCGGTGGCGACGATCACGAATTCCTGACCACACTGGTCGACTGGTTCGCCGAGATCGAGCAGTGGATCCCCGGTGCCCGGAGCACGGTCGGGGAGATCATCTTCGGTCAGATCCCGCTCGCGAACGCCAACGCCATCTACGACCTGGCGGATCAGTGGGGTGAGCTGGCCGAGGCCATGCAGGGGGCCTACCAGGACATCTCGGTCATGGCGAACCCGCTCCTGGAGAACTGGTCGGGCGACGGCGCGGCCCAGGAGTTCGTCGAGCAGTGGTTCGCCTACCTCGAGGGGCTGCGCGGGAACGCGGACAGCGCCGCCGGCATGCGCAACTTCGTGCAGAACTACGGCCTCGAGGTCGAGCTGCTCAAGTACATGGCCGCGCTGAACCTGTTCATGCTGGCGGCCTCGCTGATCCCGCTGATCGCGGCCGCGATCCCGACCGGTGGCGCCTCGCTCGGCCCGGCCATGGGCCTGATCGCCGGCAGCAAGTTCGCGATCAAGAAGCTGTGCGAGACGACCCTTCACAAGATCACCCAGATGACCCTGCGGACCACCCTGCGGGCCCTGGGCAAACTCTTCACCAAACTGCCCGGCATGGTCGCCAAGGGCGCGCCCCGGGCGATCGGCCGGGGCGCGGCGGCGACCGGGCGGGGCGCCGCGGCAGCCGGTCGCGGAGCGCTCAACCTCGGCAAGTACGGGCTGCGGGCCGGCGGGCGCGCGCTGCGCAACTTCGGCAAGTCGGTGGCCGGCAAGATGACCCGCGACGAGCTGCGCAAGCTGCCCGGCCAGGTGCTCCGCTCGCTGCGGCCGCGGGAGATGATGGCCCGCGGCATCTCCAAGGCGGTCGCCAACAAGCTCGCCGCGCAGCAGCTGCGCGGTCTCGCCCGGCAGGGGTTCAAAGGGGCACTCAAGAACCAGACCCGCCAGGCCCTCAAGCGCGAGCTGTCCAAGGAGATCCGCCAGCAGCTGCTGAACAAGTGGGCCGGCGTCGAGATGCGCAAGGCCGCGGAGACGGCGACCGGCAAGGAGCTGGAGAAGCTCGCGGCGGGCGCGATCGAGAAGTCGGCGCTCGGCCGGGAGTTCGCCAAGTTCGTCGGCACCCGGATGGCCCTCGGCGGCGCCATGATGGGCGGCGGCGACCTGATCGCCCAGGGGCTCCAGCAGATCTCCGGCAACCGCACCGACATGGACTTCGGTCACATCGGCAACAGCACCATGCAGGGCGCGGCCTTCGGCGCGGGCATGTTCGGCGGACCGCTCGGGCACGCCGTCGGTGGCGCGTTCGCCGGTGGCGCGACCGCGGCGATCGGCGAGGGCATCGCCGGCCTCCAGGATCCGAACCACGACTTCAGCTGGACCAACGTCGGGCACGGCGCGGCACAGGGCGCCATGGCCGGCGCCATCTTCGGCGGGCAGACCCACCTGGAGCACGCCAACCTCGGCGGCGGCGAGCTGCGCATCGGCCAGGACCTGCACGTCCTGCCCGGCCACGAGGGCGGCTTCAACGTCGTCTCGTCGATGCCGGACGGCAGCTCGCACCTGCTGCTCACCAGCGACGGCTACGTCAGCTTCCAGAACGCCGACGGCACCGGCATGCACCCCACCGAGATCGCCGACCGCCCCGACGTCGCGACCGCCAAGGAACACTGGGGCCCGTCGGCCGCTCCCGGCCCGGAATCGGCCGCCGCTCCGGCGCGCACCGAAGCGGGCGGCGGAGGCGGAGGCGGCAGCGGCCAGCGGCAGACTCCGGTGGCCGGCGACGGGGGCGGCCGGTCCGCCGGCCCGACGGGTGGCGACCGCGCCCAGGCCCGCGCCGGTGGGGACACCCCGGTCACCGATCGCCCGGCCGCGCCGGATCGCCCGGCCCCGGCAGCCGCCGATCAACCGGTCGGAGACCGGGGACAGGACACGACCGCTGCCCGTCCGGCGAGCGACCCCGCCGCCGGGTCCGCCCGCGACGGGGCAGACAGCTTGCGTACGGCGGACGACCGCCCGCCCGGTGGTGACCCCCCCACCCCCGCCCGCGACGAGACGACGAGTCCCGACCAGCCGGGTTCCCGGCACGAACCGGCCGGCGACCCGGCGCGACCGGGTGAGCGGGCGGTCGCCGGGGGAGACCGTCCCGCCGTGGGCGCCGACCGCCCGCCCGACGGCGCCGACCGCACCGCGCCGTCCGGCGATCACACCACGGCTTCCGGCGATCGTGCCGGTGTGTCCGGTGATCGCGCCGGTCACGACGGTTCGCCTCCGGCCGACCGCACCAGCGGACCGGCCGACCGCACGACCGATCCTTCCGGTCGCACCAGCGAAGCTTCCGATCGCACCAGCCAGCCGTCCGACCGCACCGGCGAGGCGGCGGATCGGGCCACGACGTCGGCGGAACATCCGGCGTCGACTGTGGACCGGAGCAGTGGTGACCGTGTCGGCTCCGACCGGGTGGGGCTGGACCGTCTGGGCGCGGACCGTCTGGGCGCGGACCGTCTGGGCGCGGACCGTCTGGGCGCGGACCGTCTGGGCGCGGACCGTCTGGGCGCGGACCGTCTTGGCTCGGATCGCATCGGCGCGGACCGTTTTGGCGCGGACCGGGTCGGTGCGGATCATCCGGTGCCCGATCGAGCGGCTGGCGAGCACCCCGGAGCCGACCGGGGCGGGGTGGATCACACGCGTGCGGATCGGCCGGCCGCCGATCGTGGTGGCTCCACACGGGACACCGCCGAACCGCGCACCGGTACGGAACGCCGGGACAGCGATGTTGCCCCGGTCATCGGTCCCCTAGACGCACCTCGCCGCACCGACGGCGGTGCTGCTCCCGCGCGCGGCGAAGCGTCCGTTGTGGATCGCGCGGCCGGGCCGGCGCATCGCGACGCCACCACCGGGGACCGCTCGGCGCGGAACGGCGAGTCGCCCGTCCGAACCGAGCACGACGGCACCCCACCGCACGACGGCCCACCGCACGACCCGGCCACGGCCCGGCCGGACGAGGCGGCGACGAGCCGTCCCGATGGCGCGGCCACGGGCCGGGTTGAGGACACGACCGCGGGCCGACCGGATGAGGCGGCCCCTGGCCGGGCGGATGACGCCGCCACGAGGCGGGCCGATGACGCCGCCACGAGCCGGGGTGAGGACGGGACCGCGGGGCGGGCGGAGGACGCGGCCTCGGGCCGGGGTGAGGACGGTAGCGCGGGGCGGTCGGAGGACGCGGCCCCGGGCCGGGGTGAGGACGGGACCGCGGGGCGGGCGGACGACGCCGGGTATCCCATGCGGGATGCGGGGGCTGAGGTCGGGCATCCGGCTACGCCGGAGACGATTCGGCAGGGAACCGTACGGATGGAGTTGCATCCGGACTTCCCGGCGGTTGCCGAGTATCTCGATCGGCACGGGTTCAAGCTCGTCGTGGACCCGGAGGGCGCCCGCGCCGTGCAGCGTGACGTCTATGACGCCACCGGCAAGCATCTGCTGCGCACCGAGCGGGAGGTTCGGCACCTCGACGGGATGCGGTTCCTCGATCTGGAACACGAGGTGGACCACGTTCGCCAGCTCGTGGACCGGTTCGAGGGGAAGGTGGCCACCGAGGCGGTCCGGGAACGTCCCGGAAACACGCCGAAGGAGATGCGCACCGCCCGCGGGGTGCTCAGCGAGACCCAGGACCACGTCGTGGAGTACCACGTCCGGCTCCGGGAGTACATCCGGCTGGCGGAGCGGGGGATCGACCGGCCGCTGCTGGAGGAGCACGCGCGCGGCGTGGACGCGCAGCACGACAAGTTCCGTAACGCGACGTTCGGCCGGGGCAAGGAGAAGCTCGCCGGGTGGGCGAGGGACCACTTCCCGGAGATTCCCGAGCTGAGGCGACAGTACGAGCAGTTGCGCGCGGCCGCGGGGGACGAGGGTTCGACCGGACGGTCGTATCCGCAGTTGCGGGACGGGCGGCCGATGGCCAAGGCGCCGATCGGCGACCACGGTGGCGTCCCCGAGCGGGCGGCCGCGGAGACGCCCGCGGGTGACCGGGACTCCGGTGTCCAGCGTCCGGCGCCCGAGGTGGAGGTGCCGCGGGCGGAGGAGTCGCGGCTGGTTCCGATCGACGTGCGGGCGCCGGAGCAGCCGATCGCCGCCGCGCACGAGGTCACCACGACGATCAACGGGGAACTGGGCGAGCTGGTCTACACCGGACGGGAGGCCGGCGCGGGGGATCAGCCGTACCGGGCCGACTGGGACGCGGAGAACCAGCGGCTGCGGGTGCACTACGGCGACGGGGTCACGGTCGACGTCAAGATCCAGGTCAACGAGTCGATCCCGCCGGGGCACGCCGTCGTCGTCCGGCCGCATCTGGAGCCGGTCGAGGGCGGTGGATGGCGGCAGCAAGGGGACGCCGGCGTGGGGCTCTCGGCGCACGTTCCCGCCGAGCCCACGGCGCGTGCTGCGTACGTACGCGAAAGTCTTGATGCGGCCTGGCGTGCGCTGCACAGTGAGGTGGCGGACCGCCTCAGCCCGCGGGTTGAAGTGCCGATGCGGGAGGCCGGGCCGGCGCATGACTTCGGTTCGCCCCGCGAAGGGGCGCCGCTGCATGACGGGCCGCCGCTGCATGACGGGCCGCCGCCCCACGACGGGCCGCCGCCCCACGAGGGGGCTCCTCCCCATGACGGGCTGCCGCCTCACGACGGGGCGCCGCATGACGGTATGCCGCAGGATCGGTTGCCGGCGGAGGATGCGCTTCAGGTTCTCGAGGTGCTTCGTGGGGACGACGCGCCCGCGCAGCCCGTCGAGGTGGTCAACCGCCACCCGTCGGCCAGGACGGATCTGCCGCCGGTGGAGCGGCTCGGCCAGGATCAGGTGGCCGGGCAGTTGCGGGGGCGCGGTGGGCCGGAGCAGTTCGGCCGGTGGGCCGCCGATCATCTGGCGGAGCAGTCGGAGCACGGCGGGATGCGGCCCAAATCGGACGCGGAGATCGCCCGGACCGTGGACCACCTCGCGGATCAGGCGGTCGACCATGTGCGGACGGGCGCTGAGGAGGCCGGCTCCCGGCAGGCCGCGCACGAGCGGGCCGCCCGGGAAGAGGCCGCCCGTGAGCAGGCTCGACGCGAGCACGAGGCACGCGAGAACGCCCGCCATGAGCAGGAAACGCGGGAGCGGGAGGCTCGGGAGCGGGAGGCCCGTGAGCGCGAGGCGCGCGAGCGGGACGCCCGTGAGCGTGAGGTGCGGGAGCGCGAGGCTCGGGAGCGGGAGGCTGAGCAGCGGGAGCGGTTCGCGCAGGAGGAGGCGGCTCGGCGGGACGACGGCGGGGACGGGCCGCGGCGTCCGGGTGAGCCGCGACCGTCGCTGCGTGAGTTCTTCTCCGACACCCGGGAGGCGAGCCCGGAGTTCACCGAGGCCGTCCATCGGCAGTTCGCCCGGGAGCTGGCCGGGCGGGACTTCGCCGGGCTCGACGTGCGTGTCGAACGGGTCGAGGCGGGCAGCCACCACCTCGACGTCCGGGTGTCGGTCGTCGACCCGGCCACCGGCCACGAGGTCGGCAACGCGGTCCGCCGGTTCAGCGTCGACGCGGAGAGCGGCCGGTTCGAGGTACACCATTACAACTTCGACATCCACGCCGACTACCAGAACCGCGGCTTCAGCAAGGCGTTCAACGGCCACATGGAGGGCTGGTACGTCGAGTCCGGTGTGGACCGGATCACCATCCAGGCCGGCAAGTCGGTCGGCGGCTACGCGTGGGCGCGGGCCGGCTACGACTGGAACCACACGAACTCCGAAGAGGCCTATCGGGTGCTGGACAAGCTCGACAAGGCGATCGGGCAGCTGCGCCGCGACCTGGAGGGACTGACCAACGCCGTCCTGCACCAGCAGGACGAGACCGTCCAGTTCCTCACCGACCGGTACGGCTACCCGGACGCCGCGTCGGCCATGGAGGGCATCGCGCGCCAGAAGGCCGAGGCGTCGGAGCTGGTCGCCCGGGCCCGGGCCGCCGGTTACGGGCACCGCGACTTCCCCTCGCCGAACGAGATCAGCCAGATCGGCCGGCACGAGAACGTCGCGCCCACCGCCACCTGGGTCGGCAAGGAAGCCATGCTCGGCACCGGCTGGCACGGAGCGAAGGCACCGACGCCGCACCCGGAGGCCCCGCTGCGCGGGGAGACGCCGCACGGCACGCCGGATACCCCGCTGCGCGGGGAGACGCCACATGGCACGCCGGAGGCCCCGCCGCGCGGGGAGACGCCGCACCCCACCGACGAGGTCCGTCACGCGCTGGACCTGAACCACGCCGAGACCGCACCGCCGGCCCACGACCCGCCCTGGCGGCCCGGGGAGACGCCGGAGGTCATCGACCTGATCCCGCGTTCCGAGGCGGACGCGGCGGCCTGGAACGCGGCGATCGGCGACGCGATCGCCGCGAAGCTCGACGGCAAGCAGTTCGCCGGCCTGCGGGTCGAGCTGATGGGCCCGGACCACGCCAACTACAACCACGAGCTGGGCTCGGTGCGCACCGAGGCGGACCGGGTGACGGTCAAGTTCACGGTGAAGTCCCCGGACGGCACGAGCGTCGGGCACGGCGGCTGGAAGTTCGAGCGTGACCCGGACGGCGGGCTGCGGGTCAAGATCGACGCGCTCTTCCTGCGCAAGGACGTCCAGGGCCACGGCATGGCCGCCGACCTGAACCACTTCATGGAGGACTGGTACCAGCGGTCCGACGCGCCGCGGATCCGGATCGAGCTGCACGCCGTGAAGGCCGGCGCCTACGCCTGGGCCCGGGACGGCTACACCTGGGAGCCGAACGGCGGCGGCCGGGTGATGAGCGCTCTCCAGGGCCAGATCCACGAGATCGACCACCACCTGTCCCGGCTGTCCCGGCTCGGCGAGAGCGAGCTCCGGCCGCTCTACGAGAAGTACGGCGGAAACACGCCCGAGCAGCTCGCCGGCCAGATGCGCGAGATCCGGCAGGAGGCGACCGGCCTGGTCGACCGCGCGGAAGGGGTCCGTCGCGGCGTGCTGGCGCCCCACGAGTACCCGACCGCGCAGGAGGTCCGTTACGTCGGATGGTCGTTCCAGCGCGGCCCGGACGCGCACTGGGTGGGCAAGGACGCGCTGCTCGACGGCGGCGACTGGCACGGCCACAAGGTGCTCCGCGGCCCGATCACCGCGGCCGAGGTGCCCGGCGGCGACTTCCACGGCCATGCACGGGACGTCGCGGACCCGGCGGCGGTCCGCGCCCTCGCCGAGCCCGCGCTGCGAGAGCTGACGCCGGCCGGCACCCGGCACACCATCGAGGTGGTGCCCGCGGACAGCCTGCCGGACGGGGCGGTGGCCCGCTCGGTGCCGGTCGACGCCGCTGGCCGGCCGCTGCCCGACGGGCACCTGCCGCCGCCCGACGGCGGGTACCGGATCGAGGTCTCCGACCGGGCGAGCGACCTCGCCGTGCCCCGGGCCGTCGCGCACGAGGTGGCCGAGATCGGCGCGATCGAGCTGCGCGCCCGGCACGGACTCGACCTGCATCCGCCGGACACGCTGCGGCCGGGTGAGGCCGGCCCGGGACGGGAGCTCAGCCCGCACGACATGGGGCGGCTGGCGGAGCGGGACCATCTGCGCTCGCTGGCCGAGGAGCCGGAGCACACCGCGTACGCAAGACGTGAACTTGATCTTCTTGATCGGCACCTCGGTCTGTCGCCGGACGATCCCGGCGCGGCCACTCGCCGCGAGATCATCGGCGATGCCGGTCCGGTCCGTCCGCGGGACACCGAGCCGCTGCACCTGCTCGCCTTCGACGACACCGCCGACGGCGAGTTGCAGCACGGGACGCTGCGCCGGCTGGCGGCCGGACTCGGCGCCACCGGCGACCACGTGCGACTGCGGATCCCGGGCATCGAGGGCGGCGAGCTGAGCCCGGGGGTGCACGGCGTCCCGGCCGACCCGATCCCCGGCGTCACCGGGCGGATCAGCCCGCTGCTGCGTCCGGACCACCTGCCCGCGGACACCGACGTGCTGGTCGGTTACGGACAGACGGCCGGTGTCGCGGAGGCGCGACGGGACGCCTTCCCGGACGCCCGGGTGGTGCAGATCCTCGACAGCGTGCCGGTCGACCCGAAGCACCTCGACGTGATCGCCAAGGCCGACGTGGTGGTGGCGATGGGCCCGGAGGTCGCCGACGGGCTGCGCACCGCGTTGCAGGCGCACGGCCGGGAGCCGATCCCGCCGGTGCACGAGATCGTCCCGCCGATCGACGGCGGGCCGATCGCGCCGGTCCGGGAGCCCGGATCGGGCGGCTACCACGTCCTGGTCGCGAACGACGACTTCGCCGCGCACACCCAGGCGGCCGACGCCGTCCGGGAGCTCCGCGACCAGGGCGTCGACGTGCGGCTGCGGATCGCGATCCCGGACGCCGACGAGGCCGCGACCGGCTGGCACCGGCTGGCGCTCTCCGACCGGGCCGGGGTCGAGGTCGAGATCGTGCGGCTGCCGGACGACCCGGCCGGGCGGCGGGAGCTGTGGCACGGCGCCGACGTGGTCGTCGACCCGCGGACCACCGCGGCGCTCGACACGGCGGTCACCTCGGCGGCCGGGCACGGCGTACCGGTGGTGGTGGCCGCCGAGAGCGGCGCCGGACGCCTGTTCACCGATCCGCTGCGGGTCAGCGACGGGCTGGGCGACCACGCGGTCGGTGACCGGTCCGCCCTCACCGACCATCTGCGACGGACGATCGACGACCTGCCCGGCGCCCGCGACCGCGCCGCGGAGCTCCGGCTCGACCTGCTGGACCGGTACAACCCGGAGACCACCGCGCACGCGGTGCACGACGCGATCGCGAGCCTGGGCGACGGGGTGCACCGGGTCGACGACGCCACCTTCCACCGGACTCTCAACCCGCGTGACGTGGTGCTGCGCAACAACGACGCGGCGCCGGTCGCCGAGGGCACCACCCGGGTGATGACGGTCTGCACCGAGTACAACTCGACGGCCGGCGGCGTGATCACCGCGAACCGTGAGCTGAGCCAGAGCTTCGCCGCGGCCGGCGCCGACGTGTACGGCCGGGTCACCCGGGTCGACGAGGACGACCACGCCCTCACCCGGTGGGAGAGCCCGGAGGGCATCCACGTCCGGGGCGTACCCGAGGTCTGGGGCGTCACCGACCACAAGAACGGACCCGACACCCGGGCCATGTCGATGCTGCTGGACAACCTGCCGCCGCACGTCGACATCCTGGTCGGCAACTCGCGCTTCGGCGGCGGGGTGGCCCGGATCCTCCAGGAGCACGTCTACCCGGACGCCGATTACGTGCACGTGCTGCACACCTCCCCGGAGGTGCTGGACGCGGTCCGCGGCAACCCCGTGGAGGGCCGTGGCCACGCCGACACCGAGCGGGCCCTGATGGAGGGCGCCACCCTGGTCACCGGCATCGGGCCGCTGCTCGGCCAGGAGGCCGCCCGGCTGGCCGGCTCCGGCGAGCCCGGACGTCCGCCGGCGCACACCATCATCTCCGACATGCCGCGCGACCCGCACGATCCGCCGGGCCGCGCCGGCCGCCAGGGGCACACGCTCTATGTGCAGGGCCGGGCCGGCGACGCGATCAAGGGCGTCGACTTCGCCGCCGGCCTGGTCCGCGATCTGCGCGCGGGCGGCGAGGACGTGCGCCTGGTGGTGCGCGGCGCGAAGCCGGAGGAACTGTCCGACATGGTGGACCGGCTCTCCCGGATCGCCGGCACCCCGGTCGAGGTGCGGCCGTTCGTCAAGTCCGGCACCCCGGAGGGCCGCGCCGAACTGCTCAACGACCTGCACCACGCGGACCTGGTGCTGATGCCGTCCATCCAGGACGGTTTCGGCCTGGTGGCCAGCGAGGCGGCCCGGGCCGCCATCCCGGTGGTGGCCGGCGAGGGCACCGGCGCCGGCATGTTCTTCGGCGACCCGCACTACGTGCCGCACGACCTGGGCGCGCTGTCGTCGGTCCGGGACCACAACACCGTCCGGGCCCTGCTCGACGCCGTCCACGCCGAGGCCGGCGACGCCGACCACATCTCCCGCCAGCAGGTCGACAAGATCCTGCGCGGCGTCGACGACGCCCGCCGGGCGGAGTGGCTGCGGCACGTGCGCGAGGTGCTCGACAACATCGACCAGCGTCATCTGGATGCCGCCCGATTGCGCGACCACCTGCACGAGAACTACCAGATCGGCGACGCGGCCCGGGGCGTGCTGCGGATCCTGCGGGGCGAGGTGACGCCGGAGGAACTGGCGGGCCGGACGCTGCGCGCCCCGGAGACGGAGGCCAGGTCCGCGGCGCCCGAGACCGCCACGCCGGTCCGGGCCACGGCCGAGACGACCCCGATTCCGGTACGCCCGGAAGACCCGCCGGCCGAGGGGCCACGGCATACCGCGAGCCCCATCGAACGGACCGATTTCGTGCCCGACGGGCGCCCCGCCGAACTGCCCGCGCTGACCTCGCACGAACTGCACACGGCGGTCCACGACGTGCTGCCGCAGGACTTCGCGGGCGACGGCGTGTCCTTCGTGGCCACCGACGGCGACCGGGTGCACGTCACGCTGACCGACGGCACGGTGCGGCACTTCCGGGCCGAGGTCGGCTCCGGGATGCGCGATCTCGCGGAGACCACCGTGCGGTCCGGCACCGCGGACGATCCGCACGTCGTCCGGGTCAACGACCGGGTGGCCGGCGAGCAGCTGAGCCGGGTGTGGGTGCACGAGATCACCGAGACGCTGGCGATGCAGCACGCCGAGGCCCACGCGCGGCCGCAGGGTCTGGTGCGACGGACCATGGCGGCGATCGGCCGGCTCTTCGGCGGGGACGGCCCGGCGACGCCGGAGCGGCCCCGGGTGGACCCGCACACAGCGGCCCGGCTCAACGAACGGGTGCACCTGCAACGGCAGTTCGACCGAGCCTGGGCGCGGCCGGACGAGCAGGCCCGGATACGGGACGAGATCCTCGGGGTGGAGCGGGATCTGCACGCGCTCGGACATCCGGTGGACTCGGCGTTCGTCCACCGGCAGGCGGAGCTGCTGTCGCGGGACGGCGTTCTGGGTCGCCCGCCCGACCCGGCACCGGACCCCGGAGGCCATCCCGGCACACCCGACAGCCACGACACCGGTGCCGTGCCGGAACGCGACGTGGCACCGGAAGCGGACCACGACCCGGGCCGGGATGCGCACTGGGACGAGCGCCGGTGGGAGCAGGAGGGCCGCCGGCCGTCGTTCGACGAGCTCATCCCCGAGACCGACGCCGAGGCGAGCCGGTGGGAGGGCGCCATCCGGGAGGAGTTCGCCCGGCACATCGAGGGGCGCGAGTTCGGTGGCTTGCGGGTCGAGTTCGACGAGTGGGGCACGCCGATCAGCGCGTACAAGAACGAGGTGGTGATCCGGCTGCGGGTCCGCGACGCCGACGGCAACTCGGTCGGCAGCGCGACCCGGCAGTTCCGCCGGGAGCACGACGGCAGTCTGGTGGTCCGCCATTCCTCGCTGAAGCTGAACGCCGACATGCACGGGCGCGGGTTCGCGTCCGGCTTCAACCGGCACATGGAGCAGTGGTACCGCGAGTCCGGGGTCAGCCACATCGAGGTCCGTGCGGTCAACAAGGGCGCGTACGTCTGGGCCAAGGCCGGGTACGAATGGGCCCCCGACAACGAGGGCCGCAGCGTCACCCCGATCCTCGCCGAGTTGCAGCGCCGCGTTCACGGCATCGACGCCGCGTTGCGGCAGATCGGCGACGGCTCCGCCGACCTCGGCGAACTCCGGGCGCGATACGGCGGTGACAGCGCGCCCGAGATCGCCGCGAACATGCGCCAGGAGCGGGACGCCGGTCAGGAGATCCTGAACCGGGCCGCCCGGCACGCCTTCGGCACCGAGGGATATCCGACCCCGCACGACATCGCCACGGCGGGCGCCCACGACCGGCACGGACCGGACGCGCTCTGGATCGGCAAGGAGTCGATGCTCGGCCAGGACTGGAACGGCGTGAAGCCGATCAGTGACGCGGGCGTCCAGCACGCCCGCGGCGAGGCGCCGGCCGGGCTCTCCGCCGAAGAGGTCGCGGGCCGTCTGCGGTCCCACCTCCCTCCGGAACTGGCCGAGCACATCGGCCGGCTCGTGGCGGATCCCGCCACGGCGCCCGATCTCGCTCGGATGCTGAGCACGCCCGAGGCGATCGATCGTGCCGGAACGGTGCTGGCCGAACTCGCCGCCGGCGAGGCACTGCACCCCAGCAAGGGCTGGCTGGAGAAGTTCAACCAGCTGAACCCGGGGGAAGGCCGGCTGTTCGAGCAGGTGCCCCACGAGGTCGACCACACCGCCGGCGGTGAGCTCCGCGCCCGGCAGTTCGCCGACACGGTGCGGGCCGAGGACCCGGCCCGCGATGTCGGCCTGCACCCGGACGCCGGCCAGCGCGCGCTGGTGGACGACTACGCCGCCCGGATGGAGCGCGACGTTCTCCCAGCGGCCAGGGCCGAGGCGCGGGACATCGCCGGCGAGGTGGCCCGGCAGACCGGCGAATACGTGCGGTTGTCGTACGAGTCGCGGGACGCCGCCGCCCTGCACGCCGAGGTCCGCCGGATGGCCGAGGGCAGTTGGACCGAACCGGCCCGCCCCCAGGCGCGTGTCGGTGACGTTCTCGACGCGGTCCGCATCCGGGTCACCGCGCCGGACATGGCCACCCTGCGCAGCGTGTACGACCACGTGCAGGAACGGTTCGGGGTCGGGGACGGCGGCCGGACCCTGCGGGTGGAGAACACGTATGCCCATCCCCGGGACGGCCTTCGCGCGCCGGCGGAGCGTGAGATCTCGCTGCTCGTCAAGGTCGAGGCCGGGGGGCGTACGCACGCCTACGAGTTGCGGCTGATGACCGAGCGGGCGGCGGTGGCGGCGGATCTGAAGTCCGCGATGGACCGGTCGGTCACCGGTGAGGTGCCGCACGAGCGGGTGCACCTGGCCGAGCAGATGGTCCGGGAGGCCGCCGCGCTCGACCAGATGGAGTCCCGGTCCGAGACCATCGCCGACGTGCAGTCACGCGCCGCGGAGAGCGCCGCGGCACGGCAGGAGTTCCAGCGCGAGGACCAGCGGAAGAAGGATCTGCGTTTCCAGACCGCGCTCGAGAAGAACGACCTGACCGAACACGCGATGTTCCAGAATCTTGACGGGCAGACGCGGGGGAAGGTCGCCGCGGCATTGAGTGATTGGCCGAAGCACAGCACGCCGGAGTCCCGTGAGCAGATCCGCCAGTGGGCGTTCGCGCAGTCCCACGGCAACGTCCGGGTGTTCGCCAACCATGTCGAGTACGCCCGGGCGAGATGGAAGGAATTGGTGGCGGAGCACGAGCCGGTCCTCCAGGACGAGCTGCGCCAGGAGGGGAAGCAGCTCACCCCCAAGCAGTTCAAGGCGGCGCTGCAGAAGCACGCCACTTCGGTGATGCTCGCCGACGAAGGACTGGCTGAGCTGAAAGCCCGTCTGGACGGGGACATCGGGCACATCGCCCGGATACCGCACTCCGGCGGCGGTCTGCCTGTTCGCGTGCACCCGGATCTCGTTGACACCAGGCTCTCCGAACTCGAATACCCGCCATGGGAGATGCCCGAGGCGGAGGCCTACCACGCACACAAGCATCTGTCGGATTTGCCGCGAGAAGATCGGTTCGATGGCAATCCGATAGACGTTTACACGCGAAGTCTTCTGAAGACCATGCTCATCGGTGAGATCCGGGTCGAGCCGCCGGTGATCGATGGCGGGAAGACGATGATTACCTACACAAGGGCAACGGCGGACGCCAGGTTCATCATGCTGGTCCGGGTCTTTGTCGGCGACGACGGTTCGGCTCGCGTCGCAACCTATGGAAGAGTTGAGGTCTGAGGGTGACGCGTCGCAAGTTCACACCCGAAGAATTGAGCGGCTTCGCCTTGCGGGGTCTGGAGAGCGCGACCCCGGGTGACCGCTGGGTGCGCCGAGACATCGCGGACTCTTTTCTTGCCTTGGTGGACTTGCACTCCGCTACTACGGATGGCGAACTTCCGGCTGGTGATTTCCTGCCCGCCATGGTGGCGCAGTTGGAGCGGTTGCGGTGGGACGCGGGGATGGCCGCCGCCTATCAGGTCGATGAGATCGAGGAGGCCGGGTGGGAGCGGCGTGCTCAGGCGTTGCGGGTCCGTTCGGCGTTGGAGTATCTGAAGGACGACTTCGCCGGTACGTCGGTGGCGGATCTGGTGGACGCGGAGACGATCGCGGACGCGGATGCGGCGATCCGGGAGCTGATCGACGAGCACGGGCCGGCTGATCCGGAGGACCTGCCGGAGTACGTGCCGGCGTCGCACTGGTGGTGGGACGGTTCGTACCGGGCGGCCATGCCGGACTGGGTGACGGTGTATCGCATCGGTGAGGCTCCGGACGATCTGCGGTCGGCGTTCTACATCGCGGATCGGGCGTATCCGCGGCCCTGGCTGGCGGAGGCGGCCAGGCAGGAGGCGTCGAAGGCGCTGTCCGAGCGCGGGATCATCCGGTCCCTCTCCGGCGTCGAAGGCTCCGCCGGATATCCCGGTG